>NZ_JBAPRN010000382.1:0-8377 GCF_049281135.1 Mycobacterium sp. | reverse complement strand
CTTCATGGTCTACCGCGATTCCCTACTGCCGCCTGCCTACACCATTTTCGGCACGATCAACCCGGCGGGGCTCGCCGTGCTCGACAAGATCGCGGCAGGCGGTGTCGCCGGCGGCGGCGACGACGGTAAGCCCGCCAACGAAGTCACGATCACCACAGCGCGTCGAGACTGAGCTAGACCGAGCGCTCGAGGTAGTTGCGGGCCGCCCGCCGAATGGAGTCTTCGGTCGGCGTGGGATGCCAGCCGAGTTCGCGAGTGGCCTTGGCGTGACTGGCCGGTGAGGTCAGTTCCACCAGCCGGGCGCTCTGTCTGCTCATCGGGAAGTCCCGGCGCACTAATGCACCAACGGTGTCGGACAACCAGCCAAGCCCGTACATCACCGCCATCGGGATACCCAAGCGGGGCGGCCGCGCGCCCACCGCTTGCGCAGCGATGCTGACCAGTTCGCGCTGACTCATGTAGCGCTCAGAGATGATGTAGCGCTCACCGATTCGTCCTCGTTGCGCCGCCAACAGCAGCGCCTCGGCGACGTCGTCGATGCCGACCACCTCCGACCCGACGCCGCGAACATATAACGGCAGCTTTCCCTGCGCCGCGAGCTTCACGAACATCCCTTGGCGCGGTTGCCAATCGGGCGGCCCGTAGGGATTCGACACATTGGTCACCACGGCGGGCAGCCCACGATCGGCGACGTAGGACAGCACTAGCTGCTCGGCGGCGCGCCGCGACTCGATGTAACTGCCGGCCTGACCGGCCCAATTGAACGGGGTGTCTTCGTCGACGGTTTCACCGTTCGGACCGACGGCGATGGTGCCGATGGTGCTCAGAAAGACGAACCGCTGCAGGTTCGCTCCCACCGCCACGTCGAGTACATGACGCAGTGCTTCGACATTGGTCTTGAACAGTGGAGCGGGATCTCGTAGCTCCGCCCGGGTATCGACAACGCAGTAGTAGACAACGTCACGATCCGACATGGCGGCGGCGACATCCGCGGTGTCGAGAAGATCGCCGTATCGCCGCTCGACGTCCAGGCCGTCAATTCCTTTGGTGGAGCTCGACTTTCGCAGCAGAACCCGAACATCGGCGCCACCGGCCACCAGATGGCGGGTGACACAGGCGCCGACGTTGCCGCTGGCACCCATGACCAGCGCTCGCTGTCCGGCCACGCCCACCTGGTCGGTTTCTGACGGCATATATTCGGCCGCCTAGGCCGCGGACGTCACCCGGTAGACGTCGTAGACGCCTTCGACATTGCGGACCACGTCGAGCAGGTGCCCGAGATGTTTGGGGTCGCCCATCTCAAAAGTGAAGCGGCTGATCGCCACTCGGTCACCGGCAGAGGTGGTCACCGACGCCGACAAGATGTTCACCCGCTCGTCGGCCAGCACCCGTGTCACGTCGGACAGCAGCCGGTGCCGGTCGAGCGCCTCGACCTGAATGGCCACCAGGAACACCGACGACGGTGACGGCGCCCAGTGCACCTCGATGATCCGCTCGGCCTGCTGCTGCAGCGAGGTGGCGTTGGTGCAGTCGGTGCGGTGCACGCTGACTCCCCCGCCGCGGGTGACGAAACCCAGGATCTCGTCGCCGGGTACCGGCGTGCAGCACTTGGCCAACTTGCTCAGAACGCCCGGCGCGCCCGGCACGGACACCCCGACATCGTCGCTGCGCGGACGGCGCGGGACGGTCGTCGGTGTCGAGCGTTCGGCCAGATCCTCCTCGGCCTGGTCGATGCCGCCGAGCTCGGCCAGCAGGCGTTGCACCACATGTTTGGCGGAGACGTGCCCCTCACCGACCGCGGTGTACAGCGCCGAGACGTCGGCGTAGTGCAGCTCGTTGGCCAGCGCGGCCATCGATCCACCATTCACCAAGCGCTGCAACGGAAGTCCGCCGCGACGCACTTCGCGGGTGATCGCGTCTTTGCCGGTCTCGAGTGCCTCCTCGCGGCGCTCCTTGGCAAACCACTGGCGAATCTTGGTTTTGGCGCGCGGGGACACCACGAACTGCTGCCAGTCCCGCGACGGCCCTGCGGTGGCGGCTTTCGAGGTGAAGACCTCGACGACTTCGCCGTTTTCCAGCTTGCGCTCCAGCGCGACCAGCCGCCCGTTGACCCTGGCGCCGATGCAGCGATGACCCACCTCGGTGTGCACGGCGTAGGCGAAGTCCACCGGGGTGGAGCCGGCGGGCAGCGTGATCACGTCTCCCTTCGGCGTGAACACGAAGATCTCTTGTACCGCAAGGTCGTAACGCAGCGATTCCAGGAACTCACCGGGGTCGGCGGCCTCTCGCTGCCAGTCGAGGAGTTGACGCATCCACGCCATGTCATCAATCTCGGCGGCGGCGTGCAAATGCGGCACGCCGTTGCGGCCCTTGGTTTCTTTGTAACGCCAATGCGCGGCGATGCCGTACTCCGCGGTGCGGTGCATGTCGCTAGTTCGGATCTGCACCTCCAGCGGTTTGCCCTCCGGCCCGACGACGGTGGTGTGCAGCGACTGGTACACCCCGTAGCGCGGCTGGGCGATGTAGTCCTTGAACCGTCCCGCCATGGGCTGCCACAGCGAATGCACCACGCCGACAGCGGCATAACAGTCCCGGGTCTCGTCGCACAGAATCCGGATACCCACCAGGTCGTGGATGTCGTCGAAGTCGCGGCCCTTGACGATCATCTTCTGATAGATCGACCAATAGTGCTTGGGCCGTCCCTCCACCACCGCGTTGATCTTCGACCCGGTGAGCGTCGCGACGATCTCGGCGCGGACCTTGGCCAGGTAGGTGTCACGTGAGGGCGCCCGGCCGGCAACCAATCGCACGATCTCCTCGTACTTCTTGGGATGCAGGATCGCGAACGACAGATCCTCCAATTCCCACTTGACCGTGGCCATACCCAGCCGGTGTGCAAGCGGGGCAATGACTTCCAGTGTTTCGCGGGCTTTGCGCGCCTGCTTCTCCGGCGGCAGGAAACGCATGGTCCGCATGTTGTGCAGCCGGTCGGCCACCTTGATCACCAGCACCCGCGGGTCGCGTGCCATCGCGGTGATCATCTTGCGGATCGTCTCGCCCTCGGCGGCGCTGCCCAGCACCACTCGGTCCAGCTTGGTCACCCCGTCGACGAGGTGGCCGACCTCGTCGCCGAAGTCCTGCGACAAAGCCTCCAGGCTGTAACCGGTGTCCTCGACGGTGTCGTGCAGCAGGGCGGCCACCAGCGTGGTGGTGTCCATCCCCAGCTCGGCGAGAATGTTGGCCACCGCAAGCGGATGGGTGATGTAGGGGTCGCCGGAATGCCGTAGCTGGGTCGCGTGCCGCTGCTCGGCCACTTCGTAGGCCCGCTGCAACAACGTCAGGTCGGCCTTCGGGTAGATCTCGCGGTGCACGGCGACCAGCGGCTCGAGCACCGGGCTGATCGTGCTGCGCTGAGCGGTCATCCGCCGCGCCAGCCGGGCGCGCACGCGCCGCGACGCACTGGTGGGAGCTTTCAGACCGATCCCGGGCTCGTTCGCTGCAGGCGCGGCGGACGGGGGTAGGTCGGCGAGCCGCAGCGGCTCGGTGGGCGGCTGAACCGCCGTGCCCTTATCGTCCGCCACTCAATCTCACCTCCGGAGCCTCAAGGATATAGCCCGTCGCGCAGTGCGCTAGAGAACCGCGACGCTGTGCACCGGCAGCGGCGCGACCAGCTCACGGCCGCCCAGCCCGGCCAATTCGACGACCACCGCCGCGCATGTCACCCGCGCGCCGGACTGCTCGAGCAGCCGGTGCGCCGCCTCCAGCGTGCCACCGGTGGCCAGCACGTCGTCCACGATGACAACGCTGCGGCCGGTCAATTCGATCCCGTCGGCGGGAAGTTCCAGGCTCGCGGTGCCGTACTCGAGCTGGTAACGCTCGGTGCGCACCGGCGGTGGCAGCTTTCCGCCCTTGCGGATCGCCAGCACACCGGTGCCGAGCCGGGTGGCGACCGCTCCGCCGATCAGAAACCCACGCGCATCGATACCCGCGATCAGGTCAGCGCCGGACGCGGCGCCGGCCAGGGCGTCGGTCACCGCGGCCAGCCCGCGTCGGTCGGCGAACACCGGAGTCAAGTCCTTGAACTGGATTCCCGCGGTGGGGAAATCGGCGACCTGGCGGGTCAGCGAGGTGATCAGATCGGCTGCCGAGGCGCGGTCGGCCGCATTCACCGCTCCAGGACCCATCGGTCCATGTTCCAGCCGGCACCCCACCGGCTGGGATTGGCGCCGACGGCATACATCTTCTTCGACGCCAGCACGGTGCGCTGCTGGCGATACAGCGGCAACGTCGGCATTCCGGCCCACAGCACCGGCGCGCTCTCGGCCAGCAGCCGGACCAGGTCAGCGGGGTCGGCGGAGACCGCCAACGCAGCGATGATGCCGTCGACCTGACCATTGGTGTAGCCGGACAAGTTGTTGCCGTTGCCGGTGTGCAGGGCGTAGGCGTCGATGGCCGACGACCCCGTCGATCCGCTCCCGGTGGCGCCGCCGGTGCTAGCCAGCAGTACGTCGATGGCGCCGTCCTTGAGCGCTTGTGGGCCAACCGAATCCGAGGTGACGTCGGAGACGGTGATGCCGGCCGGGCCGCAGGCCTTGGCGATCGCACCGACGATGGCGGCCAGTCGCGCGTTGGGCCCCCGATAGCCGATCTTCACCGCCAGCGGCTTGCCGGCCAGCGCCGCGCGCGCCGCATCGGGGTTCGATTTGATGAACTGGGCTGCCTCAGGGACGTTTTCGGCCTGACCGATCGCGTCGTCGACCGTGGTGTGCAGCCGCGCGTTCGAGATCGGCGTCGCAGCGTCCCGCGCTATCACGTCACGTGGAGTGCAGGAGGCAAGTGCGCGCCGGGCCGCGATGTCCACGAGCGGTCCGCGCGGCGCGAAAATCAGCTGCTCGATGCCGTCCGACGGCGCATCGGTGCGGCGGTAATTGTCGGGTGTGGCCAGCGCCCCCGAGGAGCCGGCCGCGACGTCGACGACATCTGCGCTCTTTGCGTTGACCCGGTCCTGAATGTCGGCTTTCTGCGGCCACACCGTGACCCGCTTGGTCATCGGCTTGGCGCCCCGCCAGCGCTCGTTGGCTACGAGAACCACCGCGCCGCCGTCCAGCACCGATTCGATCTTGTACGGCCCCGACGACGGGAAGTGCCTGGCGATCGCGCCCGAATCCGTGCCCGCCTTGAGGTTCCAGGTGGTGTTCCACAGCTGCGCGATGCGTGCGATGACCGGTTGGTTGTTGCCGAGCAGCGCACCGGTCACGTCGACGCCCAACTCCTCGGCGATGACGTGCGACGGCAGAATCGCGGTCGCGGTGAACAGCTGGTTGTAGTCGACGATGTTGCGGTCAGGGGCGAACGACACCCGCGCCTTCTTCTGTCCCGGTTGGCAGTCGATCGAGGTGATGTCGACGTAGCCCGCCTGGCTGGCGGCGTCGAAGCCGGGAAACCGGCCGGACTGTGCCGCCCACGTCAACACCAGGTCGTCGCAGGTGGCCGGCTTGCCGTCGGAGTAGACCGCGTTGTCGGCGATCTGGTAGTCGAGCACGAGCGGCGAACCGCCGACTATCGAGATCGTGCCGAAGTCGTGGTCGGCGACGACCTGGCCGTCGGGGCCGTGGTAGCCGAATCCGGTCAGCGTGCGCGCGAAGGCCTGCGCACCCGCCGACGCGGCGCCGCCGACCGTATTGGTGTTGTAGGTGTCCAGCGCGCCGTCGACGACGTAGTCGATCTGGCCGGCGGCGCTTCCGGAGCACCCCGTCAACGCGCCTGGCACGGCCGCCGCAAGCATGACCACCAGCCAGCTGACCGCTGCCCGCCGACGCCAGGCAATCATCGGGCTAGCGTTTATTCTTGCCGGTCGGACGCGCATGACGGCCGGCGGACTGGCGCACGGGTCGCGCGCCCGGGGCGGGCTTACTCGGCGCTGCCTTAGCGGTGGCCGCCAACGATGCGCTCGCGGGCTCGGTGGGCCCGTCCTCGTCGTCCGACTCGGCGTGCGTCCGACCCTTGTCCGGCGCCTTTCCTGCTTCCGGACCGCGACGTCGGATCACCCGGCGGGTGTGAGTACGGACCAGCTCGGTGCGCTCCCGCAGCGTGACCAGCAGCGGGGTGGCGAAAAAGATCGACGAGTAGGTGCCGACGACGATGCCGACCAGCTGCACAAGCGCCAGGTCCTTCAGCGTGCCCACGCCCAGCAGCCACACGGCCACCACCATCAACGCCATGACAGGCAGCGTCGAGATCAGGCTGGTGTTGATCGACCGCATGAATGTCTGGTTGACCGCCAGGTTGGCCTCTTCGGCGAAGGTGCGCCGGGCGGTGTGCTGGAAGGCGTGGGTGTTCTCCTCGACCTTGTCGAAGACGATCACGGTGTCGTACAGCGAGAAACCCAGAATCGTCAGCAGGCCGATGACGGTGGCCGGCGTGACTTCGAAGCCCACCAGCGAGTAGATCCCGGCGGTGACGGTCAGGTCGAACACCATCGTCGTCAGCGCGGAGATCGCCATGTAGCGCTCGTACCGAACGGTGATGTACAGGCTGACCAGCACCAGGAACACCACCAGGGCGATGACTGCCTTTTTGGTGATCTGCCCGCCCCACGTCGAGGACACCGCCGAGTCAGAAATGGCCAGTTTGCTGGGCTGACCGTCGGCGCCCTTGGGGTGGTACTTGTCGAACAGCGCGTTGCGAAGCTTTTCGGTCTTGTCCTGGGGCAACGTCTCCGCCCGAATCTGCACGGTTGCCGACGAGCCGCTACCGACGATGACCACGGATTCCGGATCGTGGCCCAGCGTCTCCCGGAAGACCTGCTCGACCTGGCTTACGGTCGCATCGCCGCGCTGAAACGACATCGTGGTGCCGCCCTTGAAGTCGATGCCGAAGGTGAATCCGCGGATCAGGATGCTGGCGATCGCGATCCCGACGATCACCCCGCTGATGCCGTACCACAGTCGACGACGACCGATGACCTCGAACGCACCAGTACCGGTGTAGAGGCGCGAGAAGAAGCCGTGGTGCGGCAACGAGCCGGTGTCATCCCCGCTCTGTCGGACCGCTTTCGCGGTGGCCGTGCCGATTTCGACGGCAGTTGTGTCGTCGGTGCCGGTCGTGTCCGCCATCTCGCTACCCCCGTCCCGTCGAGTAGGCCCCGGCGGTCGCGGCCCGCCGCTCGCGCGCGATCTGCTGGACCGCGCCCAGGCCGTTGTATGCCGGCTTTGCCAACGTCTTCGAGTTGCCCGCCAGGTAGAGCAGCGGCCAGGTCACCAGGAAGACCACGAGAGTGTCCAGCGCCGTCGTGAGACCCAGGGTGAACGCGAACCCCTTCACCTGGCCGATGGCCAGGAAGTACAGCACGGCGGCGGCCAGGAACGTGACGGCGTTACCCGACAAGATCGTCTTGCGGGCGCGCCCCCACCCGCGGGGAATCGCCGACCGGAACGATTTGCCTTCGCGGATCTCGTCTTTGATGCGCTCGAAGAACACCACGAATGAGTCGGCGGTCGTGCCGATACCGATGATCAGACCTGCGATACCGGCCAGGTCCAGGGTGTAGTTGATATATCGCCCAAGCAGCACCAGGATCGCGAATACCATTGCGCCAGAAGCACCCAACGACAAAGCCGTCAGCAGTCCCAAGGCGCGGTAGTACAGCAGCGAGTACAGCAGGACGAGCCCCAGTCCGATCGCGCCGGCGATCAGGCCCGCGTGCAGCGACGTCAATCCCAGTGTCGCCGAGACGGTTTGGGCTTCCGACGACTCGAACGACAGCGGCAGCGAGCCATATTTGAGTACGTTGGCGAGCTCACGCGCAGAGCTCGCCGTGAACGGCGGGTCTCCACCAGTGATCTGGGTGCGGCCGCCGGGGATGGCCTCCCGGATCTGCGGCGCGCTGACCACCTGTGAGTCCAGCGTGAAGGCGGTTTGCGTGCCGATGTGGGCGGCGGTGAAGTCCGCCCAGGTGTTGGCCGCCCCGCTCCTGAACTGCAGGTCGACGATGTAGCCGCCGCTGTGCTGGTCCATCCCCGAGCTGGCGTTCTCGATCTGATCGCCACTGATGATCGACGGCGCCAGCAGGTAGGCCTGCTTGTGCTGGGTGTCGCAGGTCACCAGCGGCAGCTCGGGATCGTCGTTGCCGGCCAGGATGTCTTCCTGGAAGCACCGGGTGGCTTCGTATTGCAGGGCCAGGAATTGCACGCCCTTGTTGGTGCTCTGCCGCCACTCGCGTTCTTTGGCGATCCGCTCGGCGAGGTCTTTCCGCGGATCCGGCGGCCCCGGCTGAATCGGGGGAAGCAACGGAGCATCCGGCGGCGCCGCTGCGGTCGACGAAGCCGGCGCGTTCGAAGGGGCCGGCGCGTTCGAAGCCGGCGCGGTGGCCGTGGGC
>NZ_JBAPRN010000381.1:0-1890 GCF_049281135.1 Mycobacterium sp. | reverse complement strand
CCGCCGTCACGGCGGTGGCCGCACGCCGCGGAATCGCGGTGGCCTTGCCGTCGACCGGTGGTGGTGGCGGCGGCGCGACCGTCGATGCGGCCGCGCTGGGCGAATTCACCGAACAGATCACCGGCCGCGACGGTGTGCTCGCCTCGGCGGCCCGCCTGATACTCGGTCAACTTGGGCTCGACGACCAGGTCAGCGTGCCGCCGGCCTCGACCGACGCCGAGCTGATCGACCTGGTCACCACCGAACTCGGCGCCGACTGGCCACGGTTGGTGGCGCCAGTGTTCGACGGCAAGAAAGCCGTAGTGTTCGACGACCGATGGGCCAGTGCCCGTGAAGATCTGGTCAAGCTGTGGCTGATCGACGACGACGAGGCCAACGCCGATTGGGCGCGGCTGTCGGAGCGGTTCGAGGGCGCCGGCCATGTGGTGGCGACCCAGGCGACGTGGTGGCAGGGCAAGGCGCTGGCTGCCGGGCGTCAGATCCACGCATCGCTGTACGGCCGGATCGCTGCCGGCGCGGAGAACCCGGATGCCGGGCGATACAGCGCTGAAGTCGCGGTGGTGACCGGTGCGTCGAAGGGCTCGATCGCCGCGTCGGTGGTCGGCAAGTTGCTCGACGGCGGTGCCACCGTGGTCGCGACGACGTCGAAGCTCGATGACGAGCGGTTGGCGTTCTACCGGAATCTTTACCGCGACCATGCCCGATTCGGCGCTTCGCTGTGGGTGGTGGCGGCCAACATGGCGTCCTACTCCGACATCGACGCACTGACCGAATGGATCGGCAACGAGCAGTCCGAAAGCCTTGGGCCGCAGTCGATTCACATCAAGGACGCGCAAACGCCAACCCTGCTGTTCCCGTTCGCGGCGCCGCGGGTGGTCGGTGACCTGTCCGAGGCCGGCTCGCGCTCGGAGATGGAAATGAAGGTGCTGCTGTGGGCCGTGCAGCGGCTGATCGGCGGCCTGTCCAAGATCGGCGCCGAGCGTGACATCGCCTCGCGGCTGCACGTCGTGCTGCCCGGCTCACCCAACCGCGGCATGTTCGGCGGTGACGGCGCGTACGGCGAAGCCAAGTCGGCACTGGATGCGGTGGTGACCCGCTGGGGAGCCGAGTCGTCGTGGGCGCAGCGCGTCAGCCTTGCGCACGCGCTGATCGGTTGGACCCGCGGGACCGGCCTGATGGGGCATAACGACGCGATCGTCAGCGCTGTCGAAGAAGCCGGCGTCACAACGTATTCCACCGACGAGATGGCCGAGATGCTGCTCGGGCTGTGCGACATCGAGTCGAGGGCGGCCGCGGCTACCTCGCCGATCAAGGTGGACTTCACCGGCGGACTCGGCGATGTCGAGTTGGACATGGCTGAGCTGGCCGCCAAGGCCCGCGAGGAGCATGCGGCGAAAGCTGCAGAAGATGGGGTCGACGACGAGGCCGCCGACGAGGGGACCATCGCCGCGCTGCCCTCGCCGCCACGCGGTTTCAGCCCGGCTCCGCCGCCGGTGTGGGCCGACCTCGACGTCGACCCATCCGAGTTGGTGGTCATCGTCGGCGGCGCCGAACTCGGCCCGTACGGCTCGTCACGGACTCGCTTCGAGATGGAGGTCGACAACGAATTGTCGGCCGCCGGTGTGCTCGAGTTGGCTTGGACCACAGGTCTGATCAAATGGGAGGACGACCCGACACCGGGCTGGTATGACACCGAGTCCGGCGACCTGATCGACGAGGCCGAGTTGGTCGAGCGGTATCACGACGTCGTGGTTGAACGCGTCGGTATCCGCGAGTTCGTCGATGACGGTGCGATCGATCCCGATCACGCGTCGCCACTGATGGTGAGCGTGTTCCTGGACAAGGACTTCACGTTCGTCGTCTCATCGGAGGCCGACGCCCGTGGGTTCG
>NZ_JBAPRN010000380.1:0-8182 GCF_049281135.1 Mycobacterium sp. | reverse complement strand
GGGTTGGGGCCTCTACGAGCACGGCGCGCTGGGCCGCCACGACCCGTCCGGCTTCAAGGACTGGCTAACGGTTGCGCCGTAAAGTCTCTCAGCGTAATTCGTCGACGATCGCGGACAGGGTCGACAGGCTCAACGGCGCCGCCTGATAGAGGCACACGGTCTCGGCTATCCCCTCGACTCGGTCGCGGATGTGCTGTGCGACGTCAGCCGGTGTGCCACACGCGGCGATGGTGTGCAACATCTCGTCGTCGATCAGCCCGCCCATCTCTTCCCAGCGGCCGTGCTTGGACAACGTGTTCAATTCGGGCTGCAGATCCTGCCAGCCGTGCGCCGCCAGCACCGGGCGGTACGCCGGTGTCGAGCCGTAGAACGCCAGCAGCGCGCGTGTCCGCACATCGGCCTGTTCGCGTTCAGCATCGGTTTCGCCCGCTGAGACAATGATTTCGGGCAGCACGGCCAAGTCGGTGGTATGACGGCCGGACACTTCCAGGCCCTCGCGCACCATGGGCATGGTGTGCTCGTGCAGGAACCGTTTCGAGCCGAACGGCATCACCAGCAGACCGTCGGCGTGCTGTGCGACGGCACGGGTCAGCCGAGGCCCGAGCGCGCCGACGTAGATCGGCGGCGGACCATACGGGTTCGGGCCCGGATTGAACGTCGGCGTCATCAACGTGTGCCGGTAGTAGTCGCCGCGAAAATCCAACCGCTCACCGGAGTTCCACGCCGCGAAGATCGCCCGCAGCGCCGCAATGAGCTCGGTCATCCGGGCCACCGGTTTGTCGAACTCCACGCCGAACCGCTTTTCGATTTGAGCCCGGACCTGAGTTCCGAGGCCGAGGATGAATCGTCCCGAGCTCAGCAACTGATGGTCGTTGGCCTGGTGCGCCAGATGAATCGGGTTGCGTGGGAACGCGATCGCGACATTGGTCATCAGGTTCAGGTCGGGAACGGTCGCCGCCAACGTCAGCGGCGCGAACACATCGTGCGGCCCCTCGAAGGTGGCGACTCCACTGGCACCGGCATCGCGAAGCTCCCGCGCGCGCTCAGCCGCGTCGGCCAGGCCATACAGAGCGGTGAAGACTTTCAACGAGGGCCGCCTCACAATGAATTGGGTGGTGTCGGTTGGTCCCTGACATTACGCAGCATCGATGAGGTTGACTGAAGGGCATGCCTAACGCGACTTGGACCGCAGATGTCGTCGTGGTGGGTGCCGGTTTCGCCGGCCTCGCCGCAGCCCGCGAGCTCAGCCGGCTCGGCCATGATGTGCTGGTACTCGAGGGCCGTGACCGGGTCGGCGGGCGTTCGTACACCGGTCACGTCGCGGGCATCCCGGTCGACATGGGCGGCACATTCGTGGGCCCGACGCAGGACGCCGTACTGGCTCTCGCCGCCGAGCTCGGCATCCCGACCGTCCCGACCTACCACGATGGCGCCAACCTGATTCGGTGGCGCGGCGCGGTCCGCTCCTATAGCGGCACAATCCCCCGCCTCTCGCTCGGCGGTCTGATCGATCTCGCCCGTGTGCGTTGGCAATTCGAACGCATCGCCCGGACTGTTCCGCTGGCGGAGCCGTGGACTGCCCGGCGCGCCGCCCGGCTGGACAGCCAGTCATTAGGTCAGTGGTTGCGATCGGTGCGCGCCGGCGCCACCACCCGGGACCTGCTGGCCATCATGGCGCGGGTGACCTGGGGATGCGAACTCGACGACGTGTCGATGCTGCACGCCGCTCGTTACGCCCGCGCGGCCGGTGGTCTGGATCGGATGCTCGACGTCGAAAACGGTGCGCAGCAAGACCGTTTCGCGGCCGGCACGCAGCAGATCGCCGGCGCAGCGGCAGCCGAACTCGGCCACCACGTCGTACTGGAAGCCGCCGTGCGGCGCATCGATTACCACGACGGCCGCGTAACGGTCGCCAGCGAAAAGGGCACGGCGGACGCCAGATACGTCGTTGTCGCAGTCCCGCCGGAGCATTGGAACATCATCGAATTCACTCCCGCGCTGCCCGCCGAACATCGGCAACTGCCCGCGCAGTGGCCGCAGGGCCGGCTCAGCAAGGCCTATGCCGCCTATCCGACGCCGTTCTGGCGCAGCGCTGGATTTTCCGGTGAGGCGCTCTCGGACGAGGGTCCGGTGTTCATCACCTTCGACGTCAGCCCGCAGCCCGACGGGCCCGGGATCCTGCTCGGCTTTGTGGACGCCCGTACGTTCGATGAGCTACCCGCCGATCAGCGTCGGCAACGTGCGCTCGAGTGCTTCGCCGCACTGTTCGGCGATGAAGCCCTGAAGCCGATCGACTACGTCGATCATCGTTGGGGTGCTGAGGAATTCGCGCCAGGTGGGCCAACGGCCGCGGTGCCGCCAGGCTCATGGACACGCTATGGGCCGCTGCTGCGGCGACCCGTCGGGCCCATCCATTGGGCCGGCACCGAGACCGCCGACGAGTGGACCGGCTTCCTGGACGGGGCGGTGCGTTCCGGTCAGCGGGCCGCCACCGAAGTCGCCGGGCGCTTATGAGCTGATGCGCCTGCTGCCGGCGATCGATTCGGCAAGTGTCCGCAGTTCCAGGTTGACCTCAGCTGGTCGTTCCAGCATCGAGCAGTGCCCGCCGGGTAACTCGACCAGGCCGGCGAGATTCGGTGCGGCAGCAGCGATTCGCCTCGACTGCACCAGCGGCGTCAACCGGTCGCGTTGGCTGCCGATCACCAGCGTGGGCACCGTCAGGCCGGCCAGGTCGATATGGCGGCGTCCCATCGCCTCGATGAGGGCCTTGCCGCAGCCTCCGCGGCCTGCCGGCGCGGTGGAGTTGAACAGGTCGAAGATCAGTGATCCGACGGCACGGTCGGCGTCGGCGCCCACCGCGAGCATCGAGATCATTTCCCGGCTGGCCCGTCGCACGGCGGGTGGCACCGGGTACGAACCGAAAATGTTGATCAGGGCACGCCCACCCAACACCCGCACAGCCGCGAACGGTGCCGGCACCGGCAACAATCGCACCTCACGCAACAGGTCACCGGTGGTGGTGTTGATCAGCGCGACGGCATCTGCGCGCGCTTCGACCTTGTGCCGGTAACGATCCGACCAGGCGGCGATCGCCATGCCGCCCATCGAATGCCCCGCGATGACGGCACGCTCACCCGGCCTCAACGTGGCGTCGACCACCGCATCGACATCTGCGGCGAGATGGCTGAGGCTGTACCCGCCGCGGCGCGGGATGCCGCTACGTCCATGACCGCGATGGTCGAACGCGATCACCCGGAAATCGCCCGCCAACTCGGCGATCTGATAGGCCCAGACCCGGATTGCGCAGGTGATGCCGTGGGCGAGCACGATCGGATAGCCGTCCTCAGGTCCGAACACCTCGGTGTGCAGGCGAGTCCCGTCGGCAGAGCGCACCTCGACGGTGCGGCTCGGCGGCAAAGCCGCTGGCAGGGGATGCGGCGCGCGGGCCGCTCGCAGAGAACTCATTGCCGCTCCCCTCAGTCGCGGCCCCGTCGCCGCGCTCGGTGAGTGTAGCCGAGCCGACTATCCGATATCGGCGGATAAATGTCCTGCGCGACATTTATCTTGCGCGCTCCCGGACCGGCGCGAATCCGCGGTGAAGGGTTTAGCCGGAACCCGTCGGCGGTATGCCCGATGCGCCATAGACTCACCTAATCAGGCATATCGGGGATGATGAGGAGCGCAGAGAACATGAGCACCATCGAGGCGGATGCAAAGACGCAGTCACCGTCCGAGCAGGACTCGCACAACGCCTTTGAACGTGACGTAGCCGCAACGCAGCAATATCAGGACAGTGCACGCTTCGACGGCATCACCCGCCTCTTCTCCGCTCGGCAAGTCGTCGAGCAACGCGGCACGATCCCCAGCGATTACATCGTCGCCCGCGAGGCCGCCGAAGCCTTCTACCCGCGGCTGCGCGAGCTCTTCGCTCAGCGCAAGAGCATCACCACGTTCGGGCCGTACTCACCCGGCCAGGCTGTGGCGATGAAGCGGATGGGCATCGAGGGCATCTACCTTGGCGGGTGGGCGACCTCGGCCAAGGGCTCGATCAGCGAGGACCCGGGACCCGACCTGGCCAGCTATCCGCTCAGCCAGGTGCCCGACGAGGCCGCGGGCCTGGTCCGGGCGCTGCTGACCGCCGACCGCAACCAGCAGTACCTACGGCTGCGGATGAGCGAGGAACAGCGCGAAAGGACCCCGGCTGTCGATTATCGGCCGTTCATCATCGCCGACGCCGACACCGGCCACGGCGGCGATCCGCACGTGCGCAACCTGATCAAACGGTTCGTCGAGGCGGGCGTGCCCGGCTACCACATCGAGGACCAGCGGCCGGGCACCAAAAAGTGTGGCCACCAAGGCGGCAAGGTCCTGGTGCCGTCGGACGAACAGATCAAGCGCCTCAACACCGCACGCTTCCAGCTCGACATCATGCGGGTGCCCGGCATCATCGTCGCGCGCACCGACGCCGAGGCGGCCAACCTGCTCGACAGCCGTGCCGACGAGCGCGACCAACCGTACGTGCTGGGCACCACCAACCTCAAGATCCCGTCGTACAAATCCTGCTTCCTGGCGATGGTGCGGCGCTTCTACGACGCGGGCTTCAAAGAGCTCAACGGGCACATGCTCTACGCCCTGCCCGCCGGCGAATACGCCGCTGCCGATGCATGGCTCGAGCGTCACGGCATTGCGGACCTGATCACCCAGGCGGCCGCGTCCCCCGACCACGCACAGCAGTCCATCGACGCCGTGTTCGACGAGGTCGAGTCGAAGTTCGTCGACGCCTGGCAGAACGACGCCGGGCTGATGACCTACGGCGAGGCCGTCGCGGAACTTCTCGAATTCGCCGAGAGCGAGGGCGAATCGCGCGACATGAGCGTCGAGGAATGGCGGAAGTTCGCCCAGCGGGCGCCGTTCTACACCGCGAGCGCGAAGGCACGCGAACTCGGCGCGGACCCCAGCTGGGACAGCGAGCGGGCCAAGACGCCGGAGGGCTACTACCAAATCCGCGGCGGCATCCCGTATGCGATCGCCAAATCGCTTGCCGCGGCACCATTCGCCGACATCCTGTGGATGGAGACCAAGACTGCCGATCTCGTCGACGCGCGGGAATTCGCCGAGGCGATCCACGCTGAATTCCCGGATCAGATGCTAGCCTACAACCTCTCACCGTCGTTCAACTGGGACACTACCGGCATGACCGACGACGAGATGCGGGCGTTCCCAGAGGAACTCGGCAAGATGGGCTTCGTCTTCAACTTCATCACCTACGGCGGACACCAGATCGACGGCGTCGCGTCCGAGGAGTTCGCCACCTCACTGCGCCAGGAGGGCATGCTGGCGCTGGCTCGCCTGCAACGCAAGATGCGCCTGGTCGAATCGCCGTACCGCACACCGCAAACGCTGGTCGGCGGACCGCGCAGCGACGCCGCGCTGGCCGCATCGTCCGGTCGCACGGCGACGACCAAGGCGATGGGCGAGGGATCAACCCAGAGCCAGCACCTGGTGCAGACCGAGGTGCCGAAGAAGCTGCTGGAGGAGTGGCTGGCGTTGTGGGGCGACCACTACCAGATCGGCGAGACGCTGTCGGTGCGGCTGCGCCCGCGGCGCGCCGGCTCCGACGTGCTCGACCTCGGCATCTACGGCGACAACGCCGACGAGCCGCTGGCAAACGTGGTCGTCGACCCGATCAAGGACCGGCACGGACGCAACATCCTCACGGTGCGTGACCAGAACACGTTCGCCGAGAAGATGCGCCAGAAGAGGCTGATGGACGTCATCCACCTGTGGCTGATCCACCGGTTCAAGCCGGAGATCGTCTACTACGTGACGCCGACCGAGGACAACATCTACCAGACCGAAAAGATGAAGTCGCACGGCATCTTCAGCAACGTGTACCAGGAAGTCGGCGAGATCATCGTCGCCGACGTGAACCAGGCACGCATCGACGAGCTGCTGTCACCCGATCGCGAGGCGCTGAAAAGGCTGATCGCCAAGCAGGACTAGCCGACTAGTTCGGGATGGAACTTCGCCGCCATCCGGCGGAGTCCGTCCTGCCAGTCGACCGTACTGGCGCCGACCAGTTCGTGCATCCGCGCCACATCGGTGGGATTGCCGCGCAGCGCCTGCGCGCTCTCCTCGAACACCGGGTCTTTGCCGACCAGCGAACCGAGGTAGCGACACCAGTCCTGCAGGCTGACGGTCTGGTCGCCGCACCAGTTGACCGTGGTCGCCGGTACCGACGCCGCCGCGAGGAGCTTCGGGATCGTCGCGATGATGTCGTCCTCGTGAATTGGGTTGTAGCTGGCCGGAATTCCGGCGGGCACCGGGATCGCGATGCCGGCCAACATCATCTCCATGTGATAGAACGGCCATCCCCCGTTGTCGCCGTAGGGGACGTTGAGCCGCGCGATGACAGTCGGGATATCGAGGGCCCGTGCCATCGTCCGCGCGACGACTTCGCCGGCGATCTTGGAGATGGAGTAGGTCGGGAACAGCGGCTTGTGGTTGTCGCCCAACGCGGAGTGCTCGGTGCGCGGCTCGTCGTCCGGCGGGTCGTAGACGGCGGCCGACGAGCAGTGCAGGAATGCTTTTGCGTTGCGGCAGTGCGCCATTAGCAGACCGACGGACTCGGCGTTGGCCCCGAGATCCTTGTCCCAGTCGCCACTCTTGGCGACCGCCAAGTTCAGCACGTAGTCGAAATCGGCAGGCAGGCCGTCGAACTCACCGGCGGCCAGGTTGACCGTCTCACACCGGATACCCGACTTTTCCAGAGCTTCGCGAGCCGCCGGGTTGGTGAACCGGGCGATGCCCCACACCTCGTTGTCGGCTGCCAGGGCCTGGGCGATGGGACTGGCAACTTGTCCGGTCGGACCGGTGATCAGGATCTTGGCACCACGCATCTGCCGATCGTATGCCCGGGCTCCCGCGGCGTCGGCATTTACGTCCTCGAAAATCTCGGCCACCTTGGAACAAGAAGGTACACCGATCGGTTTACACCGTAGGTCCGACGAAATCCACCAGCTAGGAGCGCAACGCCATGTCAACTGTCCTCGTCACCGGAGCCGGCCGCGGGATCGGTCGCGCCATCACCGAGGAGTTCATCCGGCGCGGTCACCGCGTAATCGGTACCGCACGCGACCCCCGTTCCCTTGAAGCCCTCGACCTCGATCAACGGCTGGCCCTCGACGTCACCGACGACGCCAGCGTGGCCGCCGCGTTCGCGGCCGCGGGTGATGTCGACATCGTCGTCGTCAACCCCGCCGAAATCTTCTATGCCGCGGTGGAGGCCATACCGCTGCCCGAACTGCTGCGATTGTTCGACCTGAACACTGTCGGCGCGATCCGCGTCGCGCAGGGCGCACTTCCGGGCATGCGGGCCCGCGGCGAAGGCAAGCTGCTGTTCATGTCCAGCGTCCTCGGGCGCGTGGCGTTGCCGAACGCAGCGGCCTACGCCGCGACCAAGTGGGCGCTCGAAGCGCTGGTGGAATCTCTCGCGATCGAGGTGGCGCCGTTCGGCGTTCAGGCCGCGCTGCTCGAGCCGGGGGCGGTGAGTTCCGGCGCGCTCGACAACGTGACCGCCTACACACTGGCCGACGACCCGTACGCCGGCCTCGCGGGCGACGATGATCTGCGTGCCGCGATGATCACCCCCGAGCAGGTTGCGACCGAGATCGCCGACGCCGCCGAAAAGCCCGAGCTACCGTTGCGGATTCCGATCGGTGATCCCGCCCGCGCAGTGCTGGCAGCACGCCACGCGGCACCCGACCACGTCCCGTTCGTCCCGACGGCCCACTAGGGCCGATCGCAAGCGCGGCGGGGCCGCGCACAGCGGGTCGGCCCCATCGGCTAGGGCCGCATCTCGTAAGCACCGTCGTAGGCCCGGACCTTCTCCCACACCCGGTCGAACCGGTCGGAGTCGGTCACCGGCCTGCGCACGGCGGCGAGCGCCCAATCCTGCTGTGCGGTAGTTGAACTGGACTTGCCATGCAGCGCGACGGTGTATTGGGAGAAGTCGCGGATCTGGACCTCGAAGATCTGGTCGACCAGGTCGGCATCGAGACCGATGAGATCGGCCTGTTCGAGGATCAACTGGCCGTACACGATCAGCGTGAACAGGTGGCCGACGACCAGCAGGAAGTCGAGGTCTTTCATCTGCTCCGGGTCCGGCGCGGCGGTCAGCAGC
>NZ_JBAPRN010000379.1:0-2872 GCF_049281135.1 Mycobacterium sp. | reverse complement strand
AGTCGATCGCGTGATGCACGTCGTAGGCCCGTAACCGGTTCTCCGGTATGACATGTCGTGCCCGGCGCGGATCGGGAGCCTCCCAGTCGGACAGCCTGCCCTGAAAATAGGACAGGTACTGCTTGGCCAGCGACACCGCATGCTCCTCGTCGCGGGCGGTCAATCCGACGACCCCGTTGCGCCGCTGCACGTCGATGGGCCCGATATCCTCCGGCCGGTATTGGCCGAGGCCGCCGCCTTCGATCATCGCCGGACCACCCATGCCGATGTTGGCCTCAGGAGTCGCGATGATGACGTCACAGGTGCCGGCCAGCGCCGCGTTGCCGGCGAAGCAACGTCCCGACACGATCGATACCAGCGGCACCCGGCCGCTGAGCGCGCCCAGCGTGCGGAAGGTTGGCACGTCGAGGCCGGCCATGCTCGCGACATCGGTGTCGCCAGGCCGGCCACCGCCGCCTTCGGCGAACAACACCACCGGCAGCTTTCTGCGGGCGGCCAGCTCGAAGACCCGATCGGTTTTGGCGTGGTTGCGCATACCCTGCGTGCCGGCGAGCACGGTGTAGTCATACGACAGCACGGCGGTCTCGACGCCACCGATTCTCGCCACCCCCGCGACCAATCCGTCGGCTGGAGTGTTGGCGATCAGATCGTCTTCCGAGCGCCGGCTGCGCTGCGCGGCGACCGCGAGCGCGCCGTATTCCACGAAGCTTCCGGGGTCGACCAGGTCGGCGATGTTCTCGCGGGCGGTGCGACGATTCTGGTTGTGCCGCTTGGCAATCGCCTTCGGCCGACCTTCATCGAGGGTGAGCAGATGCCGGCGACGGACTTCCTCGAGGTCGGCACGGTCTCGGTCCAGGTCGAGAGCGGAGACATCTGCGGCGCCGGCGCTGTCGCCGGTGCGGGTGAAGACCACCACGGGGTCTCCGGTGCCGACCACCTGCCCGGACGTCACCAAAGCCCGGACCGTGCGCACCGCGTCCGGCGCGGTGAGCACATGTTGCATTTTCATGGCCTCGAGCACTGCCAGTGGCGCGCCTGCGGGGAACTCGGCCCCTTCGGCCGCGACCTCGATCACGGTGCCGGCCAGCTGCGCCCGCAGCACTTCCTCACCCGGATACAGTTCCAGCGGTGCGAGTCGGGGTTCATGACGGCGAGACTGCGCAGCGACGATGAAGGCGGAAAGGTTGTCGTCGATAAATTCGGTGGTCACCGGGCCGGAGCGAACATGGCTGTGCGACAGCACTTCCCGCACAAATCCGGCGTTGGTACGGATTCCTTCGATACCGAATTCATCCAACGCCGTCTGCGCCTTGCGCACCGCGGCGGAAAACGACGATCCGCGTACCCGGGTGATCACTTTGGCCAGCAGCGAGTCATAGCGTGGGCTCGGCGTCAGTCCGGGACACCCGAAGGTGTCGACCCGCACGCCGGGTCCGCTGGGCGGCGAAAACAGCGTGAGGGTGCCCGCGGTGGGCAGGACTGACCCGTCGGCCTCCATCGTCTCCATGTTGACCCGCGTCTGGATCGCGATACCGCGAACCGCGGCGAGCGCACCGACGACTTCGCCGCCGTCGGCGGCGATCCCGGCCGGCAATCCCAGTTGGTGCAACGACGCGCCCTGGGCGATTCTCAACTGCACGGCTACCAGGTCGACGCCGGTGACTTCTTCGGTCACCGTGTGCTCCACCTGGATCCGCGGGTTGACCTCGAGGAAGACGAACTGCTCACCGGTCACCAGGAACTCGACCGTGCCGATTCCACGGTAATCCGCCTGCGAACACAGCAGAGCCGCTGCCCGGTGCAGCTCACGACGCAATGCTGGCGAAATACCCTGTGCCGGTGCGATTTCGACCAACTTCTGGTGGCGGCGCTGGATGCTGCAGTCCCGGTCACCCAGCGCGAGCGCGCGTGACGGCGTTGCGACGATCTGCACCTCGATATGCCGCGCCTGGGCCAGGTGCGCCTCGGCAAAGAGCGCCGGATCGCCGAAGCCGAGTTGCGCCTCTGCGGCGCACTGCCGGTAGGCGTCGTCAATCTGGTCTGCGCTGTGGACTATTCGCATGCCGCGACCGCCGCCGCCGGCAAGCGCCTTGATCACGATCGCGCCCTCGTGGGCGGCGGCGAAGGCGCGAATGTCATCGACGTCGCTGGGTCCTTCGGTGGCCGGCAGTACCGGCACGCCGGCCGCAGCGGCCGCACGCCGGGCCGCCGACTTGTTCCCGAACAGTTCGAGCGCGGCGACGTCGGGCCCGACGAAGGTGTATCCCGCTGCCGCACATGCCTGGGCGAAACCGGGGTGTTCGCTCAGGAACCCGTAACCGGGATGGATCAGCTCGGCACCGGAGTCCTTGGCCGCCGCCAGGATCGCTGCGTGGTCGAGGTATGCGGCCGGGCCGGCGCCGGGCAGAGCGATAGCTTCGTCAGCCGCGTGCACGTGCGGGCTGTCGGCATCGTCCTCGGCGTAGACGGCGACCGTGTCGAGCTCCAACTCGGTTGCCGTGCGGATGATTCGGAGCGCGATCTCACCGCGGTTAGCGATCAGCAGGCGCGTCACGTCCGGTCCTTCTCGAGGTCAACCCCTGTGGGATTCAGCGTCGATCCCGATCCCATCATGCCGCTACCGCGATTACCTGACTAATGGCCCCCAGATCGGACGAGAACTAGTAGTTTCATTGCCGGCGGCGATGTGGAGGAAAAGGGGCCATGAAGCACTACATCTTCGCGGGGCCGGCGGCTGTGCTGGTCGTCGGCGGGCTAGTTGGCTCGGCGCCGCCGGCCATCGCGGGCTGCCTGTACGGGGGACTCTCCGCCAGCCGATGCGATGGACCCGTCCAGCCCGACGGCACCTGGCAACGGTGCGTGATATTCAATT
>NZ_JBAPRN010000378.1:0-3411 GCF_049281135.1 Mycobacterium sp. | reverse complement strand
GGGTGAGGTGGCGATCAGCCCGCGGCCCGCGGGCCGCGGATCGGCGCGTGTCGCTCACCCCGCCAGCCTTGCACAGCCCTACTTCGGGTGCTCAGTACGGCAGGACGCCCGCTGCGCAATGTCGCTGGCTGTGTTGGCAATAGAACTTGCCGTAGACCGGGGCCGCGGCGACGACGGACGCGAACGCCGCCGAGATCATCGCGATGGCCAGCGCCGACACCAGCGGCCGGTCGGCCACCATCGCCAGCATCAGACCCACGACCGTGCTCACCACGACGTAGGCCAGCACGACGAAAACCACCTCGGTCTTGTGCCTGGAGGCGTCATGGCTCCACCAATAGAACAGGCCCGCACCAATCGCGCCGGCGGGAACCCAGACCGCCAGCAGCATCAAGACGAACTGCCACCACCTGACGTACTGGTACCGGTCGGCCACCGCAATCGCCTCGGACGGCGCTGCGTCGGTGTACGCACCCGGGGTGAGTCCGCCGACCCCCGGCTTCTCGGCAACATCCGAGCGTCGGTGCCACCATCGACGCCGCCGGGGCGGTGGCTCCGGCTCGATGAGTTCGGGCTCGACTTTCTGGTGAATGCCGGTGTCGAAGGCCGGTTTGTACGGCTCGGTCAGCGGCATCGACTCAGTCTCCACGCGCTCGTGGTCAGCCACGGGTCACGACCTCGACCAAGGCGAGCACGCCGAACCATCCAGGCGCCAAGGCCAGGATGTACGCACCCAGCGCGGTCAGCCACCGGCGCCGGGCCAGCAGGACCACCAGCAGCCCGACTGCGCTGGGGAATCCGACCACCAGTGCAATGGCGACATCGGGGCGCATGCGCGCGTGCTCCACGGTCAGCGCCGCCGCGCCACCGAGCAGCCCGGTCGCAACGCCAAGCAGCATCGCGCTAGTCAAAACCAAAGGCCGCGGCAGCGGTATCACGGTTAAACGATACTGCCGCGGGCGCGCGCTACGGCTTTACCGGCGCGGCGCGCCCTGCGGGTACTGGGCACGCGTCGACGGCGGCAGCCACCACCGGAGCGCGCTCCGGCAGCCGCTGGCCGCGCGCGTAGTCGGCGCCGGTGATCACCCCCGTAGCAGCCAGTTCGGCGTTCTCGGCGTCGTTGAACGCGCGTCCACGTGAGAGAAATCGCATCCCCTCGGGTGCTTCCAGGCTGAACCCGCCGCCCCGGCCGGGCACCACATCGATGACGAGCTGGGTGTGTTTCCACGCTTGGAACTGTGGCCCCGAGATCCACACCGGCACCCCGTCCGCTCCGACGTCGAGCACACCGAGCAACACGTCGCGGTCACCGATGATGAACTCCCCATCGGGGTAGCACATCGGCGACGACCCGTCACAGCAGCCGCCGGACTGGTGAAACATCAACGGGCCGTGCTGGTCTCGCAGCTGATCGAGCAGGGCGGCCGCGTCGGCGGTGACGACCACCCGGCTGGTCACCATCAGAAGAATCCTTGTGCTTTCTGCGAATACGACACCAGCAGGTTCTTGGTCTGCTGGTAGTGGTCGAGCATCATCTTGTGGTTTTCCCGGCCGAACCCGGACTGCTTGTAGCCGCCGAACGCGGCGTGCGCGGGGTACACGTGGTAGCAGTTGACCCACACCCGCCCGGCCTGGATGTCGCGACCGGCCCGGTAGGCGGTGTTCCCGTCGCGACTCCACACTCCCGCGCCCAGGCCGTAGAGGGTGTCGTTGGCGATCGAGATGGCGTCGTCGTAATCCTTGAACGACGCGACCGAGACCACGGGTCCGAAGATCTCCTCTTGGAAGATCCGCATCTTGTTGGTGCCGGCGAAGATGGTTGGCTGCACGTAGTAGCCACCGGAGAGGTCGCCGCCCAACTCGGCGCGTTCCCCACCGCACAGAATCCTCGCGCCTTCATCTTTGCCAATCTCGATGTAGGACAACACCTTTTCCAGCTGATCGTTGGACGCCTGCGAGCCGACCATCGTCTCGGTGTCCAGCGGATCGCCCTGCCGGACCGCCTTGGTGCGGATGGCCGCCAGCTCCAGGAATTCGTCGTAGATGTCGGCCTGCACCAGGCTGCGTGACGGGCAGGTGCACACCTCGCCCTGGTTGAGCGCGAACATGGTGAACCCTTCCAGCGCCTTGTCCTGGAAGTCGTCGTGGGCGGCCATCACATCGTTGAAGAAGATGTTGGGGCTCTTGCCGCCCAGTTCGAGGGTGACCGGGATCAGGTTCTGGCTGGCGTACTGCATGATCAGTCGCCCGGTGGTGGTCTCGCCGGTGAAGGAAACCTTGGCGATCCGATTGCTCGACGCCAGGGGCTTGCCGGCTTCGGCGCCAAACCCGTTGACGACGTTGACCACCCCGGGCGGCAGCAGATCGCCGATCAGCGACAGCAGGTAGAGCACCGATGCCGGCGTCTGCTCGGCCGGCTTGAGCACCGCGGTATTGCCGGCTGCCAGCGCGGGCGCCAGCTTCCAGGTGGCCATCAGGATTGGGAAATTCCACGGGATGATCTGCCCGACCACGCCCAGCGGCTCGTGGAAGTGGTAGGCGACGGTGTCGTCGTCGATCTGCGACAGCGAGCCCTCCTGGGCCCTGATGGCGCTGGCGAAATAGCGGAAATGGTCAACGGACAATGGGATGTCGGCGGCCAGCGTCTCGCGGATCGGTTTGCCGTTGTCCCAGACTTCGGCCAGGGCCAGCGACTCCCTGTTCGCTTCGATACGGTCAGCGATCTTGTTCAAGATCGCGGCCCGCTCGGCGGGGGCGCTCTTGCCCCAGGCCTTGGCCGCGCCGTGGGCGGCGTCGAGCGCCTTCTCGACATCCGCGGCGTCCGAGCGCGCCACCTCGCAGAACGGCTGGCCGGTGACCGGCGTCAGGTTCTCGAAGTAGCGGCCGGCGGCCGGCGCCACCCATTCGCCACCGATGAAGTTGTCGTACCGCGATTCAAAAGACATCAGGGCCCCGGTGGAGCCCGGTCGTGCGAAGACGGTCATTTGTCGCCACTCCTCGTCGTTCGACGGTGTTACACAGCTCACACTACCGTCGCGGTAACAATGGCCCCATGGCCGCGCACATGACCAACGAGTCGAACGACCCGTACCTGTGGCTCGAGGACGTCCTCGGTGAGCAGCAGCTGAACTGGGTCCGCGCCCGCAACGATCCGACGGTGGCCCAGTTCGCCGGCGAGGAGTTCGAGCGGATGCGCGCCGAGGCGCTCGAGGTGCTCGACACCGACGCCCGCATCCCATACGTGCGCCGCCGCGGCGAATACCTGTACAACTTCTGGCGCGATGCCACCAACCCGCGGGGGCTGTGGCGGCGAACCACATTGGACAGCTACCGCAGCGACGCCACCGAGTGGGACGTGTTGTTGGACTTAGATGAACTGAGTCGAGCTGACAATGAAAACTGGGTCTGGTC
>NZ_JBAPRN010000377.1:0-11145 GCF_049281135.1 Mycobacterium sp. | reverse complement strand
GTTGAAAGTCCATGTCTATTCCTGCCTTACAAGCCGAGAATGGTCGACGCGATGATGGTGCGCTGAACTTCGTTGCTGCCGCCGTAGATCGACGTTTTGCGGTAGTTCAGGTAATGCGGGGCGCTGCCCTGTGCCCATGACGGAGACGCGATCTCGTCTCCGGCTTCGAACGGCAGCGCGTCCGGCCCGGCGACCTCGACGAGCAGTTCCGTTGCGATCTGTTGCAACTGGCTGCCGCGCAGTTTGAGCACGGACGATGCGGGGTTGGGCTTGCCGCCCTTGGAACCGGACGCGACCCGCATTTGGGTGAGTTCCAATGCCAGTAAGTCGTTTTCGGCTTCGGCAACCCGGGCGGCAAACAGCGGATCATCCAGCAGGCCGCTTTCGGCGGCACGCTTCTTGACGTCAGCGAGCTTGACCTTGGTGCGGCCCACCTGCGCGATACCGGTCCGCTCGTTGCCCAGCAGGAACTTGGCGTAACTCCAGCCCTGATTCTCTTCTCCGACAAGCTGATCGGCGGGCGCCCGGACGTCCTCGAAGAACACTTCGTTGACCTCGACGCTGCCGTCGATCAACTTGATCGGGCGCATAGTGATGCCTGGGGTGTCCAAATCGATGAGCAAGAACGAGATACCGGCCTGCTTCTTGGGCGCCTGCGGATCGGTGCGCACCAGGCAGAAAATCCAGTCGGCGTATTGGCCGAGCGTGGTCCACGTCTTCTGCCCGTTGACCACGTAGCTGTCGCCATCGCGCAGCGCAGTGGTGCGCAGCGAGGCCAAGTCCGAACCGGCTTCGGGCTCGGAGAAGCCTTGGCACCACCAGATGTCCAGGGCAGCCGTGGGCGGGAGAAAGCGCTCCTTGATCGCCTGCGACCCGAACTCGGCGATGACGGGGCCGACCATCTTCGCGTTGAAGTTCAGCGGCTCCGGCACGGAGGCCAGCTGCATCTCGTCCAGCCAGATCTGGTGCTGCGCCGGCGTCCAGTCCTTGCCGCCCCATTCGACGGGCCAGCTGGGCACCGCCAGTCCGTGCTCGTTGAGGATCTTGTGGCTGGTCGCGATGTCGTCGCGGTCGAGGCCTTCGCCCGAGCGGGTCCGCTCACGGATTTCCGGGGGGATCTTCGTCGTATAAATCTCGCGTAGCTCGTCGCGGAAGGCGGCTTCGTCCTTCGTGAGTGCCAGTTGCACGGCAGTCTCCTCTAGCTGGATCAGACGGTCCTGCATTGCACGTTATCCGGCCGACCAACCAACCAGTCAGGCGGCTCGACGCTGAATCGTTCATGCACAGTCGACGGCCGATCCACAGCGGGCACGTGACGAGTGCCGCGACGGCATCGTGGCGACGGGCGACGGCCCTACCGTCGGCGCATGCGAACAGAACTGCCCGGCGAGCGATTGCACCGCCGACTCGGTGCCCAGCCGAGCACGGTCGCGCAATCCGACGACAACGACGATGCCGACACCGACCCGAACTCCCTGTTGCCACGCTGGGTCCCGGACGGTTCGACACAGCATGACGGCGGCTGGCTGGCCCGAGTGCGTGCCGACCCGGGCCGCGCGGGCGCCATCGCTCTGGCGGCCATCGCGGCGATCGCGGTGCTGGTCACCGTCTTCACGCTGATGCGTGAGCAGCCCGCACCCGTGATGTCGGCCAAACTTCCGCCGGTTGACATGGCGGCCACGGCGAGCCGCAGCCCGAGTCCTGGGCCTTCGACCAGGCCCAACCAGCCAGTGGTGGTCAGCGTGGTCGGCCTGGTGCACACGCCCGGTCTCGTCACGCTGGCGCCCGGGGCGCGAATCGCCGACGCGCTGAAGGCGGCCGGTGGCATCACCGACGGCGCGGACACCGTCGGGCTCAACATGGCTCGGCAGGTTGATGACGGTGAGCAGATCGTGGTGGGGCTGTCGCCGGTCAAAGGACAGCCGGCGATTCTGGGTAGTTCGGTGAGCCCTGGGTCGGCGGCTCCGGGCACACCCAGCACCACGTCTCGACCAACGAAGGGCGCCCCGACCGCGCAGATCAACCTGAACACGGCGACCGTGGAGCAGTTGGACACTCTGCCCGGCGTTGGGCCGGTGCGGGCGGCCGCCATCGTGGCCTGGCGGAACGCCAACGGAAAATTCACCAGCGTCGACCAGCTGGGGAAGGTCGACGGCATCGGTCCAGGGCGGCTGGAAAAGCTGCGCCCATTGGTCCGTGTCTGAGGCAGGTGGCGCAATCATCCAGCGCCGACCCAACGACGGCGCGACTGGACGCGCGTCTGGTGCCGGCCGCGGTGACCAGTTGGGTGGTGACGGCCGTGGGAATCTTGTGGCCGATCGGGAACATCGTCGGGACGCTGTGTGCGGCCGGCAGTGTGTCCGGCGCGCTGCTGTGGCGTGCAGGCGCACAGCGTTCGCGGATGCGGACGATCGGCATCGGCTTGGCTGCCGCGGGCATCGTCGGTGCGGGTTTCGGGTTCGCGATCGCGTTGCGCGCCAACGCAGTCGCTCACCACCCGATCGTCGCGGCATTCGGCACCAGCATGGAGGTGGCTGTCACGCCCACCGAAAGCGCCATACCAGTCGGCCACGGGCGGCTGCTGTTCCGCGCTGTGCTGCGTCAACTGGGGAGCAGCGAGACTTATGGCCGCGCAGTCGTTTTTGCACCCGCGCGCGACTTCGGCGCGGTCATGGTCGGCCAGCCGATGCGGTTTCGCGCCAGAATGACCCCGCCCACGCGTCACGACCTGACGGTGGCCGTGATCACGGCGATCGATAGGCCGACCACGGGCCGCGCCGGGCCGGTGCATCGCGCTGCCTACGCGGTCCGTGCGGGGTTCGCGGACACGGCTCGCCGCGTGCTGCCCGCCGACCAGGCGGCGATGCTGCCGGCGTTAGTCGTTGGCGACATGTCGACCGTCAGCCCAGTGACCGGGCAAGAGTTCCGCACCGCCGGTCTGACGCACCTGACCGCGGTGTCCGGGGCGAACGTCACGATCGTCTGCGGGGCGGTGCTGTTTTCGTCGCGGCTGATCGGCCCGCGGGCCGCGGTGGCGTTGGCCGGCATCGCCTTGGTGCTCTTCGTCATCGTGGTCCAGCCGACCGCCAGCGTGTTGCGGGCGGCGGTGATGGGCGCGATCGCTTTGGTGGGTGTGCTGTCCTCGCGGCGCCGGCAAGCGATTCCGGCGTTGGCCGGCACCGTGCTGTTGTTGATGGTGGTCGCGCCGCAGTTAGCGGTCGACGTGGGCCTGGCTTTGTCGGTGGTGGCGACAGCCGCGCTGGTGGTCATCGCGCCGATCTGGTCCCGCCGTCTGGTCGCAGCGGGTTGGCCCAAACCGCTGGCCGACGCCGTCTGCGTGGCGTGCGCCGCCCAGTTGGTGACGGCGCCGCTGATCGCTGGCATCTCCGGGCGGGTGAGCCTGGTGTCGGCGGCAGCCAATCTCGCGGTCGCGGCGCTGATCGCGCCGATCACCGTGCTCGGCACCGCCGCGGCCGCGCTGTGCTTGTTCTGGCCGTCCGGGGCGCAACTGCTAATCCGATTCACCGGCCCCGAATTGTGGTGGTTGCTGCGGATCGCGCATTGGGCCGCAGATATCCCTGCGGCAAGCGTGCCGGTACCGGATGGGATCGCCGGTGTGCTGGCCGTCGGCGCCGCAGGGCTGCTGACCGTGCTGCTCTGGCGGTGGCGATGGTTCCGGGCCGGCCTGGCGCTGGCAGCCTGCGCGCTGCTCGCCTGGTCGTTGTCGGGTGTGCTGACAGGGGCCGGCGGCGCTGTCGGCCGGACGTGACACGATCAACCGGTGAGCCAGCAGGATTCGGCATTGCATCTCGTACTGGGGGATGAGGAGCTGTTGGTGGAGCGCGCCGTCGCTGACGTGCTGCGCGCCGCACGTCGGCGCGCCGGCACCGACGACGTCCCGGTGGACCGGGTGCGGGCCGGCGACGTCGGTGTTTACGAGCTCGCCGAACTGCTCAGCCCGTCGTTGTTCGCCGACGAGCGCGTCGTCGTATTGGAAGCCGCCGGAGAAGCCGGCAAAGAAGCCGCCGAATTGATCGCCAAAGCCGCGGCGGATGTCCCGCAAGGCACCGAGGTGGTGGTCGTCCATTCGGGTGGCGGCCGAGCCAAGGCGCTGGCGAATCAGATTCGCGCGCTGGGAGCACAGGTGTATCCGTGCGCGCGGATCACCAAGGCCGGCGAACGCTTGGACTTCGTTCGCAAGGAATTTCGCGCACTGAAGGTCAAGGTCGACGACGACGCGCTGGCGGCGCTGCTCGATGCGGTCGGTTCTGACGTACGCGAACTCGCTTCGGCCTGTTCACAATTGGTGGCCGACACCGGCGGGCACGTCGACGCCGCCGCGGTGCGGCGCTATCACAGTGGCAGGGCCGAGGTGAAAGGCTTCGATATCGCCGACAAAGCCGTGGTCGGCGATGTCGAGGGAGCCGTCGAAGCGCTGCGCTGGGCGATGCTGCGCGGCGAGCCACATGTGGTGCTGGCCGACGCGCTGGCCGAGGCCATCCACAGCATCGGGCGGGTCGGGTCGCTCTCGGGCGACCCCTACCGGCTGGCCGCCGAATTGGGAATGCCGCCGTGGCGGGTGCAGAAGGCGCAGAAGCAGGCGCGACGATGGTCGCGCGACTCAGTGGCTACCGCGATGCGGTTGGTGGCCGCGCTGAACGCCGATGTAAAAGGCGCAGCCGCGGACGCGGACTATGCGCTGGAAGCAGCTGTGAGAAAGGTTGCCGAGCTCGTCGCGGACTAGCTACCGAGCTTGTGGAGGGCGTGGGCCAGCGCTGACTTCTTGTTGGCGGCCTGGTTCTTGTGGATCACACCTTTGCTGGCTGCCTTGTCGAGCTCGCGGCTGGTGGAGACCAGCAGTTCGGCGGCCTTGTCCTTCTCGCCCGCCTCAGCGGCCTCACGGAAATGGCGCACCGCCGTGCGAAGCGACGACTTCACCGACTTATTGCGCAGTCGGTTGCGCTCGTTGGTGCGGTTGCGCTTTTGCTGCGACTTGATGTTGGCCACGCGTAATTCCTTCGTAAATCTCAGCGGCTTGTGGTGTCACGGTTTGCCGTAGCGCGATCTCGCGCTTGAGCGGCGACTGCCTAGGGTATCAGTCCCCGGTGCATTCACCCAAAGCGAAGACGATGGGCCTGCGGAGCAGGCAGATCTGATGCAGCATGGCACAGTGGCCCTTCGAACCTTGCCTGGAGAAACCAAACGGCAGCCGCGCAGCAAGCCGCAGTCGCGCTACGAACAGATTTTTGACGGCTATAACACCGCGGGTGGTTGCTACGCGGAAGCCTTCGATGAGATGTTCGACGCGCAGGGAAACGTTCGCGGACCCTATAAGGGCATCTATCGGGAGCTGGCGCCATCGGATTCCGCCGACCTCGACGACCGCGCCGAGGCGCTGAGCCGGGCCTTCGTCGACCAAGGCATCACGTTCTCGCTGTCCGGTCAGGAGCGGCCGTTCCCGCTGGACCAGGTCCCGCGAGTCATCTCGGCCGCCGAATGGACGCGACTGGAGCGCGGCATCACGCAGCGCGTCAAGGCCCTCGAGGCATACCTCGACGACATCTACGGCGACCAGGAGATCCTGCGTGACGGCGTTATTCCGCGCCGGCTGATCACCTCCTGCGAGCATTTCCACCGCCAGGCTGTCGGCATCATGCCCCCCAACGGCGTGCGCATCCACGTTGCTGGCATCGACATGATCCGCGACGAGAAGGGCACCTGGCGGGTCCTCGAGGACAACCTGCGGTCGCCGTCGGGAGTGTCTTATGTGATGGAGAACCGGCGGACGATGGCGCGGGTCTTCCCGAACCTGTTCGCCAGCCACCGGGTGCGCGCGGTAGACGATTACGCAGCGCACCTGCTGCGGGCGCTGCGTAATTCCGCGGCCACCAACGAAGCCGACCCAACGGTGGTGGTGTTGACGCCGGGCGTCTACAACTCGGCGTATTTCGAGCATTCGCTGCTCGCCCGCCAGATGGGTGTCGAGCTGGTCGAAGGCCGCGACCTGTTCTGCCGGGACAACCAGGTCTACATGCGCACCACCGAAGGAGAGGTGCAGGTCGACGTCATCTACCGGCGCATCGACGACATCTACCTGGATCCGATGCAGTTCCGTCCCGATTCGGTGCTGGGCGTCGCCGGCCTACTCAACGCGGCCCGCGCGGGCAACGTGGTGATCTCCAGCGCCATCGGCAACGGGGTGGGCGACGACAAACTCGTCTACACCTACGTTCCGACCATCATCGAGTACTACCTCGGCGAAAAGCCGCTGATCGCCAACGTCGACACCTTCCGGTGCTGGATGGACGACGAGCGCGAAGAGGTGCTCGACCGAGTCCACGAACTGGTGATCAAACCCGTCGAGGGCTCAGGCGGTTACGGCATCGTCTTCGGTCCGGAAGCGTCCAACAAAGAGCTGAACGCGATCAGCAAAAGCATTCGTGACGACCCGCGAGGCTGGATCGCGCAGCCGATGATGCAGCTGTCGACCGTCCCGACGCAGATCGGCGACACGCTGACCCCGCGCTACGTCGACCTGCGGCCCTTCGCGGTCAACGACGGTGACGATGTGTGGGTGCTGCCCGGTGGCCTGACCCGGGTGGCGCTGGTCGACGGGTCACGGGTGGTCAACTCCAGCCAGGGCGGCGGATCCAAGGACACCTGGGTACTGGCGTCGCGCACGTCGGGGGCCGACCGTGAGCTCGGTGCCGCCGAGGTGGTGAAGAAGCTGCCCAAAGCGGCGACCAACGGCGATTCGGACGGTGAAAAGCCGCAGCAGTCGCAGAAGCAGTTCCAGCAGCAAAGACAACCGAAGTCGCAGCCGGTCGTTGAACAAAAGCCGAGTCAACAACAGCAACAACAGCAGGCGGTGATTCGCTGATGCTCGCCCGCAATGCCGAAGCGCTTTACTGGATCGGTCGCTACGTCGAGCGCGCCGACGACACGGCACGCATCCTCGACGTCACGGTGCACCAGCTGCTGGAGGATTCCAGCGTCGACCCCGATCACATTTCGCGAGTGCTGTTGCAGGTCTTGGGAATTGAGGCTCCCGATACTGAGCTGGACGTGTGGTCGTTGACCGACCTGGTGGCGTTCAGCCACAACCCTCCCGGTGACGGCTCCTCGATCGTCGACGCCATCTCGGCCGCGAGGGAGAACGCGAGGTCGGCCCGCGAGGTGACATCCACGGAGACGTGGGAGTGCCTCAATACCACTTTCAACGCACTGGGCGAACGCGAGCGTGCCGCCAAACGTCTTGGCCCGCATGAGTTTCTGTCGTTCATCGAGGGCCGCGCGGCGATGTTCGCCGGTCTTGCCGACTCGACGCTGTCGCGTGATGACGGTTACCGCTTCATGGTGCTGGGCCGCGCGATCGAGCGAGTGGATATGACCGTGCGCATGTTGCTGTCGCGAGTGGGCGACAGCGCGGTGTCACCGGCGTGGGTGACGGTGCTTCGCTCCGCGGGCGCGCACGACACCTATCTGCGTACCTATCGCGGTGTGCTGGACGCCAATCGGGTGGTCGAGTTCATCCTGCTGGATCGCCTCTTCCCGCGGTCGATTTTCTACTCGCTGAAGTTGGCCGAGCACAGCCTCGACGAACTGCTGCACAGCCGGGGCAGCCGTGTCGGCGCCGTTTCCGAGGCTCAACGCTTGTTGGGACGGGCGCGCAGCGAGCTTGAATTCGTGCGGCCAGGGGTTCTGCTCGAGTCGCTGGAGATGCGACTTGCCGGCTTGCAGAAATCCTGTTTCGACGTCGGAGAAGCATTGGCGGCACAGTACTTTCACGCTGTACCGTGGGTTGCCTGGTCTGACGCCGGCCATCGCGATCCGCTGCCGGCCAAGAAGGTGAAGAGCTGATGTGGCGGCAACGTGTTCTGCATGCGACCGGCTATGCGTACCCGTCGCCGGCGACGGCCTCGTACAACGAAGCCCGGCTCACACCGAGGTCGGACTCCCGGCAGAACGTCGTGCTCAACCGCGTCGAGACCGTCCCTGCGACAAGGTCTTACCGGTACGTCGACTACTGGGGCACCGCGGTGACGGCGTTCGACTTGCACGCACCGCACACCGAGTTGACCGTGACGTCGGCGTCAGTCGTCGAAACGGACCAGCCGGATCCGGTCACCGAGGAGCTGGCCTGGGCTGATCTGGCGCAAGAGGCGGTGATTGATCGGTACGACGAGTTGCTGCGTCCAACCGATTACACGCCGGTGAGCAAACGCATTGCGGCCGTTGGCAAGCGGATCGCCAAGGAACATGATCCCGCGGACGCCGTCATCGCGGCAGCTGCCTGGGTACGCAGCGAATTGGATTACGTCAAAGGCAGCACCGGAGTGCACACGTCGGGTTCAGATGCGTTGCGTGAAGGCAAAGGCGTCTGCCAGGACTTCGTTCATCTATCGCTGATGGTGTTGCGCAGCATGGGAATTCCCGCGCGGTACGTGTCTGGCTATCACCATCCTGACGCTGACGCGGTGATCGGTGAGACCGTCGATGGCCAGAGCCACGCCTGGATTCAGGCCTGGACCGGAAGCTGGTGGGACCACGACCCCACCAACGACAGCGAGATCAACGAGCAGTACGTCACTGTCGGCGTCGGGCGGGACTACGCCGACGTCTCGCCGCTGAAGGGCATCTACCACGGGCAGGGCGCCACCGACCTCGACGTCGTCGTCGAAATCACCCGATTGGCATAGCTTTCCGGCTTATCGTTTCGGCATGGCTGATCCGCGGCGACACGATGGGCCGTCGCTGGTGGTGCTCGCCGCGATGTGCATCGCGCTGCTCTTCGGCGGCCTGGCGATCGGTGTCGGGCTCGGCGGGCTGATGCCGTTGCCATACGGGCCGACAGGTCCGGTGCAGCACTACGTGCAAACCCAATCGTTGGCGGTGCGCATCATCGCGGTCGCGGTGTTCGGCTCGTCGGTGCTGCTGGCCGTCTATGCCGCGACGGCCAGTGCCCGGCTGCGCTGGCTCGGTGACAGCGGCGCGGGACCGACGATCGCGTTGACCGGCGGGATTTTGGCGGCCGGCAGCTTGAGCCTGACGGGGTTGTTGGGCTGGATGTTGTCGCGACCGGAGATCACCGGGGACACCACGTTGGTCCGCGCGCTGTACTTGCTGACCTTCCTCGTCGGTGGCGTTGCGCACGTGGTGGCGCTTGGCGTTCTCATCGCGGGCGTTGCGACTTCCGGCTTGGCCCACCGGCTGCTGCCGCGGGCGCTGGCATGGGTGGGGGTAGCGATCGCGGCGCTCTGCGAGCTGACGATGCTGGTGCTGGCCTGGCAGCCGCTGGGTCCGGCCCTGCCGGTGGCACGGGTTGCGGCGTTGGTGTGGCTGCTGGTGGCAGGCGCACGACTGCCGACACGCCGCAGCGAGTCGACCGCGGCTGCCTGACCTGGTGGTTCACCCGATTTTCGTCAGCTCCTTTCACGCTGACAGTTATCGCCGTAGCCTGGTGTGAACCTGATCACACTCGGCGGGAGGCTCAATGCGGATTGCAGATGTGTTGCGCGGCAAAGGCGGCGCGGTGGTGACGATCAACCCCGACGCGACGGTCACGGAGTTGCTCGCGGGGCTGGCCGAACACAACATCGGCGCCATGGTGGTGGTCGGGCCCGACGGCGTGAAGGGCATCGTCTCCGAGCGTGACATCGTGCGCCAGCTACACGCCCATGGAGCGTCGACGCTCGGATTGCCGGTCGAGCAGATCATGACCGCGGTGGTCTCGACCTGTACGAAGTCGGACACGGTCGACAGCCTCACGTTGCTGATGACCGAGCACCGGGTCCGGCACGTGCCGGTGCTCGAGGACGGCAAGCTGATCGGGATCGTCAGCATCGGCGACGTCGTCAAGACCCGGATGGAAGAGCTGGAAAGCGAGCACGAGCAGCTGCAGTCCTACATCACGCAGGGCTGACTCAGCTCCAGGAGTAGTCGCGGCGTAGCCGCGCGGCCACGACGTCGAAGACGTCGCGCTCCAGAATCGCGCCCTCGCGGCGGATGCTTTCCTCAGGCACGTCAAGCACCCGGTCCAGCCGCACCCAACGGGGTCTGCCGTCATAATCCCAGCTACCGCTACCGATTCCGACCCAGTCCCGATCGGCGGCGTGCCTTTCCTGACTGGACAGCATCAAGCCGAGCAGCGTGGCGTGGTCGCGGCCGACCACCAGCACTGGGCGGTCCTTGCCGCGGGTCGGGTCTTCCTCGTACGTCACCCAGGTCCACACCACCTCGCCCGGATCGGCGCGACCATCCAGATCGGGCGAATAGACCAGCTTGCGGGCCCGATGCGCGGTAGGCGCGCTGCTGCGGGTGACTGGCCGGCCGGTGGTGATCTCGGCCGGTGCTTCTATCGTGCCGGCCAGCACATCCAGGCCGATCTTGATGGCCCCCTGAAGGGTGGGTGACTTCTGCAGCTGCCGGATCAATCTCGGTGCTTCGCCGAACACCAGATTTTCCGCCAGGCGCTGCAATGTCTTCCACTGTGACGCCATCTTCGCAGCATAGGTGAGCGACTCGGGCGGTAGCCAAGCGCCGCGTTTGCCCAGCTCTAGATGCCAGAGGCTAGATCCATGGGCGCATCCATCCCCACTGGTCTGTTCAGTTCGGAGGCTTACTTCTAGTTTGACGAACCGACGCTTCGTCTGAGGCCGCGCTCTCAGCTAAGCGTCGCTAGGCACTCAAATTTTTCTCAGCTACGGACCCAAAGAAGTGTCCGTTTTGACACCGTGTTACGCGGCGCGTTGTTCCTCCAGCGGGAGGGTGGTGACACATATGTCCTGCTTACGAGCTTGACGTGGTAAGCGCCGCCGGCCCATTGGTATCAAAGGCTGAGCATTAAAAGTTTCTTAGTAAAAGACTTTCGCATCCCAGACTAAGTTGTTATGGTTCTCTCAGGTTTCCAGCAGGGGTCGCTGGTTCGCTCTAAGGGGTGCTGGGGGACCTCCGACGGTACGCCCGGTCCGTCGGTTGACATCTTTGAAAGGCAATCAATGAACATGCGTAAAATTGCTGTGCTCGGGGGCTTCGCAGTCGGCGCGGCGGTGACATTGGCACCTCTCGCATCCGCGGACACCTTTAGCGACATCGTCGACAGTGAGATTTCGTCGCTGAACTCGCTCTTCGTGAGCGACGCGACCC
>NZ_JBAPRN010000376.1:0-1742 GCF_049281135.1 Mycobacterium sp. | reverse complement strand
GGCCAGCTCTTTGAGTCGTCGTTCGCGGTCGGGGTCAAGGTTGCCTTTGTTGTGGCTGACGCGCTGGTGGGTGACCCACGCGCCGAGCCCGTAGCCATCGAACTCGTAGAACGCCGGAACGCGGGCGTGGCCATTTTGATCAACGTAGGCGAGGAGCTTGCTGAAGACCTCCTCCCACCGGTCAGCGTCGGGTTCCCAACTCCAGCCGGGCAACTCTTTGAGTCGTCGTTCACGGTCTGCGTCAGGCGTGCCTCTTCTGTGGTTAACACGTTGCAGCGTCGCCCAAGTGCCGAGCGGGTAGCCGTCTAAAGAGCAAACGGCGGGCACGCGTGCATGACCATTTTGGTCAACGTAGGCGAGGAGCTTGTTGAAGCCCTCCTCCCATTGATCGGTTGCGGGGTCCCAACTCCAGCCAGGGAGCTCTTTGAGTCGTCGTTCTCGGTCGGCGTCAAGGTTGCCTTTCGCATGCATACCGCGCTGCTTAGTCACCCACGCGCCGAGTCGGTAGCCGGCGATCTTGTAGGACTGCAATACGCGGGCGTTGCCGTGGCTCTCGACGTATTGCAGGAGTTGACTGAAACCCTGTTCCCACTGGTCGGTCCGCCAATCCCAGGTCCAGGTTGGGTGTACTCCTTCCAGCCGGGACCGGCGGTCGGGATCTAGAGTGCCCTTGCCGTACTTTGCGCGCTGCTTGGTCACCCACGCGCCGAGTCGGTAGCCATCGATCGTGTAGGACTGCAATACGCGGGCGTTGCCGTGGCTCTCGACGAACTGTTCAACGAGACCGAACCAGAACTCCCAGGAAGCAGTGGTCTGCTCGATGATTCGCAGGTCGAAGGCGCGGGCGAATTCGACACCACACACCGCCGGGATGTCCACCTTAATTTTGGACGGAAGTCGTAATGCGCCACGGCTGCCACACGGTAAGCGCCCGAGGGAACGGCGCAGCTCATCAAAATGTTGAGCCAAATCTTCATCGTGCGCCCGGAGTGCCAGCAGCACGTCCCAAACGGGCTTAAATGCTGAGTCTTCAAGGACGACATCGGGATTCGGATCGTCGGTATCGATGAAAACAGGGATGACGATGGTGCCAATGGTCTTGTCGTCAGCAAGCCGTATGGCACGACCGACGGCCTGCGCAATGTCGATTTCTGATCTTTTCGGATCGATGAAAGCGACGCCGTCAAGGGTGGGTACGTCCACCCCTTCGGTGAGGCAACGTGCGTTCGAAATTACCGCGTGCTCGCCATCATTAATATCGCCGAGACGTTGCAGCCTGCGCTGACGTTCTCCGGCAGACATCGCGCCGTCAACATGATCCGTCCACAGCTTGCCCTTGGGCCGCTGGCGTGTTGGCAGCCAGTCGATCACATCCGGAAATGAAGCCTTAAACTCCTTAGCGCCCTTGACAAGTCGGTGGAAAGTGATAACTCGGTGCAGGTCGTACTGGCGCATCGCTTTGGCTAGCCCGATTTCTCCAGCCACCGAGCGGGCGTCTTTCACTTCCTTGCCGTCTACGGTGATGAACCGGGCCTTTTCAGCCCAGTCCCGGTAGGTTGCGTTATCGACGCCGATGATGGCGACTTGGTAATCGGTCAGCAGGTTGCGCTGTATCGCCTCGCGAAATGTGAGTCGGTGGAACACCTTTCCGAAATTGTCCTCGTCGTCCATTGAGGCGAATTCATAGCCGGCGTCCTTCGCTGACTTCAGGACATGAGCCGAATAGATGCGTGGTGTGGCCG
>NZ_JBAPRN010000375.1:0-13494 GCF_049281135.1 Mycobacterium sp. | reverse complement strand
GCCATCGCCGGACCCGGCATCCGCGGCGGGGGTCGACGCATCCGTGTCGGCGTTGCCGTTGGCATCGGCATGGCCCGTCGCGGACTGGCCGCCGCGGGTGCGGCGTCGTTGCCGGTTGCTGTTGCGCTGCTGCGCGGGCTCGTCGCCATTGCGACCACCCGACTCGCCATTGCGACCACCCGACTCGCCATTGCGGCCGCCCGACTCGCCATTGCGGCCGCCCGACGCCGTGCGCTTGACCGGCGATTTCTTCGGGGCCCCGATGGAGCCCTGGATGTCGGTCGGAATGTCCAGCTCGATGTAGACGTGCGGCGAGTTGGAGTAGGTCTCAGCCGGGTCCGGGCAGTTCAGCCCGAGCGCCTTGTCGATCATCGTCCAGCGGGCCAGCTCGTCCCAGTCGACCAGCGTGACCGCGATGCCGGTCTTGCCGGCCCGGCCGGTGCGGCCGATGCGGTGCACGTAGGTGTTCTCGTCGTCCGGGCACTGGTAGTTGATGACGTGGGTGATGTCGTCGATGTCGATCCCGCGGGCCGCCACGTCGGTGGCGACCAGCACGTCGATGGCGCCGGTGCGGAACTGCTTGAGCGCCTTCTCGCGGGCGATCTGACCCAGGTCGCCGTGCACGGCGCCGACGGCGAAACCGCGTTCGGCCAGCTCGTCGGCGACCTTCTGGGCGGTGCGTTTGGTGCGAGTGAAGATCATCGTCGCGCCGCGCCCGCGCGCCTGCAGCACCCGGCTGACCAGCTCGACCTTGTCCATCGCGTGCGCGCGGTAGGCGTACTGCTTGGTCAGGTCGTGCACGGCCGAGGAGTGCGGCGCCTCGGCGCGGATGTGGGTGGGCTGGTTCATGAAGGTGCGGGCCAGCGTGATGATCGGGTCCGGCATGGTCGCTGAGAACAGCATCGCCTGCCGCTCGTCGGGGATCTGGCGCAGAATTCTTTCGATGTCGGGCAGGAAGCCCAGGTCGAGCATCTCGTCGGCCTCGTCGAGCACCAGCACCGACAGGCCGCCGAGCTGCAGGTGTCCCTGCTGGGCCAGGTCGAGCAACCGCCCGGGCGTCCCGACCACGACGTCGGCGCCGGCGCGCAGCGCCTCGATCTGCGGCTCGTATGGCCGGCCGCCGTAGATGCAGACCACCGACAGCTTTCGCTCGTCGTCGGTGGTCAGGTACTTGGCGGCGGTGGACAGGTCACCGTAGACCTGCAGGCACAGTTCGCGGGTAGGCACCACGATCAGTGCCCGGGGGATGCCGGACAGGGGCCGATCGGGCCCCGCAGTGGTGATCCGCTGCAGCAGCGGCACGCCGAACGCGAACGTCTTGCCCATTCCGGTGCGGGCTTGCCCGATCAGGTCGTCGCCGGTGAGTGCCAGCGGCAGCGTCAATTCCTGGATGGCAAAGGGGTGTTCGACGCCTTCCTCTTTCAGTGCCTGGACGATTTCGTCGCGGACACCGAGGTCGGCAAAGGTGGTCTCGGCTGCGGCTCGGTTGGGTGTGATGAGTGGAGTCATGCGTGAAGCACGTATGCCTTTCGGGTTCGTATTCGATTTGTCAATCGTTGCGGTCACGCGCGCACCAGTTGACTGTCGAATACGTTGCCGATTCGCGGGCCCTGCGCTTACTGAGGCGGGCCAACTGCGTGCACGCACATTGCTAGGGCAGCGGTGGTACGGATCTACCGCCGTCACCCGGATTGATTGTAGCTGGTGGGTCCCCGTGGCGATCGCCAGCGCGGCTTTGCCGCGCGCAGCGGGTCGCCACGGATGGCACCTAGAGTGTTGGCATGACTCCGCTTTCGCCGGGCGACACGCTGGCTGATCCGCCTCCGCCACGCCTGCCCGCGGACCATCCCGGCGTCAACGAATTGTTCGCGATCTTGGCCTACGGCGAGGTCGCGGCGTTCTACCGGCTCACCGAAGAGGCGCGGATGGCGCCTGATCTGCGGGGCCGGATCTCGATGGCGAGCATGGCGGCAGCTGAGATGGGGCACTACGAGTTGCTCCACGACACCTTGGAGAGCCGCGGCGTCGATGTGGTGCCGGCGATTTCGAAGTACGCCTCCGCCCTTGACGGCTACCACCGGCTCACCACGCCGAGCACCTGGCTGGAAGCTTTGGTTAAGACCTACGTCGGTGATTCGCTGGCCGCCGACTTCTATCTGCAGATCGCCGACGGGCTGCCCGACGAGGTTGCCGACGTCGTGCGCGCGACGATGGCTGAGACCGGACACTCGCAGTTCGTCATCGCCGAGGTGCGCGCAGCGGTGACCAAGAGCGGCAGACAGCGCAGCCGGCTGGCGTTGTGGTCACGGCGTCTGCTGGGCGAAGCGATCACCCAGGCCCAGTACGTGCTGGCCGAACACGACGAGCTGGTCGACCTGGTGGTGTCGAGAACCGACGGGTTGACGCAATTGGCCGGTTTCTTCGAACGGCTTCAGCGCCTGCACGATGACCGGATGCGCGAGCTGGGCCTGGCCTAGCGGCTGCAGGTCGCGATCATCGCGCTGCTCGTCGAGATCGCCACGTTCTGACCCACGCCATCGCTGATCGAGCAGTTGAGGTGGCCGGTCAGGCTCGTCGCCACGACGGATCTGACACCGACTCCCGGGTTCAGCACAACGGTCCTGGACCACGGCAGCGACACGTTGAAGTCGGTCTGCGGCGCACCCGTCGCGTCGGTGTAGACGACGGTGACCAGGTCGAGAAGACCCTTGGTGCCGGTGACCCGATAAACAAAGGTGCGCTCGGCGACGTCCGGCGGCACCGCCGGGACAGCGACGGGCGGCGGGGTCTCCGTCGGCGTGGTGCTGGTGGCCGTCGGGCTCGGTTGACGCGAAGGGGGCGTGACGGTGGTGACCGTCTCGGGCGGCAGGACCGGCACCAAGCTGGGCCGCGGTGACGCGCTACGGCTTGGTGGCACCACCACGGTGGCTGATGTCGACGCGCTGTCGCCGCCGTTGACGATCACGACGGTGGCGATGACGGCGAGCACGAAGACGATGCCGGCGATCGCCGCGATCGGGCGCCAGCGCTCCTCGGGGTGTGCATCATCGCCGTCGGCGTAGATGTCGTCGACGGTCTCGTCATCTGAGTAGTCCTGGAGCTCGTGGCCCAGGTATTCCGTGGTGCTGATGATGCAGATGGTATCGGTGTGACACCTGCTCGAAGCCGAGTGCGCAGGCGTGTCAGGTCACGATTTGCCAACGGAGGCCGGTTTCCCCGGCGCTCGCGAATCCTTGCCGGCGACCGGCTTTCCGCGCACTCACCGGGCGTCCACTAGCCTTGTCGAAGCATCGACTAACGAGGATCGGGAAGGGGCCGGCGTGGAGGTCAAGATCGGTATCACAGACAGCCCGCGCGAGCTGGTCTTCAACACCGCGCAAACACCCAGCGAGGTCGAAGAACTCGTCACCGCCGCGCTGGGCAAGAGCTCCGATGTGCTCGCCCTGACCGACGACAAGGGCCGCCGCTTCGTGGTCAACTCGGCCAAGATCGCCTACGTCGAGATCGGCGCCGCGGACTCGCGGCGCGTCGGCTTCGGGATCGGAAGCGTCGCCGCTAAGAGCGGGTAAGCGGCACGTGTGACAGGCCGCCCCAGGCGAACTGCACGGTGCCGTCAACGGCGTCGTCCTTGGTGATCGGCCGATCAGAGTCCAGCCAGTACCTGGCGCAGTCGACGCTGACCCCGACCAGACCCACGGCGATCATCCGGGCGCGGTGCGGGTCCAACCCGGAGTCGGCGCTGATCAGGTCGAAGACCGCGTCGATGCACGACTCGGTGGCGACTCGTACCTGTACCGCAACCTGAGGCTCGGTGATGTTGTCGTTCTCGAAGATCAACCGGTAGCCCTGGCCGTCGTGCTCGATGAAGTCGAAGAAGGCCTGCACGGCCGACCGCAGCCGTTGCCGGTTGTCGGTGGTGGTTCGCAGGGCTTGGCGCACGCCGGACACCAAATTCTCGACATGGCGCGCCAAGACCGCTAGGTACAGCTCCAATTTGCTCGAAAAGTGTTGGTAAAGAACGGGTTTGCTGACGCCGGCGCGCTCGGCGATCTCGTCCATTCCGGCGGCGTGGTAGCCGCGGTCGACGAAAATGTCGCTGGCAGCCATGAGCAATTGGCCCCGACGCTCGTCACGAGGCAGTCGGTTGCCGCGCCGAGCAGAGGTGCCGGGCTTCACCCCACTCCGTCCGGCGGCGTTGGCAAGATCGCTCATCCATTCCTCAATCTGCTTGTCATAGCGCCGGTGTTTGCGAGTGCGCTGTTGATCGCAAGAACACTACTACCCGCCTCGCATTTTCGATCACCAGTCACGGCTTGAATGTCGGCAGGGCGGCGTCTCACGAGGGCGTTCGGGCGCGCCGAGAGTCCCAGCTAGCGGCGTTTGTGCCATCCTGGGAAAGTGACCTTCGACCCCGACCGGCGCGGGGGCAACCGGACACCGGTTCTTCGCGACGACTGGCGAGAACCGCTGCGCGCCCAACGGGACCCGTTGGCGTGGGGTGGCGAAGGAAGGGTCCGGTCGAACCGGGACACGAACCGTTTCCGGAAACAGACCTGGCTGGGACGGTTCGTGTCGACCTACGGCTGGCGCGCGTACGCGCTGCCGGTGCTGGTTGCCGTCACCGGGGTGGTGCTCTACCAGACCGTCACCGGGACCAGCGCGTCCGCGCCCGCGTCCGGGCAGCCGATTCAGGGGCCGCCGAAGATCGGCGCGGTGGGCACGGTGATCGTCGATGCCCCGCCCCGCGGTCTGACCCAGTTCGACGCCAGCCTGCCAACCGGGATGCTGCCCAATGGCGGCCCGTTCACCGGCGCAGGCGCCAAGTCCTGGCATATGGTCCCGGGCGTCACACCGCAGTTCGGCCAAGGTACGGCGAAGGTCTTCAAGTACACCGTCGAGGTGGAAAACGGCATGGATCCCACCGCGTTCGGTGGTGACGACGCGTTCGCCGCAATGGTCGACCAGACGCTGGCCAATCCGAAGAGCTGGACCCACGACGCACAGTTCGCGTTCGTCAGGGTCGACGCGAATGGCCGAAACAAACCCGATATCCGCATTTCGCTGAGCTCGCCGATGACCGTTCGGGAAGGCTGCGGGTACGAGTTCCCGCTCGAGACGTCCTGCTACAACCCGTCTTACGGGGCCGGGGTCGAGCCGCGAGTCTTCATCAACGAGGCACGCTGGGTGCGCGGCGCGGTGTCCTTCCAGGGCGACGTGGGTTCCTACCGGCAATACCTGATCAACCACGAGGTCGGCCACGCCATCGGCTACCTGCGCCACGAACCCTGCGACAAACAGGGCGCTCTGGCTCCGATCATGATGCAGCAGACGTTCTCCACGTCCGACGACGACAACTCGAAGTTCGACCCGGAATACGTCAAGGCGGACGGCAAGACCTGCCGATTCAACCCCTGGCCGTATCCGATCGCCTAGCCGGGCCATCTGGCCTAGCCTCGGTGGGGTGTTGCCGCCGCTAGTTGAGCCGGCTGCCGAGTTGACCCGCGACGAGGTCGCTCGCTACAGCCGTCATCTCGTCATCCCCGATCTTGGAGTCGACGGGCAGAAGCGGCTGAAGAACGCGCGGGTGCTGGTGATCGGAGCAGGCGGCCTCGGCGCACCCACGCTGCTGTACCTGGCCGCAGCCGGCGTCGGCACGATCGGCATCGTCGACGACGATGTCGTCGAGGAGTCGAACCTGCAACGCCAGATCATCCACGGCGTCTCCGACATCGGCCGGCCCAAGACGCAGTCCGCGCGCGACTCGATCGCCGAGGTGAACCCGCTGGTCGATGTGCGCCTGCACGAGGTTCGGCTGTCCGCGGGCAACGCCGTCGGGATCTTCGAGCACTACGACCTGATCCTCGACGGCACCGACAACTTCGCCACCCGGTATCTGGTCAACGACGCCGCGGTGTTGGCGCACAAGCCCTACGTTTGGGGGTCGATCTACCGGTTCGAAGGTCAGGTGTCCGTGTTCTGGGAGGACGCCCCCGGCGGCCGCGGCCTGAACTACCGCGACCTGTACCCCGAAGCACCCCCACCGGGCCTGGTGCCGTCGTGCGCCGAGGGCGGCGTCCTGGGCGTGCTGTGCGCCTCGATCGCGTCCGTGATGGGCACCGAGGCGATCAAGCTGATCACCGGACTCGGTGAGCCGCTGCTGGGCCGACTGCTGCTGTACGACGCCTTGGCGATGAACTACCGCACGATCGCGATCCGCAAAGATCCGGCCGCGCCGCCGATCACCGGGCTGATCGACTACGAGCGATTCTGCGGAGTCGCCGCCGGACCGGCTGCCGTCGACGCAGCGATCACCCCTGGTGAGCTAAGCGACTTGCTGGGGGCGGGCGACAAGGTCGTGCTGATCGACGTGCGTGAGCCCGCGGAGTGGGAGATCAACCATATCGACGGCGCCTTGCTGATCCCGAACTCGTCGATCAGCTCCGGCGAGGGCCTGTCCCGGCTGCCCCGCGACCGTAGGCCGGTGCTGTATTGCAAGACGGGGGTTCGGTCAGCCGAGGCGTTGATCGCAGTCCGCAACGCCGGGTTTGCCGACGCGGTGCACCTGCGGGGCGGCATCGTGGCCTGGGCGCAGCAGATGCAGCCCGACATGGTGATGTACTGATCCGCCACGCGAAACTGCGAGTTCGTGTCTAGTCCCGGGACTTCGCTGGGCCCGTTTAGGCTAATCGCGTGAGTGTCGACCCGCCGCCGGAGCACGTGCTGTCGGCGTTCGGCTTGAGCGGTGTGCGGCCCGAACCCCTGGGCGCTGCGTGGGAGGGCGGCTGGCGGTGCGGCGAAGTGGTGCTGTCGATGGTCGCCGAGAACGCCCGCGCCGCGTGGTCGGCACGGGTGCGCGAGACGCTGTTCGTCGACGGTGTTCGGCTGGCCCGGCCGGTCCGCTCGACTGATGGAAGGTACGTGGTCTCCGGTTGGCGAGCAGACACTTTCGTGGCCGGCCAGCCCGAGCCGCGGCACGACGAGGTGGTGTCGGCCGCGGTGCGGCTACACGAGGCCACCGGCAAGCTGGAACGGCCGCGTTTTCTGACGCAGGGACCCACCGCGCCGTGGGCCGACGTCGACGTCTTCATCGCCGCCGACCGTGCCGCCTGGGAAGATCGGCCGCTACAGTCGGTGCCGGCGGCGGCCCGCTCGGCATCTCCCACCGCGGACGGGCAGCGGTCGGTCGAGTTGATCAATCAGCTTGCCGGGCTGCGCCGCCCGACCAAGAGCCCCAACCAGCTGGTCGACGGCGATCTCTACGGCACGGTCCTGTTCGCGGGCGCCGCCGCCCCGGGCATCACGGACATCACGCCGTATTGGCGGCCCGCGTCGTGGGCGGCGGGAGTGGTCGTCGTCGACGCGTTGTCGTGGGGCGAGGCCGACGAGGGCCTCATCGACCGATGGAACGCGCTTCCGGAGTGGCCGCAGATGTTGTTGCGCGCGTTGATGTTCCGGCTCGCGGTCCATGCGTTGCATCCGCGTTCGACGGCTGCCGCCTTCCCTGGCCTGGCGCGCACCGCCGCGTTGGTGCGACTGGTCCTCTAGTATCCTGAGTCATTAATTCGTCGACTCGCCGATGGCCGCAGGGTCGACGCCAAATGGGTAATTTGGACGCCGAGATCGACATTACCGCGCAAGTCATTCGGACTTTTCCGCGCCCGCGTCGATCTCGACGAAAGCTCACCAGGAAGCTAATCCGGGAACTCGTAGCGGACGTCGTTGAGCGCGATCTTGCCGTCGACGGCGAGAACCCCCTCCGCGCGAAGCAGTTCCAACTGCCGGGTGGTCAGGTGCCTGGCCGGCCGTCCCGATGCGGTGATCACCCGATGCCAGGGCAGGTCGGACGAGTCGGTGCGCATGATCCATCCGACAATACGCGGGCTGGAAAGCTCTGCGGCAGCGGCGATGTCGCCGTATGTCGATACCCGTCCGGCGGGTATCGAGGCGACCAGCTCGCGCACCCGCTCGACCTGGTGGTCGGTCACCGGTGCCACGGTCAGCCCATCCGTTCGCGGATCAGTGCGGCGACTTCGGCCGGTTTGATCTCGGCCACCATGTGATCGCAGTCGAACGTGAGAAGCCGAAAATCGGCGGCCAACTGCTCGTGCAGTGCATCGACCAGTCGGTCGGTGACATACGACGGCGACGTGCGCGCCGCCCGGACAAGGGTCGTACCAATTCTCTTGGGCGGCAACATGATCTCGCGGGCCAGCTCGCTCCAGTAGGCCATCATCGCGGGCAGGCTCAGCCGCCAGGTGCACCGCCCGCCCGGCAACTCGACGAGGTGTTCGTCGAGTTCGGCATCGACCACTGCAGGGTCTACATCCGCCCACGAGCCATTGGTTTTGGCCGCCCGGGCTTCGGCGGCGTTGGAGTAGTCCGGGGAGGCCAGCATCGCGTCGGCGATCTCACGCATCCACTCGCCGTCCAACCCGATGGCCGGGTCGAGTAACACCAGTCCCGCGATTCGGCCGGGGTGGGTGGCGGCCAGGTGCATCGCGACCGCGCATCCGAACGAATGCGCCACCACCACGACGGGGTCGTCGGCCTGATGTTCGAGCAGCTCGGCCAGCGCGGCAACGTTGGCCTCGATCGTCCATGGTGCCGCCCATGACGACCTGCCGTGCCCGATCAGATCGGGTGCGGCAAAGGCGATTTCGGGCAGGTGTTCGCTGGCCAGCGTTTCCCAGCGCTTGCCGTGCCCGGTCAGCCCGTGCAACGCGAGCAGTTGTACGGGACCGGGTGGGCCGAAGCGGTACACGTGCAGGCGGGTCACGCGTTGAATGGTGCCAGCCGGGCGGTCACCCATCGTCGACCGGGCCGACTTGTCGGACCCCCGTGGTGTCATTCCCGTTATGTCTTACCGCTGGGGCTCGGAGGCCCGCACCATGCTCGATCCCGATCTGCGCGGGATGGTGCGCGTGCTCGGTGGGCCGGGAACGGGTAAGAGCTCGTTGCTGATTGACGCCGCGGCCACGCGCATCCATGGGGGCGCCGATCCGGAATCGGTATTGCTGCTGACCGGTTCGGGCCGCATCTCGGCGCAGGCGCGTAGCGCGCTGACGGCGAAGCTGCTGGGCCCCCAGAACATCGGTGCCCGCCCCGCGGTGATCCGGGAGCCGTTGGTGCGCAGCGTGCACAGCTACGCGTTCGCGGTGCTGCGGCTGGCGGCGCAACGCGCCGGCGGTCCGCCGCCCAGGCTGGTCACCAGCGCCGAACAGGATGCCATCATCGCCGACTTGTTGGCCGGTGAGATCGCCGACGGTCCCGATGCGTCGACGCCATGGCCGGCCGAGCTGCGCTTGGCCCTGGGTACTGCCGGTTTCGCCGCCCAATTACGGGAGCTGCTGACCCGTTGCGCCGAACGTGGGGTCGATCCTCAGCAACTCGAGCGGGTGGGCCGGCTGTCAGGTCGTCCAGAATGGGCCGCCGCCGGCCGGTTCGCGCGTAACTACGAACAGGTGATGCTGCTGCGCGCAGCCGCCGGGACGGCAGCTCCGCAGGCGACGACTCCGGCAGTGGGCGCGGCCGAACTGGTCGGGGCCGCACTCGAAGCGTTCGCCGTCGATCCCGAACTGCTGGCGGCCGAACGCGCCCGCATCGGCGTTCTGCTGGTTGACGATGCGCAGCAACTCGATCCGCAGGCCGCCCTGCTGGTGCGGGTGCTGGCTGCCGGTGCGGAACTCACGCTGCTCGCCGGTGACCCGGACCAGGCGGTATTCGGCTTCCGCGGCGCTGAGCCGACCGCGCTGCTGGGTGAGGGCACTCCTGCGGTCACCTTGACGACGTCGTACCGCTGCGCTCCGGCCGTAGCGCGGGCCGTTTCCGGCATCGCCGGGCGGCTTCGCGGCGGCGGCGGAATCGAGGGCACCGGAGAGGATTCGGGTTCGGTGCTGGTGAAGCTCGCAACCTCAGCCAACTCCGAGGCGGCGATGATCGCCGACGTGCTGCGTCGCGCGCACCTCGTCGACGGTGTGCCGTGGTCGCAGATGGCGGTCATCGTCCGGTCGGTGCCGCGCGCCGCCGCCGGCCTGCCGCATGCACTGGCCCGCGCAGGTGTTCCGGTGGCCCCGTTGGCGGTCACCGGCCCGCTGGCTGCGCAACCCGCGGTGCAGGCGCTGCTGACAGTGCTGGCCGCCACCGCCGACGGGCTGAACGGCGAGCAGGCGCTCGCGCTGCTGACCGGGCCGATTGGTCGCGTCGATCCGGTTTCGCTTCGCCAGCTGCGACGGACGCTGCGCCGCGCCGAAACCCAAGGATCCTCAAGGGAATTCGGCGACCTGCTGGTCGATGCGTTGAACGGCGGCTCCACGGCCCGGCTGGCCGCGACTCAGGCCAGGCCGTTGCAGCGGGTCCGCGCGGTGCTGGATGCCGCCGCGGGCTCGCATCGGCGCGGGGAAGACCCGCGCTACACGCTGTGGGCGGCCTGGCACCGCTCTGGTTTGCAACGCCGTTGGCTGACCGCGTGCGAGCGCGGTGGGACGTCGGGTGCGCAGGCCGGCCGTGACCTCGACGCGGTGACGGCACTGTTTGACGCCGGCAACGAGTACCTGTCCCGCACCGCCGGTGCGTCGCTGCGCGGGCTGATCGACCACCTGGTCACGCACCGACTGTTGGCGGCGGGGCCTGCGCCGGCGGCCGCCGCCGAGGAGGTCGCGGTGCTCAGCGCGCACGCGGCGATCGGCCACGAGTGGGATCTCGTGGTTATCGCAGGCCTGCAGGAAGGGTTGTGGCCCAATACGACTCCACGTGGGGGGGTGCTCGGCACACAGCGACTCCTGGACGTGCTGGACGGGGTTGCCGAGAGCGCGTCGATGCGGGCACCGCTGCTCGCCGAGGAGCGGCGACTGCTGGTGGCCGCGATGGGCCGGGCCCGCAGGCGGTTGATCGTGACGGCGGTCGACGGAGAGGCGAACGGCGACGACGAAGCCAACATGCCGTCGCCGTTCTTCGCCGAGATCGCGCAGTGGGCCACCGGATCCGCCGACGCCGCGCTCCAGCCGGTGACGGCGCCTCGAGTGCTGTCGGCGACCGCGGTGGTCGGTCGGCTGCGCGGCGTGGTGTGCGCGCCCCAAGGCGTGGTCAGCGACACGATGCGGAACTGCGCGGCAACACAATTGGCTCGGCTGGCGGCGGCAGGCGTGCCGAGCGCCGACCCGGCCGGCTGGTATGGCATGTCACCGGTTAGTACCACCGAACCGATGTGGAGCGGCGACGACCATATCGTCACGCTGACCCCGTCAAGCCTGCAGACGTTGACCGACTGCCCGCTGCGCTGGCTGGCCGAGCGACACGGCGGGACCGATCCCCGCGATCTGGGGTCAACGGTCGGTTCGGTGCTGCACGCGCTGATCGCCCAACCGGCTGGCGGCGAGGCTGAACTGCTGGCTGCCCTGGAGCGGGCATGGCAGCAGTTGCCGTTCGAATCGCAGTGGTATTCGGCCAACGAGCTGGCCAGGCATCGGGCGATGATCGAGACGTTCCTGACTTGGCGGGCGCAAACCCGCGGTGAGCTGACTGAGGTCGGCGTCGAGGTCGACGTCGACGGTGTCCTGGATGGCGGTGTCATCGACCGCGGGGTGCGGCTGCTAGGCCGGGTCGACCGGATCGAACGCGACGCCGCGGGCCGGCTGGTGATCGTCGATGTCAAGACCGGCAAGACACCGGTGAGCAAGGACGATGCGCAGCGGCACGCCCAGCTGGCGGCCTATCAGCTCGCGGTGGCCGAGGGCCTGGTGGCTCACGGTGACGAACCCGGCGGCGGGCGGCTGGTCTACCTGGGGAAGACGGGCGCGGCAGGTGCCACCGAACGCGAGCAGGACTCGTTGACACCCGAAGCGCGTCAACACTGGCGGAAAAGCATCCGCGACGCGGCCGATGCGACGGCCGGGCCGCAGTTCGTCGCCCGAATCAACGACGGCTGCGCGCACTGCCCGCTGCGGCCAAGCTGCCCCGCCCACACGGGCATCGACGGAAAGGGGTCGCTATGACCGCCCTGGCATCGGTGTCAGCACGCTACAGCCCTTGCGAATTAGCAAGCGCACTAGGTCTTTTCGAGCCCACTGCGGAACAGGCGGCGGTCATCGCCGCGCCACCGGGACCGCTGGTTGTCATCGCGGGCGCGGGCGCCGGAAAAACCGAGACGATGGCGGCACGGGTGGTGTGGTTGGTGGCCAACGGCTATGCCGAGCCGGGCCAGGTGCTCGGTCTGACCTTCACCCGCAAGGCGGCCGGACAGCTGCTACGACGGGTGAGGTCCAGGCTGGCCCGGCTTGCCGGCACCGGATTGATCGTCGGCAGCCAGGCCGGTCTGCCGGTCGACGAGCCCGGCGGTGCGCCGGTGGTCGGCACCTATCACGCCTTCGCGGGCCAACTGCTGCGCGAATACGGTTTGCTCTCAACGGGTGTTGGGCACGCGCCGATCGAACCCGACACGCGGCTGCTCAGCGAGACTGAGCTCTGGCAGCTGGCCTTCGACGTCGTCAACGCATACTCCGGTGAGCTGCGCACCGAGAAGAACCCGGCCGCGGTCACCGCGATGGTGCTGCGGCTGTCGGGTCAACTCGCCGAGCATCTGGTTGACACCGACCAGCTCCGCGATACCCATGTCGAGCTCGAACGGCTGGTGCACACCTTGCCCGCCGGCCCTTACCAGCGGGACCGCGGCCCGAGCCAGTGGTTGCTGCGAATGTTGTCCACCCAAGCCGAGCGCACCGAGCTGGTGCCGCTGATCGACGCCCTGCACCGGCGGATGCGGGCGGAGAAGGTGATGGACTTCGGCGGCCAGATGGCCTCGGCCGCGCGGTTGGTCTCGGCGGTCCCGCAGGTCGGTCAGCAGTTGCGCAGTCGCTACCGAGTGGTACTGCTCGATGAATACCAGGACACCGGATACGCCCAGCGCGTCCTGTTGTCGTCGCTGTTCGGCGGCGGCGTCGACGAAGAACTGGCGTTGACCGCCGTCGGCGACCCGATCCAGTCCATCTACGGCTGGCGCGGCGCCTCGGCGACCAACCTGCCGCGGTTCACCACTGACTTCCCGCTGCCCGAAGGCACCCCCGCGCCGGTGCTGGAGCTGCGGACCAGCTGGCGCAACCCACCGTCGGCCTTGCACGTCGCCAACGCCGTCTCGGCGGAAGCCCGACAACGATCGGTGGCGGTGCGTGCGCTTCGCTCCCGTCCCAACGCCGAACCCGGCACGGTGCGCTGTGCGTTGTTGCCCGATGTGCAGGCCGAACGGGAGTGGGTCGCCAATCATCTGCAGCAGCGCTACCAGCAGGCCGCCGCCGACGGCGTCGCGCCGCCGACCGCGGCGGTTCTGTTGCGCCGCAACGCCGATGCGGCACCTATCGCCACCGCGCTGCGCGCTCGCGGTGTCCCGGTGGAAGTGGTCGGACTGGCCGGCTTGCTCTCGGTGCCTGAAGTGGCCGACGTGGTCGCGATGCTGCGCTTGGTCGCTGACCCGACGGCCGGTGCGGCCGCCATGCGGGTCCTCAC
>NZ_JBAPRN010000374.1:0-3959 GCF_049281135.1 Mycobacterium sp. | reverse complement strand
GGCGGCAACGTGGCCGCCAGCCTCGGGCGCGGGAAGAAGCGTGAGTACAGGCACCACGACATGGGTTTGGTGGTCGACCTGGGGCCGCATCAGGCAGTGGCAAACCCATTGAAGATCCAACTGTCAGGATTCCCAGCCAAATTCGTCACCCGCGCCTACCACTTGTATGCGATACCTCGCGGGGTCAACCGATGGGCTGTCGCGCTGGCATATCTCACCGATGCCCTCTTCGCCCGTTCGATCGTATCGCTGGGGCTCTCGACGCAAAGCGACGCTGCGTTCTCGACCAGCGAGGGTATTCCGCTGCCGAAAATTGACTGAGCCGCTTCACTGCAAGTTAGGTTTCCTCCCATGAAGATCGTCGTGGCGGCCTATGGCAGTCGGGGCGATGTCGAGCCCGCTTTCGCCGTCGGCGCGGAACTGCGCCGCCGGGGTCACGATGTACGCATGGCCGCAACGGTGTCGCCGGAGATGAGGGCGTACGTCGAGACGGCGGGTCTTGTTTCGGTCCCGTATGGACGGGATTGGCAGGAACTCCTCGGTGACGAGGACTTCACCCGGATGCTGCAGAACCCAGCCGGCACAATCCCGCAAGCCGTCGAATACGTTGCTCAGGTCGTGGCGGAGAAGCACGCGACTTTGGCGTCTTTGACCGGTGACGCCGACCTGCTGGTGGCGGGGATGACCGAGCAGGTGCCGGCCGCCAATATCGCTGAGTATCGCCGTATTCCGCTGGCGGCGCTGCACTTCTTCCCGTCGCAGATCCTGCAACCCGGATCTCCGCCGGGCGGCGCGACGACGCAGACTGATCGCGCCCAGCGCCAGGCGCTCGGCTTGCCCGACGAACCGCAACCGGGCGAGCGACCGCTGGAGATCCAGGCGTACGAGGAGCTTTGCCTGCCCGCCTTGGCGGCCCAATGGGCGGCTGAAGACGATCGACGGCCTTTCGTCGGCGCGCTGACGCTGCAATTACCCACCGACACCGACGACGAGGCGCTGTCGTGGATCGCTGCTGGACCGCCGCCCGTGTACTTCGGCTTCGGCAGCACACCAATGCCCGCGCCAACTGACACGATCGCCGTGGTCGGCGCCGCGTGTTCGCGGGTCGGCGCCCGAGCCTTGATATGCATGGACGTCAACGACTTTGGTGGTGTCCCGAATGTAGACAACGTCAAGGTCGTGCGTGAGGTGAACCATGCGGCCATATTCCCGGCCTGCTGCGCGGTAGTGCACCACGGCGGCGCCGGTACGACGGCAGCCGGCCTGCGCGCTGGAACTCCGACGTTGATCCTCTGGAACGGGCTCGATCAGCCGATGTGGGCGGCGGCCATCGAATACCTCGAAGTCGGCTTCGGGCGGCGCTTTTCGGACAGCACTCTGGATTCGCTGACCGCCGACCTGCACCAGATCCTCTCTCCGAAATACGCCGCGCAGGCGCGCACGGTGGCGACGAAAATGAGTACACCTGCCGAAAGCCTCACCAGGGCAGCTGATTTACTCGAAGAACTTGCCGGCCGGGGTACCAGAGCCTGATCGGCCGTCAGCCCGAAGACGCACCTCGCACCTGCCGCACCTGCCGGTTGTCAATGGCGTCGATCGTCAAAACCCGGCTGCGAATCCGCCACGTCGTGTCGATGCACTGATATTCGTCGTCGTATCGCAGATGCCAGGTCGCGTCGCGGAGCTGATCCCCGTGCTGGATCCAATGATGCGCAATGCAGGCGATGCGCCCGCGGGCAGTTCCGGGCCGGGGACCGGCGTCATAGACCTCGCCGATAACGGCGTGCTGGGTGCGGATTGTGGCAGCGACGGTAGCCGCCACGTCCCTGATGGCCGCACGACCACGGTGCTGGCGAACCGGTTCCAACGTCGCCGGCGGGTCAGGCAGTGTCAGTTCCGCTTCTTCGGTGAAAAGATCTGCGACAGCATCGAATCGACGGTCGTCGACATATGCGGCGTAACGATGTACGAGATCGGCGAGAGCCGCCCGGTCGAGCCCGCTGAGCGTCATGTCGACAGGGAAAGCCGTTGGGCACAGGCCGACAGCTCGTCCTTGGCCTGCTCGAGGTCGGTGGTCGGCGGCATGGCCAGCACCAGTCGACCGGCGCCTTGGGCGACCAATCGCTCAGCGCGCTCGGGGTCGACTTTGGTGACCGAATGACCCAGCGACACTTCGATATCTGCCGGATCGCGTCCGGCGGCCGCCGCCTCGTCGCGCATCAACCCCAGCAATACCTCCAGCTTGGAGCCGGCCACTCCCAACGGCTGAAAGCCATCGCCGAAGCGACCGGCCCGTCGGGCCGCCGCTTTACTGTGTCCGCCAATATGCAACGGAAGATGCTTCCCGGCAACTGGTTTCGGACTGCAGACCACATTGGCGAACTCGAAGAACTCGCCGTGATGAGTGACGCCGTTCGGCTGCGGATCCCACAACCCCCGCAGCACCGCCAACTGCTCGTCGGCGCGTCGACCCCGGCTTTCGAACTCGGTGCCGCACGCCTCGATCTCTTCTCGCAGCCAGCCCACTCCGACGCACAACCGAAGCCTTCCACCCGACAACGCATCGACGGTCGCCACCCGCTTGGCCAGCACCACCGGATGATGGTTGGGCAGCACGAGAACTCCGGTGGCCAGCCCGAGCCGATCGGTGTGGGCGGCGAGAAACGCCAGCAGGTCAAGCGGATCGGGGACTGGGCAGTCGGACGCCAATTCCACCCGGCCCGAAGGGTCGTAGGGATAAACGCTGTCGTAGCGAGTCGCCAGGACGGTGTGCTCGACGGCGACGATCGATTCGAAGCCGCATGCTTCAACGTGGCGGGCGAACGGCGCCATCCACCGCGGGTCTGCGGTAACACCGGCAGCGACCGGGGCGACGACGGCGAATTTGACGGTCTTCATGGCAAATTGAAGCTAACAGGCCGGTTCGGCCGGGCGGACGGCCGTCTGGGCTCGCATGGCGTCGGCCAGAGCGATCGCGCGGTGATTGGTGAACACGTCTTCGAGCAGGATCGGGCGGCCATCGGGACCACTCAGCGGAACCCGCCAGTTGGGGTATTCATCGGTGGTGCCCGGTTGGTTCTGCGTGCGCTGATCGCCAACAGCGTCGGTCAGGGCAAGGCCAAGCAGCCGCGACGGCGTCCGGCCCAAATACTTGTACAGGGCGAGCACGGTCTCCTCGACGTCGGCGTGTTTCGACAGCAGGCCGACTCGACGCAACTCCGCCAGCCACGCCGCCCGCTCGGCTTCGGCGGCCGCAAGCTCCTGCTCGACCGGCCGGGTCAACAAGCCCAGCGAATCCCGTAGGCGCACATGCTCGTTGGCGAGATAGCCGGCGGTCGGCGGTAGGTCGTGAGTGGTCACCGACGACAGGCAATATTCGCGCCAGCGCTCGGCCGGCAGCGGACCGCCACCACCGTCGCGGTCCAGTTCGAACCACAGAATCGACGTGCCGAGCACGCCGCGTCCCCGTAGATAGTCGCGCACCCATGGCTCAACGGTGCCCAGATCCTCACCAACCACCAGCGCCAGGGCGCGATAAGCCTCCAGCGCGACGATGCCGATCATCGCCTCGTGGTCATAACGGACATACGTGCCCTCGGTGGGGGCTTGGCCCTTCGGAATCCACCACAGCCGGAACAAGCCGATGATGTGATCGATGCGCACCCCGCCGGCGTGCCGTAACACGCTGCGGATCAGGGCCCGGAACGGTTGATACTCCAGCTCTTCGAGGCGGTCCGGACGCCACGGCGGTTGCGACCAGTCCTGGCCAAGCTGGTTGAACTCGTCTGGCGGCGCGCCGGCGGACACCCCGAGGGCCAACGCGTCCTGCAGCGCCCAGGAGTCGGCGCCGTTGGGATGCACGCCGACGGCGAGGTCGTGCATGATCCCCAGCGACATTCCCGCGGAAATCGCCTGCGACTGCGTGGTGGCGAGTTGCTCGTCGAGCTGCCATTGCAGCC
>NZ_JBAPRN010000373.1:0-5039 GCF_049281135.1 Mycobacterium sp. | reverse complement strand
CATCCAAGACACCCTCAACCAACGCCCCCGACCAACCCTGAACCTCGACACACCGGCTCAACGGCTCGCCCAACTCCTAGCCGAAGCCGCCTAACCCGTGTTGCATTCACCGATTGACAATGCCCCGGGCAGCGTCGCAATGGCTTACGTTTCGGCGGGGGGCTGCGGCGGTTGCAACGCCGCGGCCAACACGGGCACCACCAATTCGCGCTGCCAGTTTCTTGCTTGACCAGCGGCTAGAAACTTGTCGACCGCGGCGGCGGTGTCGTCGCCGGCGGGTGCCTCCCAATCCCAGCACAGCCGCCGGACCAGGTCGGGCGTGACCAGGTTCTCCGATGGCACCGTCACCTGTTCGGACAACTCCCGTAGCGCGGCGCGGGCCGCATCGAGCCGCGCTGCGGCCTCCGGCCTGCGTCGAGCCCAGCGCGCCGGCGGTGGTGGACCGTTGGGCGGTTCGGTTTCGTCGCCAGGGCCAGGGCTTTCGCGCGCGGCCTTCAGCGCTGCCAACCATGTGGCGGCACTACGGCGTTGCCGTTTTCCGCCGAAGATCGGCAGGGCGACCAGCTCGTCTAGGGTCTTCGGGTCGGCGCTGGCGGCGTCGATGATCGCGGAGTCGGGCAGGATGCGCCCTGGGGCGATGTCGCGGCGTTGCGCGATTTCGTCTCGGACCGTCCACAATTCGCGCACGGCGGCCAGACCACGCTGGTTGCGGACCCGGTGAATGCCGGAGGTGCGGCGCCAGCGATCTCGGCGGGTCGCGGGTGGGGTTTGGCCGGCGCCGATCCGAAGGTAGTCGAATTCTTCTGCGGCCCAGGCGGTTTTGCCCTGCTCGGCGAGCACGGCTGCGATCGACTCGCGCAGGCCGATGAGCACCTCGACGTCCAGGGCCGCGTAGTTGAGCCAGGCCTCCGGCAAGGGACGTCGAGACCAGTCCGCCGCGCCGTGGCCCTTGGCCAGCCCGACACCGAGCAGCCGCTGCGCCATCGCTGCCAAGTTGACTCGGTCGAAGCCGGCCAGCCGGCCGGCCAACTCGGTGTCGTACAACGCCGGCGGCTGCATGCCGACCTCCGCCAGGCACGGCAGATCCTGATCGGCTGCGTGCAGGATCCACTCGTCGTCGGCCAGCACATCGGCGACGGGCCGAAGCACGGTCGGCGGGTCGCCGCCATGGCTGACCGGGTCGATGAGAACGGTGCCGGCGCCGGCCCGCCGGATCTGAATCAGGTACGCGCGGTTGGAGTATCGGAAACCCGAGGCCCGCTCGGCGTCGACCGCGAACGGGCCGTGGCCGCCCGCGAGCAACTCAGCGGCGGCCGTGATCTCGCCGGCGGTCGTGGACAGGTCGGGCACCCCGTCGGTGGGGTGGAGCAGCGGGGTGACGTCAGGTTCCGCGGCGTCGGGCGTTTCGGTTGGTGCTTCTGTCGGCTCCGGAGCCATGTCAAACGCGCGACCGGGTGCCCAAATCTGTCACCCCAACCGGTGGCAACCCCGCGGCGTGCTCGAGCACTTCGCAGAACGCCTCGACGTGGGTACCGATGTCGGTGGTGAGTGCCGTCCACGACGCGCGCAGTTCCAGCTGGTGTGCGCGCGGTGGACCGGAGATGTCGCCGTAGCGCACCGAGGTGGTGGCGGTGACCGTACCGCCGAGCGCGGTGACCTGCTCGGCGCGTGCGTCCAGCGCCTCTACCAGCCAGCTCCACGCGACCTCCGGTAGCAGCGGGTCGACCGCTTCGCTGGAATCCAGATCGGCCTGGATATAGGCGACCAGCCGCATGGTGCCGTCCCAGGCGTCGGCGCCTTCGGGGTCGTAGAGCAGGATCAACCGGCCGAACGCGTCACCGTCGGACCGCTCCGGGACGATATCGACTTCGGGACGCTTGACCTCAGCGCCCAGCGCGTAGCTGTATGGCGCGAGACGCTGCGGCGGCCGGATGGGGCCCAGCTCGATTTCGGGTCGGACGCTGGCTCCGCTCATCGCCGCTACGGCTTCGCGAAACGGGACCGGTTCGGCTGCTGTCATACGCGCCGTTCCTCCTCGTCGCTCCGCCCCCCGTCGCCGACGGCCGAGGTCACGGGCGCCGCAATTGTCCGTCGCCCCGCTCCGCGTCGTTGCTGGCGGGTCACAGCGTCTGACGCTAGACCTATCCGGCGACGCGGCGACACAGGCGCGCCGTTTCGGTCGCCGGGGTCCGGCGTGGGAGGGCAGGTGCTGGGGCGTCATGTCGTCCTAGTCGGCGGTGAAACGTGCCGGGCGCTTCTCGCGGTGGGCGGCCAGCCCTTCTCGCACGTCCGGGCCGCCGAAGCTCAAAAACTCCAGGCCAAGAGATGTTTCAAAGGCCGGTGCGGCCGCCCGATACCAGTGATTGAGGCTGTGTTTGGTGAACCGGATCGCCGATTGCGCACCTTGCGCCAGCTCCGTTGCGATGCGCGTCGCGGTGGTGAGCACCTCTGCGTCGTCCACGCAGAGCGAGACCAGCCCGATGCGTTCGGCTTCGGCGCCGTCCAGCGGGGCGCAGGTGAGCAGGTAGTACTTGGCCTTGGCCATTCCGACCAGTAGCGGCCAGCAGATGGCGGCGTGATCGCCGGCGGCGACGCCGAGCTTGGTGTGGCCATCGATGATCTTGGCGGTACGCCCGGCCACCGACACGTCGGCCAGCAGCGCCACCACCAGACCCGCGCCGACCGCCGCGCCGTTGATCGACGAGATCACCGGTTTGTCGAAGTTGACCATGTTCAGCACCAGGTCGCGGGCCTCACGCATGATCCGCATCCGGTCGTCGAACTCGCCCATGGTCTCGTCGATCAGGTCGAAGCTGCCACCCGACGAGAAGGCCCTGCCCTCACCGCGGACCAGCACCGCCCGCACGTCGGGATCACGACCGATAGCCGGCCAGACGTCGGCGAGGTCGCGGTGCATCTGCGGCCCGACCGAATTCAGCCCGGGCGCGTCGAGAATCAGGTGCAGCACGCCATGATCAGCGCGTTCGATCCGCAGGCTGGGGAACTCGTCATAGCTGACTTCTGGGTGGCGAACTGGCATCCCGGCTCCTGACCCCTGGCTCATGGACGTTGACGACGACGACGACGTTACGCACGGCTCCGGGCGCTGCTCGCCGCACCCGCCACACGGCGGTCGTGGCAGCATTGATCGTGATGACTGACCGTCGCACGCTTCCCGAATCGCCCTACCTGGCCGCGGCCGCCGGCCGCAAACCCACCCGAGTGCCGGTGTGGTTCATGCGGCAGGCCGGGCGTTCCCTGCCGGAATACCGGGCGCTGCGCAAGCAGAACACGATGATGGAAGCCTGTTTCGACGCCGGGCTGGTCGCCGAGATCACGCTGCAACCGATCCGCCGGCATGACGTCGACGCGGCAATCCTGTTCTCCGACATCGTGGTTCCGCTGCGCGGTGCCGGCGTCGACGTGGATATCGTCGCCGACGTCGGCCCGGTGATCGCCGCGCCGGTGCGCACCGCTGCCGACGTCGATGCCCTGCGGCCGCTGGACCCCCAGGGCGTTGAGCCGGTGTCGGATGCCGTCTCGCTGCTCGTGCGTGAACTGGGCGAGGTGCCGCTGATCGGTTTTGCCGGCGCACCGTTCACGCTAGCGTCCTACCTGGTCGAGGGCGGCCCGAGCCGCAACCATGCCCGCACCAAGGCCATGATGCTGGCCGAACCGTCGTGCTGGCATGCGCTGATGGAGAAGCTGACCGACCTGACGATCGGTTTCCTGCGGGTACAACTCGATGCCGGGGTGGATGCGATTCAGATGTTCGATTCGTGGGCGGGTGTGCTGTCGCTGGCCGACTACCGGCGCTACGTGCTGCCGCACAGTTCGCGGGTGTTCGCCACGTTGGCCGATCGTGGCGTGCCGATGACGCACTTCGGGGTGGGCACCGCGGAGCTGCTGGGTGCCATGTCGACGGCCGGTGCGACGGTAGTCGGGGTCGATTGGCGTACCTCTCTTGTCGACGCCGCGGCGCGGGTCGAGGCCGGAAAAGCGTTGCAGGGCAACCTCGATCCGGCGGTGCTGCTGGCCGGCTGGGCGACGGTGGAGCAGGTGGCGCGCGCGGTGGTCGATGACGGACGCCGCGCCGTGGACGCCGGCGCGGCCGGGCACATCTTCAACCTCGGCCACGGCGTGCTGCCGGAAACCGATCCGGCGATGCTCACCGACCTGGTAGCGCTGATCCACTCGCTATGACTCGTTCGTATTGTGTTGTCGGCGGCGGAATCTCGGGCCTGACCGCGGCCTATCGGTTACGGCAGAGCGCCGGTGACGATGCGACCATCACACTTTTCGACCCCGCAGACCGGCTCGGCGGCGTGCTGCGCACCGAGCAGGTCGCCGGAGTTTCCGTCGACGTCGGAGCCGAGGCGTTCGTGGTGCGCCGGCCCGAAATGCCGGCGTTGCTCGCCGAATTGGGCCTGGCCAACGACCAACTCGGCACCACGGGTGCGCGTCCACTGATCTACAGCCAGAGTCGGCTGCACCCGCTGCCGACCGGAACGCTCAATGGCATCCCGTCGTCGGCGGAGTCACTGGCCGGTCTGGTCAACGACGCCACCCTGGCCCGTATCGCCGCCGAACCGGATCAGGCGTTGAGTTGGCAGTCAGGCGCCGATCCGGCCGTCGCCGACCTGATCGCCGATCGGTTCGGCGAACAGGTGGTGTCCCGGTCGGTGGATCCGATGCTCGGCGGGGTCTACGCGGGATCAGCCGCGACAATCGGCCTTCGTTCGGCCGCCCCGAGCCTGGCCGCCGGCTTGGACGCCGGCGCCACCAGCGTTACCGATGCGGTCCGCCAGGCGCTCACGAGCGTCACCGCGGGCCCGATCTTCGGCATGGTGGGCGGCGGATACCGGGTGCTGGTGGAGGAACTTGCGCTTCGCAGCCGGGCCACGTGGGTGCAGTCGGCGGTGGACGGCATCGAAGCCCTGCCCGCCGGGGGCTGGAACGTACGCGACAACACCGGTGCCCAGTGGCAGGCCGACGGGGTGATCTTGGCCCTCCCGGCCGCTCGACTCGCCGGTCTGGTC
>NZ_JBAPRN010000372.1:0-7128 GCF_049281135.1 Mycobacterium sp. | reverse complement strand
GTCCAGCACCGCGTCGAGCAGCGGCAGCGTGCCGATCGTCGCATCCCCGTGGCCGCCACCTTCGCTGCCGCGAGCCACGATCAGGTCGATCCCGGCGTCTTGCGCTCTGCATGCCTCGGCCCCGTTGTAAACCTGCGTAGCAGCTGCGATTCCGGCATCGTGCACGCGGCTCACCCAGGACAGGTCGGTGCCGAAGCTGACCGAGATCAGCACCGGCTGCGCGGCGAGTGCAGCCTCGAAAAGGCCCACCTCTTTTCGCATCACCCAGTCCACTAGGCCGATTCCGAATGTCTCTGCCACATGCGGCAATTCGGCGTGCAACGACGACGTCGACCCTGCGGTGCCCATGCCGACCATGCCCAGTCCGCCCGCGGCGCTGACCTCGGCGGCCAGGCGTCCACCGGCTACGCCTCTCATGGGGGCGTTGACGATGGGCACGCGCAGGCCCATCGCCCGAGACCAGGGCGTCGACAGCATCGGGCTAAACCGAAGGGAGGCTTTTGAAGACGGTCAGCATGACCACCGAATCGTCTACTGCCTGTAGGGAATGCCGTTGCGGAGGAATGACCACGTAGTCGCCGGTCTTGCCATCCCAACTGTCGGCGCCGGCGGTCAGGTGCACATGTCCCTGCAAGACCTGCAGCGATGCCTGCCCGGGACTGTCGTGTTCGGAGAGTTCCTGCCCGGCAAGTAACGCCACCAGGGTCTGCCGCAGTTCGTGGGTGTGTCCGCCATGCAGAGTGTGCGAGGCGCGGCCACTGCGTGCCTGCCGCGCCTGGTTGAGTTGTTCTGCAGCCAGGCTGGTCAGCGAAACGGAGTCCATCATCAGTCCTTTGGTCGGCCCAGAGCTCTTCGGAAGTTCCTTAACTGGATAGTAGAAGAAGTCCGGCCGCGGCCAAGGCCAGCACCTTGATTGCCTCGAGTCCGACGTAGACGTAATGACCTCGCGAGCGCGGTGTGTCCAAGCCGGCCAGCAGCTGATCTGAACAGCGGGTCAGACCCGGCCGGACCATCACGATCTGGACAGCCAGCACCACGAATGCCACGACCGATGCCGCTATGACGCCGGCCGACGGTGGGCACGCGATGCTGGTCGCCACGATGACGATCGCGAGATCGACGGCCCGCACGGGGCTCACTTCAACCGCTCGTCACCGCGAATCAGGTTGCCCGTCAGCTTCATCGAGCACCCGCTGCGCGACGCGGAACGCGGCATTGGCATCCGGGACGCCGCAGTACACGGCCGCCTGCAGCAGCACTTCTCTGATCTCCTCGCGCGACAATCCATTGCGCAGTGCGCCCCGCAGGTGCAGGGCGAGCTCGTCGAGGTGCCCGCGGGCGATGAGCGCTGTCAGCGTGATCACCGAACGGCTCCGGCGATCCAGGCCGGGTCGCGCCCAGATTGTGCCCCAAGCGAATTCGGTGACGATCTGCTGGAAGTCCCGGGTGAAGTCGGTGGTCTTGGCGTTCGCCTGTTCCACATAGCTGTCGCCGAGCACTTCGCGACGCACGGCCATGCCCTCGTCGTAACGGCCAGTGGTCATGTGGCTCCCGATCTGCCCTGGTAGTCAGCCGCGATGCGGGCCGAGGCGCCGACAGCCCGCTGCGCCGTTGTTCGCATGACGGAAAGGTACCGCCGCCGTAACGTGCTGTGAAAGGTCGGGCATCCTTAACCCATGACCGTGGATGCGCTCCTGCAGTCGATCCCTCCGCTGGCGGTGTACGGGATGGTCGGCGCCGTCGTCGGCGTGGAGAGCCTGGGTATTCCGCTGCCCGGTGAAATCGTTCTGGTCAGCGCGGCGCTGCTGTCGTCGCGGCACGAGCTGGCGGTCAACCCGGTCGGTGTCGGCGCTGCCGCCGTGATCGGCGCCGTGATCGGCGACTCGACCGGCTATGCCATTGGCCGCCGCCTAGGGCTGCCGCTGTTCGACCGGCTGGGTCGGCGCTTCCCACACCATTTCGGTCCCGGACATGTCATGTTCGCTGAACGGCTGTTTGATCGCTGGGGCGCACGGGCGGTTTTCTTCGGACGCTTCATCGCGCTGCTACGGATATTCGCCGGGCCATTAGCCGGGGCGCTGAAAATGCGCTACGCAAAGTTCTTAGTTGCAAACGTGTCGGGCGCGCTGTGTTGGGCCGGCGGCACCACAGCGTTGGTGTACTACGCGGGCATAGCCGCTGAACGCTGGCTGACTCGATTTTCTTGGATCGCTTTACTTCTCGCCGTCGTGTTCGGGGCGATCGCTGCAATCCTGCTGCGAGAGCGCACGTCCCGCGCGATTGCCGACCTCGAGGCAGAACACTCCGACGAGTCCGACCCCACCGCCGCATGAACGCCGTCGGGACTGGAAAACGTCCCACACATTTCGTCATCGTCGTCGATGCCGGCCACTCATGGCATAGCAAAGGATCCATTCCTCTTTTCAATATCGGACAAAAAATCCGCCGGTAATTGCGCATCTACGTTTCTAGATTTGCTAAACAGCTACCTGGGCAACCTGAACCGCGGCGTCGCCCGAGACAGTCGCGGTATGCGGCGTTGAGCGGTGCGAATGAAAATCGTTGTACGCCTGCAGGTTTGCTGATGTAGGGAGTTCGTCACGTTGCTTCTGACCACGCACATAATGGCGATATCTACGCTCGGGATCCCCCGATAAAAGTTCGCTCATTAGATCCCGGTTCGCGGCGTTCTCACCCAATTCTCAGGCGGTTTCGCATGGACAGTTCGATGCCGTTCTGTTATAAAGGTTATATCTCCTAACTGAACGTCAGTCTTAAGCTTCTAGGGCCGGCTTCCCTATCGAGGCGCGGAGCGCCTTCGGATCAGGAGCACTTATGAGCACTTTTGCTATTGCCGACCCTTCTTTCCATCCGTTGATGCTGAGCAGTCGGTTGATTTCTGAACTGGCGCAAGCACGGAGCACCCTGCGAGCGACGACCGAACGCTGCGACTTGGCCGTGATCGTCAGCGCCGGCGGTGAACTGGACGCATCCAACGACGCCATTTGGCGACGCCTGCTGAGCGAGGCGGCAGCAGCCGCCGCTGCCCCTGGACCGCTCGTGGTGGACATCAGCGGCCTGGACTTCATGGGGTGCTGCGCATACTCCGCGCTCGCCGAGGAGGCAGAGCGCTGTCGTGATCGCGGAGTCGAGATGCGGCTGGTGAGCAACCAGCCGGTCGTCTCCCGGATCCTGAAGGCGTGTGGTCTCAGTGAGACGCTGCCCGTCGATATCAGCGTGGACGCTGCGCTGTCGACGTGCATCCTCGTCGACTGACGCGCGTTGGTGCTCTAGCCGCAAATGCGCTGGGTTAGAAGCTCTTTACCCGGCCCGGTCAATTGACTGAAGGCGTCCGGCCGCGCGGCCATCGCCATCAACAACGCTTCTGCCGGGCCAGTGACCTCGAGTCCGTCACCGTGATTCCAGTCCAGGTCGGTGGCGACCAGTCGCACGCCACGAGTTCGGTGGGCGCCGCGAGTCGCCGGCGACGTCAGGGCATAGTTCAGCACCCTGCGCAGGCGGTCCGGCGGGATGACCCGCTGCTGACCGAGCGGCCGCCGGATGTCCTGGTGATGGATCATGCCGTCGACCAAGGCGATCATGCCTCCGAATGCCGAAGTGAGTCCTCGCGGCGGTATCGAGGCACGCATCAGCTGCGTGAGCTCTTTGGGCTCGCGCGGCGCGTACTCGGCGACACCGAGCGCGTTGATCCGCAGGGGCCGCAGCCCACCCTTGGCAAACCGGCGCACTACCTGCCAGCGGCTCAGTTCTTCGTAGCTGACGACGTGTGCGACGACGTCGCGCACTCGCCAGAGCTCGCACAAACTCGGTTGCTCCCATTGCTCTCCGGAGAGTCCATCGAGGAAATCGACAAAGTCCTGGCGTTCCTCGCACGCTAACTGCATCGTCGACTTGTCCGACATGAACCCGCCCCCTCAGGTCGGAAATCCGAAGAGCTGCACCACCCCGTGATCGCGGCCGGCTGTGTAACCGCCATCCACGGCGATTGCCTGGCCGCTGACGAAGGACGCATCGGTCGACACCAGGAAAGCCGCCATCGCGGCGATCTCCTCTGGGCGGCCCATCCGCTGCAGGGCGTGCTCCTCGGTGACCGAGGCTCGCGGTCCTTCCATCCCCGGCAAGCCGAAAACGCTTTCGGTTAATGGTGTTTCGATGAAGCCCGGGCAGATCGCGTTGGCCCGGATACCGCTTGGGCCGTAGTCGAGCGCGATGTTCTTGGTGAGCATCACGACACCACCCTTGGCGGCGTTGTAGACGCTGCCACCCGCGGTACCTTCCAGACCTTCGATGCTGGCCAACGTCACGATCGAACCCCGTTCGCCGTCGACCCGGGGTTGTTCGATCATTCGGGCCAGAGCCGCTTTTGCGACGAGAAAGGTGCCGGTGAGGTTGATCGCGATCACCCGTTCCCATTCGGCGCGGTCCAGCAGATGCACCGGGCCTCCGCCCGCGACCCCGGCGGCGTGCACCACGCCGTCGAGCCGGTCCGTCACAGCGGTGAACACGGCTCCGACTGCGGCCTCGTCAGTGATGTCGGCGGCCACGAACCGGAAGTCGGGGCCAAGGTCAGGAGGGGCAGCCAGGTCGGCGCCGACGACACTGCCGCCTTCGGCCAGCAGTCGCTCGGCGGTAGCCAGGCCAATCCCCGACGCCGCACCGGTGACGACGAACGTGCGTGAACGGGCGCGATCGACGCTCACCATGGCTAATCCTCTCGAATTGGGCCGCCCCGCAATCAGAGTCCGAATTGGTCATCGATGATGCCCAGCCAGATCTGCGCGACGTCCATTGCCACCTTCTCGCTGATGAACGCGTGTTGGGTGCCGGTGTAGATGTCACGGAATGCGCGCTCGAGTCGGCTACCTTCGCGGATCGCGGTGGTCCCAGCCGCCAGATGCGCCCATTCGGCGGCCGCCCGTGCAGTGTCGGTGGCGTACACCGCCGCCACCCTCATGTCGGCGCGCAACTGGGGCGTCAAGTCGTTGCCTGCGTCAACCGCTGCCTCTGCCGTGGAAAAGGCGTCGATGACCAGCAGCCGAGCCGCCCGCCAGGCAGCCACGTGGTGGGCGAGACCCTTCTGGAAGGTCTGACGGCTGGCCAGCGTCGCCATATCGCTCATCCGCACCTTCGTGGCCGCGAGTTCCTCGACGTCGTCGAGCATGCTCTTGGCGACCCCGAGGGCGAACGAGGCGTGGCCGGCAGCGGTGATGGGCATCAGGCCCATCCGGCTGGCTGGCGAGCTTCCGCGGAAAGGCTCACGGGCGAACAGCGGCATGGTTCGACATTCCGGCACGAACACGTCGGCGACGTTGTAGTCGTACGAGCCGGTGCCCTTGAGCCCCTGGACATGCCATCCGTCGGTGAAGTTGACGTCCTCGCGAGGCAAGAACGCGACCCGCATGTCGGGAATGCCCTCACTGACCCAACGCATTTCACCGTCGTCCATCGGGAAGAAGCCGGCGCCGATGTAGGCCGAGTGTCCGGTGCCGGAGCCGAAACTCCACGCACCGCTCAACCGGTAGCCGCCGTCGACTGCTGCTCCCTGACCGTTGGGAAAGTACTGACCGCCGATGGTGATGCGGCTGTCGTTCCTGGTGAATATCTCATCGAAGCCCTCGTCGGAAAGGTAGGTGGCCGCGGCGAACGTCGACGGCAGGTTGGCGATCCCGATCCAGCCGAAAGAACCGTCCTGCCATGCCATTTCGATCCAGGTATCGATCATCTCCTCGAAGGACGGCTCGACTCCGCCGGCTGCCTTCGGGTTGAACGCCACCATCAGGCCAGAGGCCCACATCTCGTCGACGATCGCCGGCGAGAGCGTTCGTAAACGTTCGGATTCCGCAGCCTCGGCGGAGACCAGGTCGCGCATCCCACGAGCTCGATCCAGTACCGACACGTCAGCCACACTCCTTTGGGTCTGCTGCCTTACATCATCGGCGATGAAGCTCGATTCGCGTCACTGATTGGCTTCCGGCCACCTATCGCTAGGCGGGAACACCGTCTGCTTACGCCCTGTCCAATCCTTCACTCGCGCTTTTTCCGCTGCTCTGGCCTTCGCCTCCGCCTTTTTACGTGCCTCGAAGGGTTCGTCGTCAGCGTCTTCGTCGTCATCGGGGTTGTCGTCGACCTCGAAAACGACTTCGTACCACCGCTTGTGGGGCTGCATCCGCGTGTCCACGTCACCCGTCGGGGTCGCGCGCTTGATCTGAATGTTCTCCAGGCTCGGATCACGTCGGGAAATGAATAGTTCGAGCGCCTCCCCTAAGTCGCGTCCGGTGAGACTGACATCTGCGAGCGCCCTACCTTGGTACGTAGCCACGCCGGACATTCTTGCACCGGACTCTCGCCGTATGCATTCTTTCCAGCCGCGACGCGGCGACTCGGGGCCGTTTCGCGGACCGGGCCAAACACGACGAACCTCTCGTCTTCGTAGCTAGTGCATCGAAGACGAGAGGTCAGTCGTGCGCTTGGGTCAGTACAGCGGGACCCAGAGACCGAAGAGCCAGAAGCCCCAGCCGCCGAACAGCGGGTTGAACACCGGAATCGCGTTGTACCCGCTGTAACTGAACGGCCCGAAATCGCGCTGCGCGATTGCGAGATCGCGCGCCGGCCCGTTCCATGGGCTGTTCCAACCACCGGGAGGCGGAGGCCCGCCCCAGCCACCTGGAGGCGGCGGTCCGTCCCAGAACGGCGGCGGAGCACCGGGCGGAGGCCCACCGTTCCAGCCGAATCCGTGTTCCCGGGGTGGAGGCGGCGCCCCGTGATCGGGCGCGCTGAACCCGTGGGGGACGTCCCTGGGGCCGCCCATCTGGGGTCCAGGCCGGTCGTAGAAACCGTGTTGGACGTATGGCGGCGGTGGCGGTCCACCGGGACCACCCGGCCCGTGAGGTTCGGGGCCACCGGGGCCACCGGGACCACCGGGGCCACCGGGGCCGCCAGGCCCGCCCGGTCCACCAGGCTCATGAGCTCCACCCGGTCCGCCGGGGCTGCCAGGTGCGCCAGGTCCGCCGGGGCTGCCCGGTGCGCCAGGTCCACCAGGACCGCCCGGCCCACCAGGGCCGTGGCCACCGGGACCACCGGCGCCACCAGGCGCGCCAGGTCCAGCTC
>NZ_JBAPRN010000371.1:0-15462 GCF_049281135.1 Mycobacterium sp. | reverse complement strand
GTGGCGCCTTGACCGCCGCTTAGGGTCCGTTGAATGTCGGACTTCATCGCGACCAGTTGCTGGTTCCAGTAGCCCCAGTCATGCGTTCCGTTGGGCGGGAAGTTGAACGTTCCGTTGCGGCCGCCCGCTGCCGTGTAGTTGTCGCGGAACTGCTCGTTGGTGCGCAGCGTGAACTGCTCCAGGAACTTGGCCGGCATGCTATCGCCGCCAAGCTCGTTCGGAGTGCCGTTGCCGCAATACACCCAGATGCGGGTGTTGTTCTGCACCAGGCGGGGGATCTGGACCATCGCGTCGTTACGCTTCCAGGCCGGGTCGCTGGTCGGGCCCCACATGTTGGTGGCGTTGTAACCGCCCGCATCGCCCATCGCCAGACCGATCAGCGTCGGCCACCAACCCTCGGAGGGGTTCAGGAAGCCGGACAGCGACGCCGCGTAGGAGAACTGCTGCGGGTAGTACGCGGCCAGGATCATTGACGAACCGCCGGCCATCGAAAGACCCACGGCGGCATTGCCGTTCGGCGAGATGCCCCGATTCGCCTGCAGGTACGTCGGAAGCTCCCTGGTCAAGAAGGTTTCCCACTTGTAGGTCTGGCAGCCCGCCTTGCCGCAAGCCGGCTGGTACCAGTCGCTATAGAAGCTGGACTGTCCGCCGACCGGCATGATCACCGACAGGCCGGACTGGTAGTACTCCTCGAACGCGGGAGTGTTGATGTCCCAACCGTTGAAGTCGTCCTGGGCGCGCAGCCCGTCGAGCAGGTAGACCGCGTGCGGTCCGCCGCCCTGGAACTGGACCTTGATGTTGCGGCCCATGGCCGCTGACGGGACTTGTAGATACTCGACCGGCAGACCCTTTTTGGAGAATGCCCCCACGGTCGCCGAGCCGCCGATAGCACCGACCAGACCGGCCAGCAGTGCTGCCCCGATGGCCGCGATTGCCAATCTGCGCGGCAAGTGTGCTGCCGCACCGCGGAATTTCTCTGCGAACTTCATAGCTCCTATCCCAACTTTCATTTGCCGCATAAGCGGTCGAATAGCTGTCTGTGGCAGTCAAACACGCAAGTAACTACAAGCCTGTCAGTCGCCTCGGGGTGTGCGGTCGCGGTTCGCTAACGATTGAGACGCGAGTGTCACCGGCAGATAACGATTACGACTCGGCGGGACCGAGCGCCGAAAATGTATTCGGCTGAGGCAAATTCAGCCGGGGCGGGTACTGCGGCTACGAATTCTGTTGTACTGCAGACATTGTCGCCCGGGGAACCCAGGTCCGCTGATCGACAGAGACGGCTCGCGCGACAATGAACAGCAGGTCGGAGAGGCGGTTCAGGTACCGGACGATCTCCGGGTTCAGATCATCGACGGACACTGCTCGACGCTCCGCCCGGCGACAGACGGTACGGGCCACGTGGAGTTCCGCCGCAGCTGAGCCGCCTCCGGGCAGCACGAACGACGCCAGTGCGGTGAGTTGGGCGTTGGCTTCGTCGCAGCGCCGCTCCAACCGGTCGACGTACGCGTCGGTGATCCGGAGCCCCTCGCGGTCCGCCGGGCTGGACAGGTCGGCGCCGACGTCGAACAGTTCGTTTTGGATCTCGGCGACCCAACCGGCGAAGGGTTCCTCCTGTAGATGAGTAAGGACCACGCCGAGCTGGGCGTTGAGTTCGTCGACCTCGCCGACGGCCTCGATCCTCGGGTCGTCCTTCGGCACGCGGCCCGGGCCGGCGTTTGAGGTATCGCCACCGTCGCCGCCACGGGTGTAGATCGTCGTCAGGTTCACGTTCACGGTTGCCTCCGTTGCTTGAATGATCTCTTCGGTCGGGTGATCGGAGGAGTCGAGTGCAGACAGCAGACGCTCGAGCCGTCGATTCAGCTCCGAGGTCTGCCGCAAACGATCACGAACCTGCTGCAGATGGAGCCGGACCACGGACGGGAGGTCTTCGCCGTCCAGAGCCCGTCTGATTTCCTCTAGTCGGAAGCCGAGGCTGCGCATGGCGGTGATCTGGTAGAGCTTTTCCGCCTGTTCAGCCGTGTATCGTCGGTGGCCCGCGCCCGTTCGCGAGGCCGGTGCGATCAGCCCGACCTGTTCGTAGTGGTGCAGGGCTCGCACGGTGACGCCAGCAGCCTCGGCGAGTTCACCGACGCTCCACTCCTGGTTGCCGCTCATCGCATGAACCTACGACCTGACGGTACGTGAGGTGCAAGCCTTCCGTGAAAGCCGCTCGGGTTGCCGGTCGGGTCAGGTCACCAGGCGTCGCAAAAGCGTTGACGCAGTGGTGATTCCGAGGACCGCCGCCACCAGTAGCACCAGTATGTCCAGCGGGTTGAATGGCGTGCCGATCAGCAGCGCCCGCAATGCGTGAACCTCATAACTGAGCGGGTTGACCGTGCTGAGCACGTGCAGCCAGGCCGGCATGACGTCGACCGGATACAGCGCGTTGGAGGCAAAGAACAGCGGCATGGTGATCGCCTGGCCGATTCCCATCAACCGGTCGCGGCTGCGCACCAGCCCGGCCAGCGTCATCGACAGGCAAGCGAAAAACGCCGAACCCAGCATCACGACGGCCATCGCGGCCAGGATCCTCAGCGGGTTGATGGTCATCCCGATGCCCATCACATCAGCCAGGGCCAGCACGCCGACGACCTGGGCCACCGATCGCACGCCCGCCGCGAACGCCTTGCCGGAGATCAGCGACGACGCGGGCGCCGGTGTCACCATCAGCTTGGCCAGGATGCCGGCGTCGCGGTCCCAGATGATCTGGACGCCATAGAAGATCGAGATGAACAGCGCCGACTGGGCGATGATGCCTGGCGCCAGGAACGCCAGGTAGGACACCGGCCCGGTATTGATCACGTGCAGCTTGCTGAACGTTGTCCCGAAGATCAGTAGCCACAACGCCGGTTGCACCATCCGTGTGACGAGCTCGGTGCGATCGCGGCGCAGCTTCTGCATCTCCACGATCGCGAATGCGCTGACGCGGCTCAACGTCGCGGGCAGGCGTTGCCACCCGCGCGGCGCACGAGTCAGCGGCAACGGGGTGGGCTTGATGACGGTATCAACCGGCACGGCTGGCAACCTTTCTGCTGGAACGGATTTCACGGAACGACCCGGAGCCCTCGGCTTGCGTCGACAAGTCCGACGCGGTGTAGTGCCGGAAGACGTCTTCGAGCGTGGCGCACGACGAGACCGTCGCCTTCAACTTGGTCGGCGTCCCGACGGCGCGCAGCGTGCCGTGATGCATCAGCGCAACCCGGTCGCACAGGGCGTCGGCCTCTTCCATGTAATGCGTGGTCAGCAACACGGTCATGCCGAACTGACCCTGCATGTTCAGCACGTGCGTCCAGACGCGGTCGCGCGCGATCGGATCCAGCCCCACCGTCGGTTCGTCGAGGACCAGCAGTGACGGGCGGTTGACCAACGCCTGGGCCACCTCCAGGCGCCGGACCAGCCCGCCGGAATAGGTTCCCGCCGGACGATCGGCGACGTCGAGCAATTCCATGGCGTCCAGTGCTTCATCCACCCGCTCGGATCGCTGCGCGCGCGGCACACCGTACAACCGGGCGAACCAGGTCACGTTCTGCCGGCCGGTCAGCGCCGGCTCGATCGAAAGTTGCTGCGGGACATAACCGATGTTGCTGCGGATATCGATCGTCTGATCGCGGGCGTCCAGGCCGAGGATGCGCAGCTCGCCGTGCTGCACCGGGGTCAGTGTGGTGAGCATCCGTACCACCGTGGTTTTGCCGGCGCCGTTGGGTCCCAGCAGGCCCATCGTCTCGCCCGGCCGCACCTGCAACGTCACGTCGTCGACGGCGGTGAAGCTGCCGTAGCGATAGGTCAGATTGCGGGCGTCGACCGCCTTCGGTAGTGCTGCGCTCATTGTGGCCGCTCCTGTAGTCGTCGGGTCATTGTGTCGAGTACCTCTAATCCCTTTGCCAGAGAATCGATTTGGGTGTCATCGAGTTCGTTGAGTACCTCGGCCAGCGCTGCCTTCCGGGTCGCGCGCGAACTATTGACGATCTGCTGGGCGGTTCCGGTCAGCCGTAACTGGCCGATGCGGCGGTCGGTTCGACCCGCGGTCCGCACCAGCAGGCCCTTGTCGACCAACTTGGACACCAGGGTCGAGGCGGTGTTGGCGACCAGGCCCAGCTCGGCCGCCGCAGCGCTGACCGAGATGTCTGGTTGGCGGCCGACCAGGAACAGCAATTCCGACTGCGATTCGGTGAGCCGTACCGAGTCGAAACCCCGCCCGGTCGATCTGCGAAGTTGCCGACGGAATCTGCCGATGACCCGCGACACCTCGGTGACGGGATCGATGAGAGTGTTCACTTGTATCTGTTTACGAGCTAAATATGTGTGGACGCTATGCCCGAGCTAGCAGCGAGCTACTTCTCCAACCGATGCAGCGCTACCTGGGTGAGCGCACCGCCGTCGACGCGCGCGGTCATGTAGGTGCAGAACGGCTGCCGGCGGCGATCGGTCGGTGAGCCCGGGTTCAGCAGCCGCAGCCCAGTGTCGGTCGTGGTGTCCCAGGGGATGTGGCTGTGGCCGAACACCAGTACGTCGGTGTCGGGGTATTGGCGTGACATCCGGGCGTCCCGGCCGGCGGTGGAGCCGCTCTCGTGGACGACGGTGAAGCGCAGCCCGTCCAAAACGACGTCGGCACGTTCGGGCAGTCGTGAACGCAGCACCGGCCCGTCGTTGTTGCCCCAGCACGCCACCAGTCGCGCGGCCCTGGCCGTCAGCTCATCGAGCAGCTCGGGTGCCACCCAGTCGCCGGCATGCAGGACGACGTCTGCCTGCGCCACCTCGTCCCACACCCGCGCCGGCAGATCGCGGGCCCGGCGCGGCACATGCGTATCGGCGAGAAGCAGCAACCTCACCCCGCCATCCTCTACCAAGGCCGACGGTGTCTCCTCGACGGGCGAGTGGCACGATGCTTATTAGCGCGCCCGCTTCCGACTAAAAGGAGACAAACGCCATGCGCATCTTCGAATCAGTCGCCGACCTCGCCGCGATCAAGGGTGAAAGCATCGGAGAAAGCGAGTGGGTGACGATCAGCCAGGAAGACGTCAACCTGTTCGCCGATGCGACCGGTGATCACCAGTGGATCCATGTCGACCCGGAGCGGGCGGCCAAGGGCCCGTTCGGCAAGACGATCGCGCACGGTTTCATGACCCTGGCGCTGCTGCCGCGGCTGCAGCACCAGATGTACACCGTCAACGGCATCAAGCTGGCAATCAACTACGGCCTCAATAAGGTCCGCTTTCCCGCGCCGGTCCCGGTCGGCTCTCGCGTCCGGGCGAAGAGTTCTCTGGTCAATGTCGAGGACCTGGGCAACGGCGCGGTGCAGGCCACCGTGTCGACCACCGTGGAGGTCGAGGGCTCGGACAAACCGGCGTGCGTGGCCGAGAGCGTCGTTCGCTACATCGCGTAGGGCGGCGGGGTCGTGGACGCCGGCCTGGCTTCCTGGCTGGACGAAGGACTGTACTTCGACTATCTCGGCTTCGAGATCTTCTATCGGGTGGAGGGCAGCGGTCCTCCGCTGCTGTTGATCCACGGTTACCCGTTCAATTCCTTTGACTGGGAGCCGATTTGGCCGACATTGACGCAGCGATTCACGGTGATCGCGCCCGACATGATGGGAATGGGCTTCTCGGCCAAGCCCGTCGCGTACGAATACTCGGTGCATGACCATGCCGACATGCACGAGGCGCTGCTGGCTCACCTGGGCATCGGTAACGCGCACATCCTGGCCCATGACATCGGCGACTCGGTCGGCCAGGAATTGTTGGCCCGTCACGAATTTCGTCAACACGCCTATGGCGCGCTGAGCATCGACTCGATCACCTGGCTCAACGGCGGCATGTTCGTCGAGACCTACACGCCGCGGGCGGCGCAGAAGCTGATGTCGGGAACTCCGCTGGGCGACATCTTGAGTCCGGTGCAGAACAGTCCGTTGTCACGTCGGCTACTCGAGCCGACGTTGCGGGAGATGTTCGGTCCCAACACCAAACCGACACGACACATGATGGACGTGTTCAGTCAGATCCTGGACTACAACGACGGCCGGCGCGTGCTGCACAAGGTCGGCCGTTTCATCAAAGACCGCCATACCCACCGGAATCGGTGGGTGCGGGCGATGCGAGAGACCGACGTTCCGATGCGGTTGATCGACGGACCGATCGACCCCAACTCCGGTGCGCACATGGCCCGCCGTTACGCCGAGGTGATCCCCGACCCCGACGTGGTGATGCTCGCCGACGACATCGGGCACTGGCCACAACTCGAAGCGCCCGACGCGGTGCTGACACACTTTCTCGCCCACATCGACCGTGTCACCGCCGCCGGTTAGAACTCGGCGACCGCGTGCTCCAAACGCTCGGCGAACCGGGCCTGCGCCTCGGCACGTCGGGTCGGCAGGTGCTGCGACGGGAAAGGTGTTGACACCGGCTCATACTCGCGCAGTGTGCGGCGAGCCACGGTCATCTTGTGCAATTCGGTGGCACCATCGGCGATCCCCAACGACTCCGCGGCGATCATCATCTTGATGAACGGCATCTCGTTGGAGACCCCGAGCGCGCCGTGTAAGTGCAGTGCGCGCTGAGCGACATCGTGCAGCACCTGCGGCATCGCCACCTTGACCGCAGCGATATCGCGGCGGACCTTCTGGTAGTCGTGGTGCTTGTCGATCAGCCATGCGGTGCGCAGCACCAACAACCGGAACTGCTCGATCTGGATCCAGCTGTCGGCGATCTTCTCCTGGGTCATCTGGAAATCCGACAGCGGACCCATCCGGGTCTGGCGGGAGACCGCTCGCTCACACATCATGTTGAATGCCCGCCGGGCCAACGCGATGGTGCGCATGGCGTGATGAATGCGCCCGCCGCCCAGCCGGGTCTGCGCGATTGCGAAGGCCTGGCCCTCGCCGCCGAGGATGTGGTCGGCCGGCACCCGGACGTCGGTGTAACCGACGTAGCCGTGGGTGGCGTGCGACTCCGTGCCGACCCCGACGTTGCGGATGATCTCGACGCCCGGTGTCCCGGCGGGGACGATGAACAACGACATCTTGTCGCGGGTGCGGGCGTCAGGGTTGGTGACTGCCATGACGATGAAGAAGGTCGCGTGGCGGGCGTTGGTGGAAAACCATTTCTCGCCGTTGATGACCCAGGAGTCGCCGTCGCGCTCGGCGCGGGTCACGAACAGGCCCGGATCCGAACCGCCTTGCGGTTCGGTCATGGAGTAACACGAAGTGATCTCGCCGGCGAGCAGTGGCTCCAAATAGCGCGTCTTCTGTTCGGGGGTGCCGAACAGGGCCAGGATCTCGGCGTTGCCGGAGTCCGGTGCCTGCGAGCCGAACACCGACGGGGCCCAGCGGGACCGGCCCACGATTTCATTCAGCAGCGCGAGCTTGACCTGGCCATAGCCTTGGCCGCCGAGTTCGGGTTTGAGGTGCGCCGCCCACAGGCCGTGATCTCTGACCTGCTGCTGCAAGGGACGCAGCACCGCCATAGTCTCGGGATTCTTCTTGTCATACGGGTCGAGCGCCACCAGGTCGAGCGGCTCGAGCTCGTTGACCATGAATTCTTCGACCCAGTCCAGTTTCTGCTGGTATTCGGGGTCGGTTTCGAAGTCCCACACGATTCCCGACGCTACTACTCTGGCTGTCAATGACAATCCACACGCGTCCGGGGCACAAGGCCGATGTCTCTGAGCTGTCGCACGCTCTTGGCCGCGCCTTCTATGACGACCCGGTATCGGTCTGGATCATGCCCGACCCCAAGGCGCGGGCAGCGCACCTGCGGAAGTTCTTCGCGACCGTCACCCGCCACCACCATCTCGCCGGTGGCGGTGTGGAGGTGGCCACCGACGGGTCGACCATCGGCGCGGCGGCACTCTGGGATCCGCCGGGCCGATGGAAGCAGTCGGGTCGCGAGCAGCTGATGATGCTGCCGTCGTTCATCCTCGGGTTCGGCCCGCGGCTGACTACGGCCCGCAAGCTCGGTGGACTGCTCGAGCAGATGAAGTCACAGCACCCGGAGGAACCGCACTGGTATCTCGCGGTGATCGGCAGTGACACCTCGGTGCGTGGCAAAGGCTACGGGCAGGCGCTGATGCAGTCGCGCCTCGACCGTGTCGACGCCGAACATGCACCCGCCTATCTCGAATCCAGCAAGGCCGAAAACGTCCCGTACTACCAGCGATTCGGCTTCGAGGTCACCGGCGAGATCGTCATTCCCGACGGGGGTCCGACACTCTGGCCGATGTGGCGGGCGCCACGCTGAATACTCAGCCGCTTAGGCAGCCTTAGGTGGCGCGCCTGCAGCGATCGGGCGGCGCAGCACAACGAGGTCCCAGGCGAATGTTATTGGCGCAGAGGTCATTCTCGGCACGAGTTCACGCGGGGCATCGGGAAAAGTGTGGCTGACCTGCGACAGGTTGGTACCGGCTCCGGCGCCGGCGGCGCGGAGGTAGGCCTCCCAGAACTCGCCCGTGGTCTGCGGGTCCAGATTTGTCATGATGGTCTCCTTGGTTGTGGTGGTGCACGTCACAGATCCGCGTTGACCTCCAATGCATTCCACGACCAGCGGGTGAGACCGGTTCGGCCACTGTGACGAGTGACTCACAGCTGGCGAGTCGGGGGGCCCGATGCTAGCGACCGCGCATCGCGGTCAGATCAGCGGAACCCCGGAGGACGGTGAGTCGCTCCTCGGATGACGGGTCCGAGTGGCGTCGTGCAGCGTCGCGCGGAATTGCATTGCCCGATAAGGCCATCCACGTGAAGTGTTCCACTGCGATACCACCAGGCCGACGCCCCCAACCACGTCGAGCCTCGAACCGGGCAGGACGTATCCGCCGTAGAGCTGCGCGACCCGGCTGCCGGCGTGGTCTTCGTCATCCCAGTCCGACCCGACGATCGGATGCTGCAGCGGCGCGGCACGCACCGCGGTGGGGGATTTCAGCACCCGGTAGCCGAGCGCGTAGTGCGAGGACAGGAATCCGCCGAGAATCCATCGACCGTCGGCCAGTCGCCGCAGCGACAGCTCACCCCAGCTCTCTCCCGGGGGCGTCACCGGCGTCGGCGCTGTGCCCCATGACCACAGGCCACGGGCGCGGCCCCAGCCGGAGTACTTGCGCGGGTCGGCGATGTCTTCGGGTCGGACCCGCCGCAGGATGATTCCCTTGTCGCGCTGAAAACCGGTGGATACCACGTAGATCCAGCCGTCGACCGGGTCGTGGTCCCACGACCAGCACTGCGCCTGACCGTCGTGCAGTCCGGCCGGAAACCTGGTCTTGTCGCCCATGCGGTGCCACGAGATACCGCTGTCGTCGGAGCGCCAGATCTCGGTCCACACCACGTTGCCGAAGCCCCGGTTGACGATCGCGTGCAGGTAGAGCGAGTCGCCCACCCGCAGCAGATCGGAGGGGATCACCGTGCTGATGCCGCGGCGCGGCCGCCCCGACCGGCCGGTGCGATGTGTGTACTGCCAAAGCTGTTGTGCGAAAGTCGGATCAACCCCGCCGGCGCGGTGGTACGTGATCGGATGGCCGGCGTCGCCGGCGCCGATCAGGATTACCGGTGAACGCCAGTCGCCTTCTCCAACGCGGTTGCCGGAGAAGGTGTCTCCGAACACCGACACCAACGTTCCATTGGGCGCGATCACCGATGCGCCCAGGTCGGTGCACGTCACGCCCCACCGATCGGTGAGGCCTGGACCGGTGATGTCGGCCAGCTTGCCTTCTTTGCGATGCGCGGTGGCCACCGCGCTCAGTCCGAGAACGGGGTGATGGGCCGTGGCCGTCGCTGGCCATCCACGATCACGCCCACCCGTTCGTTGAAGAACGCGACGAGGTCGCGGATGGGCTCTGCTTCCCGAAGCGGATGGTGATAGGTCCACGCGATGTCGGCGGGGCCGCCGGGCACCGACAGATACGACGCCCGGCCCTTATAGGCGCAGTAGCTCACCGTCTCACTCGGCTCGAGATCGACGGCGACGTCAGTGCGGGGAAGGTAGAACCGGGTCGGAAGCAAGGTCTCGAACAACAGCAGCGGCCGTGACGACTCGGCCAGCAAGCGGCCATCCGATTCGACGCGGACATGCCGACTGCTGGCGAGGATGTCGATGCGTTTGAACGGGTCGTGCGGGTGGGAGACGATCGGCTCGTCTTCCTCATGCCAGCTGAAGGCCCTGAAGTCGAAGGTGAGGTACCCGGCCAGGTCTGGATCGTCAGGCCGGAATGCCGCCGCGGAGCATCGCCGCCCGCCGACGACGACATCGAACATCTCGCCGGTACAGCTGTGCGTGGCAAAGGGATTCGTCGGGACCAGGATGGGCAGCTCGGCAAGGTCGTCGACTCGGCCCGCCGATTCCAGCCGGGCCGTGACATCGGCTTGCGGCACTGCGTAGGTCGGGACGACCCGCCGCGGCTCCCACACCAGCAGTCCGTCGATCGTGTCGGCTACCGGCTCGCCGTTCAGGTCGATCCGCAGGTGCTTCTCGGTGGGCTCGTAGCGCAGCGACGACAGTGCGCCGCCGAGCAGGTCTCGCATTGTGCCGGCCATGCCACCATCATGGCGCGGAATGCACCGACTCAACGGTGTACAGATGCGGTTCGAATCCGTCCGCCAAGTCCGCGCAGCGCGTCATGTGTTCCTGGGCCGCGGGATTGCTCCGCATCGCCTGCATCGCTTCCGCGTTGCGCCATTGCGCGTAATTGACCACCCGAGTGCCGTCGGTGCTGAGGTGGATATTCGCCGAGATGAAGCCGTCAATGTGCTGCATAACGTCCTCGGTGGCCGCGGTTAACAGATCGGCGAGTTCTCGAGCCCGCTCGGGCTGCACGGTGAACACGTTGATCAATGTCGCGTGGTCGGCGTGTGCGGTGATGGTCGACATGATGTTCTCCCTTGTGTCAGGTTCCTGACTTTGACGGTAGCACAGGTGTAAGGTTCCTGTCATGCAGACGTCTGAGGCGGAGCGCTCCATCGGCTATCTGGTGAAACGGGTTCAGCAAGGTCTACGGCGCCGATGCGACCTGGCGTTGAAACCGACCGGTCTGTCGATGGCCCAGTATTCGACGTTGCGGGCGCTGTATGAACACCCTGATGCTTCGGCCGCCGAACTGGCGCGGCTGTGCTTCGTGACTCGGCAGTCGTTGCAGGACGTGCTGAGCGGCTTGCGTGCGGGGGGACTGGTCGAGACGGCCGACGCGCCGCCGCGCGGGCGCGCCCGATCCCTGGAGTTGACGCGCCTGGGATCGCGGCGTCTCGGCGCCGCGCACGACGCGGTGTTCGCCGTCGAAGCAGTGATGCTGCAGGGTATTTCGGCGCGCGATCGGCGAACCGTCGCCGAAGCTTTACTGCGCTGCGCGGAGAACGTCGAAGATGCCTAGGGGCTGCTGCGCCAGCCGGTGACGCCGATGACGATCAGCCGCAGTTGCTTGACCGCTGTTATGCGGATCTCCTCGATCGCATCGGCGCCCTGGACGTCTTCGAGTGCCTCGGCGATGACGATCATCGAGTTGACGAACAGACTCGCCAGCACGTTGAGGTCCTCGGTGCTCCACGCGTTCAGACCCGGAAATCGGGCGAGGTCGGTGGCCAGTTCCGACGTCAACAGCCGGAATTCGGTGCGGATGGCATACCGCAGAACCGTGACGCCGCTGGAGCGTTCGCGTCCGATGAAACGCCAGTGCTCGCGACGTTCGGTGATGCTGGCGACCACGATCTCGACCGACGATTCGATCACCCGGTTGGGGTCGAGCTTGCCGGCGCGCGCGCCGCGCAGCATGTCACGCAAGGTCCGAAACGACTCATCGATCAGGACCAGCCCGAGGGCATCCATCGATTCGAAGTGACGGTAGAACGCTCCCGGGACGATCCCGGCCTCCCGGGTGACCTCACGCAAGCTCAATCCGCTGAAACTGCGCTCGTCGAGCAGCTTGAGGGCGGCGGCCACGATGGCCCGGCGAGTCGCCTCTTTGCGTTCTTCGCGGGAGGGTCCCTCGCGGCTACGACTGCGGCTCGACCTGTGCGGCCGTGAGCTAGGCGCACGACTGTTCACCGTGTGAACCGTACCACAGACCTGGGGAAACACTTGACGAGCAGGGCTATGTGCGCGCACGGTATACATATGTTCACTCAGAACTCCACACAAACTTTGACGAGGCGGGTGCTGGGCTCAAACCTGGTCAACCTGCTCACCGGTCCGCACGGCGTCGACCGATACACCGAACAGGTTGATCCGGCCTGGACGCTGGCTGAAGGCCGCGCGAAGGTCGTCGACGTGCGACGGGACACCCCGCGCAGCGTCACTCTGGTGCTGGCGCCCAACGAGGCGTTCACCGACACGATCAAGGCCGGGCAATACGTCAACCTCAGCGTCGAGATCGACGGGCGCCGGCACACCCGGTGCTACTCACCGGCCAACGCCGAGGGCTCCTCGCATGTCGAGCTGACCATCGGCCATCACGACGGCGGACTGGTCTCGACCTATCTGTACGAGCGTGCGCGTCGCGGGATGGTGGTCGGTCTGAGCGGTGGCGGCGGCGACTTCGTCTTGCCCGCCCAGCGGCCCACCCGCATTCTGTTCGTTTCGGGCGGAAGCGGGATTACGCCGGTTATGGCGATGCTGCGCACGCTGGTCAACGAGGGCCAGGCGGGCGAGATCGCTTTCGTGCACTACTCGCGCAACGCCGCTGAGGCGTGCTACCGCGACGAGCTCGCCGCGATGCCGGGCGTGCGAGTGCTGCATGGCTACACCCGATCAGCCGGCGGCGATCTCGACGGCCGGTTCGGCCCAGGCCACCTGGCCGCGGCCATGCCGGAACCTGACGCGGTCTTCGTCTGTGGTCCAACCGCTTTGGTCGAGGCCGTCCGTGAGCACTGCGACAACGTGTACTCGGAGAGCTTCGTGGCACCGTCGTTCGACCTGCCCGCGCAGCCAACGGGTGGTTGGGTCACCTTCGCGGACAGCAGCATTGACGTCGTCGACGATGGCCGCCCGCTGCTGGAGCAGGCCGAATCGGCCGGACTGAACCCAGCCAGCGGATGCCGGATGGGCATCTGCCACACCTGCACACGCCGCAAGACCAGCGGCGTCGTGCGCAACCTGACCACCGGTGCGGTGTCGACAGCACCCGACGAGGACGTGCAGATCTGCGTGTCCGTTCCCGTCGGCGACGTCGATATCGCTCTCTAGAGACACAGGAGACTTCACGATGACACAGGCAAAGATCACCCTGACTCCCGAGCAGGCCGAGGCATTCGGCGCTGAACTCGACGCCATCAAAGAACGCGTGGTGGCCGACCTCGGCCAGCGCGACGCCGACTACATCCGTCGCGTCATCAAGACGCAGCGCGCACTCGAAGTGGGCGGCCGCGCCCTGCTGTTCGCCGGGATCTTTCCGCCGGCCTGGCTGGCGGGCACCGCGATGCTCGGGATCTCAAAGATCCTGGACAACATGGAGATCGGCCACAACATCATGCACGGCCAGTACGACTGGATGCGTGACCCGTCGATCCGCGGCCGGGAATTCGAGTGGGACACCGCATGCCCGGCCGACCAATGGCGGCACTCGCACAACTACATGCACCACACCCACACCAACATCGTGGGCATGGACCGCGACATCGGGTACGGCATCCTGCGGATGAGCGAGGACCAGAAGTGGAAGCCGTACTTCTTGGGCAACCCGGTCTACGCCTTCCTGCTGATGGTGCTGTTCCAATACGGGGTCGCGCTGCATGAAATGGAAAGCGAGCGAATCACCTCCGGTGAGATCCGGCTGGCGGACAAACGTGAAGTCCTACAGGAGATTTGGCGCAAGACCCGCAAGCAGGTGCTCAAGGACTACGTCGCCTTCCCGCTGCTGGCCGGGCCGTTCGCCCCGTTCGTGTTCACCGGCAACCTGACCGCCAACCTGATGCGCAACGTATGGTCCTACATGATCATCTTCTGCGGCCACTTCCCTGACGGCACACAGGAATTCACCGTCGAAGAGACTCAGGGCGAGTCGCGCGGCATGTGGTATTTCCGCCAGGTTCTCGGTTCGGCAAACCTGACCGGTGGCAAGCTCTTTCACCTGCTCTCCGGTCACCTGTCGCACCAGATCGAGCACCACCTCTTCCCGGACATGCCCGCCCAGCGGTACTCGGAGATCGCGTCCGAGGTGCAGGAAATCTGCCGGCGCTACGGCATTCCGTACAACTCGGGCTCACTGCCGAAGCAGTTCGGCACCGTGGTGCGCAAGATCATCCGGCTGGCCGTGCCGCCGAAGGACCGCAACGACGTGAAGCCGAAGGACCGCGAGCCGGCCGCCGCCTGAGCGCGGTCACCCCAGCTCGTAGGACTCCCGCGACACTCGGAAGAAGTGACCGGTGCTGGCGTCGGTGCATCTGATCGCCGACTGCTCGCTCTTGCAGGAGATTGCGCCCGCTGAAACCGGTTGGTCGGAACTCTCCGGGTCGGAGGCCGCCAACGTGCCTGGACTGTAGCCCACAATCGGAAACTGGCCCCGCATGAGTACGAGGGAGCTGGTGGCGTCGGGCCGGCCCGGCGGGGGCGGTCGCGGTGGCATCCAGCTCTGGTTGACGATGTCGCACTGCACGAAATTCTTACCGAGCCCCAGTTTGTCTGAGGGAGGGGCGTTGACCAGGTTGCAGGAGATGTCTCCCGATGGCGACTGGAACTGCTCGGAGAAAGGATTGGCGTGCGCACTTGCCGGAAAGCCGATCGTCGCCGCGGCGATCGCGGCGCACACCCCCGCAATCATGCAGGTATTGCCACGAATGGCCACCCTTCGTTTATAGCGGCGATTGGTTTCGCTGCCGTTGCTAGATTGTCAAGCCATGGTTACTCCGCCGGCTCTGGACGGCGTCGATCACAAGGATGTCGATCTCGGTGATGGCGTGACGATTCACGTCGCCGACGCTGGACCCGCCGAGGGGCCGCCGGTGATGCTGGTGCACGGCTTCCCGGAGAACTGGTGGGAGTGGCACGAGTTGATCGGACCCCTGGCCGCCGACGGCTACCGCGTGCTGTGCCCCGATTTGCCCGGTGCGGGCTGGAGTTCGGCGCCGCTCTCCCGATACCTGAAGAACGACATGGCCGACGACCTGGCGGCTGTGCTGGACCGGTTGCGCGCCTTCCTCAAAATCTGATCAGTGCCGATAGCCGAGCATCGCGACCGAGGCCTGCACCGCGGGTTCGACGATCTCGCGCATAGTGTGCCCGTCTTCGACTGCCAGAGCGGTCAATTCGCGTAGGCCGCCCACCAGGATCACCGCTTTCGGCTGGGTCAACGGTGGCAGTCCGGCGTTCTGAAAGCCGGCGCTCTCGGTGAGGTTCATCAGCAGGCTCGTCAGCAACTGCATACCGCGACGTTGGAACGGTCGCGCCGCGGCGTCCAATGACGGCAGCTCGCGAATCCAGCTCAGGGTGAGCGCCGGACGCGACTCGATGTGGCCGACGT
>NZ_JBAPRN010000370.1:0-10906 GCF_049281135.1 Mycobacterium sp. | reverse complement strand
GGGCGCGACCGATGCGGCAGCCGAACCGGAGCCCGGCGCCCCGGAGACGGCGACGGTGATCTCCCCGCGAAGTTGATCGCCCGACGGCCTCCACGTCTCGGTGTGGCGGACCGTGAGATCGCGTCGGTAGAACTTCGAGACGATCCCGGGCAGCAGGTCGCGACCCAGGTCCTGGGTGGTGGTGACCCGCACGGTGTGGTCGTCGTCGACGACCAACGACTCCAGCGCGGTGCTGCCATTGAGGGTCTGGAGCCGGGCCAGCCAATACTCCTCGGCGCTGAAGGCGGCATGAACCTGGTCGACGCTGGCGGGCGAGTCGACCGAGACATCGAACGATCGAGGCATGACGGTCCTAAACCGGTTCCTGGCCCGGCACCGCCGAACTCTTGGCCAACAAGCGGTCCGCCATGCGGCCCGCGAAAATCCGCGCCTGCTCCAGCTGTTCGGGCTGCACGTTCGTCGGCGGCAGCCGAAGACCCAGAGACCGCTTGCGATATTCGCCTGTGCCGAGATAGCTGGTCAGCGCCAGCATGGAGCGGAGGTTGTCCCCAGGGTAGGTGAAATGGATTTCGTCGACATACCGGCCGCCCTGCTCCTCGGCGAGTTCACGCACCCCTTCGAGGTTGGCCTGCCAGAACGTGCGGCACACCACAAATACTGCAAACGGCTTGCCGGACAACAACTTACCTGCCTCGTCCGACTTGAGGAACGAACGCAGCGGCATGCTGACGTTATCCCACCAGGTCGGCGATCCGATCAGGATCAGGTCGTAGTCGGCGTCGCGCACCGTGTCCGGAGTCTGAATCTGGCCGGTCTCGTTGCGTTTCTGGGCTTGGAGCACGCTGAGCATGTCGGGCCACACCCGACGCATCGGGAAGCGGGAGAACTTCTCGGAGTACTTCGGGTCGGTGAATTTGATCTCGGCTTCGCTGACCTCGCAACCTCGGCTACGGAAAACCTCCCCCGCAGCGTCGAGGACCTTATGGGCCTGCCCGGTGTACGAGTAGTACAGCAGCAAGATCCGCGGCGGCCGCGCGCCGCCACCGGCATTGGTCGTATCCGTCATGGCTCCTCCATCTCCAAATGTCGCACACTAGGCTTGGGCGCCGTGACCGACAAAGTTTCCATCGACCTCAGCGGTCCGTCGCAGACGATGCTGACCACCCTGTACTGCAAGGCACTGGACGCCGACTGGGATCGGCCGATTTTGGGTGACGAGTACGCCAAGGCGGCGGTGGCCCGAATCGACTACGACTGGGGTGAACTCAAAGTCGCCGACCGCTGGACGCCGCTGGTGACGGTGCGGACCGCCCAATTCGACGTGTGGGCCACCGAGTTCCTGGCCGCTCATCCCGACGCCACCGTGATCCACGTCGGCTGCGGTCTGGACAGTCGGGTGTTCCGGCTGGATCCGGGGCCGGGCGTGGAATGGTACGACGTCGACTATCCGGCGGTAATCTCGTTGCGCGAGAAGGTTTTTCCGAGTCGACCGAATTACCATCTGGTCGCCACGCCGGCGACCGACCCGTCGTGGCTGGACGAGATCCCGGCCGACCGGCCGACATTGCTGCTCGCCGAGGGCATCAGCATGTACCTGACCGAGGACGACGGCATCGCGCTGCTGCAGCACGTCATCGACCGGTTCGGATCCGGCGAGATCCAGATCGACTACTACAGCAGCCTGGTGGTCCGATCGCAGAAAACCCACCGCCTGCAACGGCAGTCCGGTTCGAAGTTGTACTGGGCGGTCAACCGGCCGTCCGACGTTCTCGATCGTCTGTTGGGCGCCCGATTGGTCGCCGGGGTGACGTTTTTCGACGCCAGCACGTTCGGTCGCGCGTCGGGAGTGTTCCGGTTGATGCGGCAGTTGGTCCGGCCCTTGCCGGCGCTGCGCCGAACCTTCCAGTACCACCGCTACGCCTACGGACCGGTTAGCTGACGACTGCGTGCTGCTCGGCGACCTCGCTCAGCAGCGTACGAATGGCCTCGATCGACTTCTCCGGCTCCGGCCCGTGTGAGTGGTATTCGACGTTGAGCTGTTCGGCGTAGATCTGGGTGAAGTAGATCTCGATGCCGGCGCTCACGGCAAAGTACAACTCACCGTGGGTGGCGGTGACTTCCACGCCTTTGGGTGTGCGCACCGGGGGTACCAAACCGTTGTCGGACAACAGAACAACGTCGGGCATACCCGGCGCGTTGCCGACGTACTGCGGGCTGAAGTGCAAGCGGGACTGCTGGATCACACCCTCGTCCAGATCCCCTTTGAATGTTGACGCGATGTCGCGGGCAAGCTCGACCACCGTGGTCTTCTGGTTGATCTCGGCGAGGTAGGTGCCCAGCCCGACCGGGTTCGTGCATCCGGTCGCCGACACCGGTGGTGACAGGAAGTAACGCAGATCGACGGTGTAGATGAACGGCACCGGGATGTTCACCCTGCCCCGCACCTGCCACTCCGCGATCAGGATTGCCGCCGACAGCACCGCGTGTAGTCCCAGCTTTTCGGCGCGGCAGAGCTCGACGATGGAGTGCGTCTGGCTTTCGCTGAGCCGGCACGACACCATCGGAACACGCACGGGCGAAGCGGGTTTCGCGCCGGTGTCGCCGCGCCGCGACGGCGGCAGGTCGTAGGCGAACAGCGCCGGCATGAACCGCTCGATACCCGAACGCGGCCCTTTCTGGATGCCCCGGTCGGCGAGCACGGTCTCGATCGGCTCCGGTGCGGGCTGCGCGGTCACCGGACCGGTCTTCCCGTTGGTGACCAGATCGGTGTAGAAGGACAGCAGTTCCTCGATCAGGCCGTACATGTGGTGACCGTCGGCCAGTGCATGGTGGACATAAAGCGTCGGATGCGCTTGCCCGTCGCGGATGAACAGGCGCAGATGCACCAGCGATTCGCCCTGATCGAAATGCGGCGGCGGGTTGTCGGTGTGCGACGCGTCGACCTCGACGACCTCGAGTCCCGAGTGCATGAGGTCATCGGCGACCAGCTCGTGACGGCCGTCGGCGCCGCGTTCGAGGCGCGCGGTCAGCACCGGATGCGCCTCGAGTAGCAAGTCAAAGGCGTCTGTCAGCGCATCGACGTCAATCGGACCTTCGAGGTGCGCGGATAGGCCGACGAAGTTGTGCGTCTCAGCGAGCATTTCCTCGCTGAGCGCCAGCTTGCGAATGACCGACGATGGAAACACGGTTGCCTTTCTACCCTCGTCGAGATCTACGACAGGTCAACGAGTTCCATTTCGTCACTGCCGGAGTCCATCTCGTCTTGCGCGAGCGCTTCCCGAATCAGCTCCAACAATGTCCGGGAGAACCCGCCGGCAAGTGACTGCACAGTGGCCGCGTCGACCCGCCGGCTGTCGTACCACCAGTCCAGATGCAGCACACCGGCCGTACGGAAGACCCGCAACTCTATTCCGTGGCCGAGGCCCGGAATCGCTTCGCGCACCGGCAACGCGGTGTCGGAGTCGAATCGGACCGCGACGTCCTCGCCCAGCGGCGGCAGATCGGGGATCGTGCCGATGTAGGAGAAGAAGATGTCGGCCGGACCGGCAGCGCCAAGCCGCCGCGCTGTCGGGGCATACAGGTAGCGCAGCAGTCCGTAGCCGATTCCGTAGTGCGGGACGGCAGTCAGCGTGTTGTGCACACCGTCGAGCAGCTGCTTGGCGTCGTCGTCCTTGGCGCAGGTGAGCGCGATGGGATAGATGGTGTTGAACCAGCCGACGGTGCGGCGCAGGTCGACGTCGGGCTTGAGCACCGACCGGCCTTCGCCGCTGAGGTCGACGGCGACGCTCCCCTCACCGACCTGGTGAGCGATCGTCCGACCCAATGCGGCCAGCAGCATTTCGTCGATCGGCACCCGCAGCCGTCGGCGGGCATCGTCGATCTCGGTGGTCTCCGCGACGGTCAGCGACGACGCGCTCCGGGCCAGGTCCGGCAGGCCCGGAGCTCCGCCGGTCTGCTCGCTTGCCACCTTCAGCGTGGACGCCGTCGCGGTCTTCAGCCAGTAGTCGCGGCTCTCCACGACCGCTGGGTGGACGGCCAATGCCGCGCAGCGCTGCGACCATTCGGTCCACGGCGTCGTGACCGGTTGCAACGCAATCTCTTCGCCGGCCAGTTGTTGCCCGAACGCGGTGAAGATATCGGTCAACAGGATGTCGCGCGACGCGTTGTCGGCCACGATCGCCCGCACGCTGATCGCCAGGTAGCACGCGCCGCCGGGCACCCCACGGACATAGGTCGCGATCAACGGGTTGGACGGATCCTGTTGGCGGACGACGTCTATCAGTGTCGACAGCAGCGCATCGCGTTCCTGCGGCGTGCCTGGTTTGATGTCTTCTGGCAGCGAGCGGGTGGCCAAGTCGGCGAAGTCACCGGGCTCACTGATCACCTGCTCCCACGTGCCCGCGCGTTCGACGAGTCGCAGACGCAACGCGTCGTGGTGGTTGCGCAACGCGGTCAGCACCGCGCAGACGTCGTCGACATGTACGTCGGGACGCAGTTGCAGGATCAGCGGAACGCGCCACTGCTCATGCTCACGCACGCCGTGCTCGAGGAAGTACGAGATGTTCGGCGGCACCGGCGGATGCGTGACGTCACCCGGTGACTGCCGGGCCAGGCCGCCGGCCGCATAGCGCGCTGTCAACGCCTTGGCCAACGCGGCAACCGTTTGGTTCTCGTAGAGATCCTGCGGGGTGAGGTCCAGGCCTTCGTTGGAGGCGGTCATCGCGACGCTGATCGCGACCAGCGAATCGCCGCCCAGCTCAAAGAAGTTCGCGTTGCGTTCGACATTGGGCAGACCCAGGCATTGGCTCCAGATGCGTTGCAGGGTCGCTTCCATCGGCGACTTACCGGATGTGGTGGCCTGCGCAGCCTCAGGACCGCCGGTCGGCGCAACGGCGGCCCCGTTGGTCGCCGCGGCGTCGCCCGTCCACGTGGTCTGACGGTGCTCGATCCAATGCCGTTGCCGCTCGAACGGATAACCGGGCAGCGTGAGAAGCCGGCCGGAATGCCCACCGCGCAGCGGCGCCCAGTCGATGTCGACCCCGGCCGCCCAGAGTTGCCCCAGCGCCAACAGGAATGCGTCGCGGTCGTCGCGGTTCTGGGCGTGGTGGCGCATCAGCCGGACCGCATGGTGCCCGGTCGACCACTTCGGGTGCCGCGTCGCCGACGCGGTCAGCGTGCCGCCCGGTCCGACCTCGACCAGGACGCGGCTCGGATCGCCGAGCAGCACGTCGATTTCGTCGGAGAATCGGACCGTCGAGCGCACCTGTCGCGCCCAGGTTGCCGCGTTGGTTGCCTCACTGGCGGCCAACCAGGTCCCGGTGACGTTGGACAGCAACGGAATCTGCGGTTCGCGCAGGGTCTGGCGGGACAGGAAGCCGGTGTATTCCGGGATCATCGAGTCCATCAGCCGCGAGTGGAACGCGTGCGACGTGCGGACGCGGCGCGCCACGATGTCCTTGTCGGCGAGGCGTTCGCTGAATTGGCGAATGCCTTCCTCGGATCCGGCGACGACGCAGCCGCCCGGCTCGTTGATGGCTGCGATGTCGACCTCGCCATTGAGGTATTCGGCCACTGCCCCGGGGCTCAGCGCCACCGCGACCATCACGCCACGCGGTGCGGCGTGCATCAGCCGGGCGCGCATCGAGACCACCTTGATGGCCGTCTCGATGTCGAAGACCCCGGCGATGGTGCCCGCGACGTATTCGCCGATGCTGTGCCCGACCATCGCCGTCGGACGCACGCCGTAGCTCTCGATCAGCTTGGCCAGCGCGTACTCGACGGTGAACAGCGCGGGCTGGGTGCGGTCGGTGCGTTCCAGATTGCGCGCGGTGCCTTCGAAGATCTCCGCGCGCAGGTCGACACCGAGCTCGTCGTTGAAGCCTGCGGCGCACTGGTCGAAGTGCTCGGCGAACACCGGCTCGGCGTCGTAGAGGCCGCGTGCCATCCCGATGTGCTGCGCGCCCTGACCGGGGAACAGGAAGATCACCTGGTCTGAATTATCTGTTTTCCCAGCGAATTCGCCGACAAAGACGTTGTCGTTCTCGGCGGTCTCCAGCACGGTTCTCGCGTGCTGTTCGTCGTTGACGACCGCGGCCATCCGGATCTTCTCTTTGCGGCGGCGGCCGAGGGTGTAGGCGACGTCAGCCAGGTTCAGCGCGTCGTCGCCGGAGATTTCGGCGGCCAGCGACTTGCGTGACTGCTCAAGCGCTTCGGTGCTTCGCGCCGACATCAGCAGCACCTGCGGGCCGGACGCGGGGGTCGAGGCCGGGACGGGTGGCGCTTCTTCGAGCACCACGTGCGCGTTGGTGCCCCCGACGCCGAACGAGCTTACCCCGGCGCGCAGCACGCCGTCCCATTCCCATGGGCCGTATTCGCTACGGACCTTGAAAGGCCCACGCTCGAGATGCAATTCGGGGTTCGGGCTGGTGTAGTGCAACGTCGCGGGAATCGCCCGATGCTTGAGGCACAGAATGGCCTTGATCAGGCTGGCAATACCGGCGGCGGACTCCAGGTGCCCGATGTTGGACTTGACCGAGCCGACGTAGCACGGGCCGGAGCGGGTCTCCTCGGATACCTCGAAAGCCTGTCGCAGGCCTTCGATTTCGATCGGGTCACCCAGCGGCGTGCCGGTGCCGTGCGTCTCGATGTAGCTGATTTCGCTGGCGTCGACCTCGGCGATCGCGTGGGCCTCGGCGATGACATCGGCCTGACCGGCCGCGGTCGGGGCGGCGTAGGTCATCTTCGTCGAGCCGTCGTTGTTCAGCGCCGATCCGCGGATCACCGCGTGGATCCGGTCGCCGTCGTCGACGGCATCCTGTAGAGACTTGAGCACAACCACGCCGACACCGCTGCCGAAGATCGTGCCGTCGGAACGGGCGTCGAAGGGCCGGCAATGACCCGTCGGCGACACCATCGAGCCTGGGGCATACCAATACCCGACGTGATGCGGGATGCGCAGCGACGCACCGCCGGCCAGCGCCAGCTCGCACTCGCCGTTCAGGATGCTCTGGCAGGCCAGGTGGACGGCGACCAACGCCGACGAGCAGGCCGTCTGCACCGACAGCGCGGGCCCGCGGAGGTTCAGTGCGTACGCCACCTTGGTGGCCAGGTAGTCCTTGTCGTTCTGCAACGACAGATTGACCATGTCGAAGGTAATACCCTGTCCCATAACCACATTCGGGTCATAGTTGGACATGATGTTGTGCAGCAGGTAGCCGCTGGTCGTGCTGGTCGCGTACACGCCGACCGAGCCCTCGATCTCGGCGGGGTCGTAGCCGGCGTCCTCGATCGCGTGGAACGCAGTCTGCAGGAACAGCCGGTGCTGCGGATCGGTCGAGCGTGCTACCTGCGGAGTGAAGCCGAAGAAGTCGGCGTCGAACTCGTCGATGCCGTCCACCAACGCCGCGCGCCGCACATAGGCGTGATTCGCCAGCGATTTCTCCGGGATGCCCTCGGCCAGCAGGTCATCTTCGGCCAGCGTGACGATCGACTCCTCGCCACGGCGCAGGTTGTCCCAGAATGCCGACAGCGTGTTGGCGCCGGGCAACCTGGCCGCCATGCCGACCACCGCGATCGCGTTGGGCGGCAGTTCGCTGTTGCTGGTCACACTCGATCTCCTACCTTTCGCCTGGCGGCGGCACGCTGCCGGGCCGCGGCGCGCTGCTTGGCTCTGTCACGAACCCCGCTGCCGCTGTCAGCCTTGTCCCCTGCCTCCAGGCCCAGCTGACGGATAAGGTCGGTGGTCAGCGCGGCCAACGAGGCGCCCTGCAACAGCAGTGCCACGGGCGGTTCCACACCGAAGTCGCCGCGGACAGTGTTGCGGATTCGGACCGCCATAAGCGAATCCATGCCCAATTCGGTCAACGGCTGATCGACGTCGAGTGTGCTGCCTTTCGGGTAGCCCATGATGGCCAGGATGCGGCCGCTCAGTCGCGCGATGACGACCCGATTGACTTCGGCAGAGTCCATCTCGCGCAACGCGTCGGGGCCGGCCCAATCGTCGTCGTCGCTGTCGATGTCGAGTTCCTCGGCCAACTTCGCGAAATAGCCGAGTTGCTGAATCTCGGGGAACGCGGCCGCGGCCCGATCCAGCCGAAGCCGGGCCACCCCGATGTTTGTCGGCTGCCCGGCCAGGATGGCCTCCAGCGCCTCGATGCCCTCGGCCGGCGAAATGGGATCCAGCGCACTGAAGGTCAGCGAGCGGGCCACCCCGATGTCCGACCACTGGCCCCAGTTGATCGTGGTGGCAGCCAATCCCGACGCCCGTCGCCAATCGATCAGGCCGTCGAGCCAGGCGCTCGCGGCTGCATAAGCACCCTGCCCGGGCGCTCCCAGCAGTGACGATGTTGAGGAGAAACCGACCCACCAGTCGAGTTCCTTGCCGACGGTGGCGACGTGCAGCCGCAGGGCGCCAATGGCTTTCGGTGCCCACACCCGCTCCAGGCTGTCCTGGCTGAGGCCGGCGACGATCTGGTCGTCGAGCACCACGGCGCTGTGCATCAGGCCCCGCAACGTCAGCCCGGTCTCTTCGGCCGCGCTCACCAGCCGCTCGGCGACACCGGGTGCGGCGATATCGCCTAGCACCACGGCGATCTGGGCACGCTGCCCGAGTTCGTCGAGCAGAGCTTGTGCGTCCCCAGACGGCTGGGACCGTCCGTTGAGGATAACGCGGCCGGCGCCGCTGTCGACCAGCCAGCGCGCCATGGCCAAGCCCAGCCCGCGGAGACCACCGGTGATGATGTAGGAGCCGTCCGGCCGGACCACCGTGTCGGTCTTGGCGGTGCGCAGCGTGGCACGGGAAAGCCGCTTGGCGTAACGCTTTTCACCACGCCAGGCGATCACATCGTCGCCGGCCAGCCCCAGCTCGGCGGTCAGAGGTGTCACGGCGTCACCGGACAGGTCGACCAACGTGGTGCGTAGGTCTGGATGCTCGTAGGCCAGCACCCGGATCAGACCGGTCAGGGCGCTGATCGACGGGTCGCCCGACTCACCGTCATTGACGGCCAGTCCCTCGCGGGAGACCACCCACAGCCGTGGCGGCTTGCCGTGCCATCCGGTCAGGATGGTGCGCACCGTCGACGCGAGGCCCCAGGTAAGGGCACGGCCGCGGCCCGCAGCGTCACCGGTCTCGGAGCCGTCGAATCTCTGCCGGCCCGCGAAGATGACGACGCCCACCGGCGGGAGCTCGGCGTCCCCTGCGGCCTGCGAGAAGGCTTCCAGGACTGCCGACTCCTGTGACAGGTCGGCGGCGACGACCCGTCGGGTCGGTGAGCCGAAGGTGGCGACGAACTCCTTGGCCACCGCCTCGGCTTCGGCGCCGCCGTTCAGCACCAACCAGCTACCGTCCGGTGCGGAAGCCGGGTCCAGCGGGGTCTCGACCCATTCGGTGTCGAAGATCTTCTGCTCCAACGGCAAGGGCACACTGCGGCGCTGCACACGTTGCAGATAGATACCGGTGATCTCGGCGGTCGGAGTACCCGCCTCGTCGGTGATCAGGACGCGGCCCATGATGCCGGAACCGTCGCCGTCCGGGTTGACCAACTCGGCGCGGCAGCGGGCACGACGCCCGACCTCGCCGAACACCCGGATCTTCTCGAATGACACTGGGAGATAGGTCGCGTCGTCGGAGTCGGCCAGCGACTCGCTGGACAGCGCGGCGGCCAGCCCCTGCAGTGCCGCGTCGAGCAGCACCGGGTGGATGCGGTATCCGCGGTGGCCGGTCGCCTCGTCGGGCAGGACGATCTCGGTCTCCGACGTGCCGTTCGGCCGCCGCACGATGCGGGTCAGCGCGGCGAACGCCTGCCCGTGGTGCAGGCCGGTGGCGCGCAGCGCGGAATACAGGTCCGCGGGCGAGAGCACCGTGCCGGGCTCCGATGACGCGGCCGGGACCGTCGGTGCTTCCGATTGCCCCACTTCGACTTTCGCGACGGCGTGCCGGATCCAGGCGCCGTTGGCCGAGCGTGAATGGATCTCGACGCGGATCTCGTCGCCGTCCTTCTCGCCGCGGGTCAGTTGCGTGGTGAGCTGGGTCGAGTCGTTCAGCGGCAGCATCTGCTCGACCTCGACGCCGACCGACACCGACTGCGCAGGCAAGCCGAGCGCTTCGCTGGCGGCGGCGAGGGCAATCTCGCCGAACCCGGTGCCGGGCATGACCGGTTGGCCATGCACCTTGTGGTCGAGCAGGTAGGGAATGAGTTCGAGTCCGACGTCGGCGGTGAAGACGTGGTCGCGACCGGACGGCAGTTCGACGTGCGTGCCCAGCAGTGGGTGTGCACTGGCCGCCTGCCGGGTGGTCGCCGTCGGCGCCGCCCAGTAGCGGACGTGCTGCCACGGCGTCGGCGGTAGGTCGATCAGTTTCTTTGTGCCATCGGCAGTTTCCGACGCGGCGATCGACGGCGGCCGAATCGTCGCCAGTTGGGTGTGGAACGTGAGCGTCTCGGGGTTGTCGCGAGTCAACGTTCCCGCAACCTGGGCGCCGCCACGCGGCTTGGCCGACTCCAGCGTGCCGTTGATGGCGTGACTGAGCAAGGGGTGCGGGCTGACTTCGACGAACGCAGCGTGGCTCTCGGCGGCGGTGGCCACCGCCTGGCTGAACCGCACCGGGTTACGCAGGTTCACCACCCAGTACTCGGCACTGAAACTTGGGATTTCGGCATCGCCGCCCTTGCCCACCGTGCTGATCAACGGAATCTTCGGCGTCATCGGCTTCAGGTCAGCCAGCGCGACCTTGAGGTCGGCCAGGATCGGGTCAACCGTCGGGTGGTGCGAGGCCACGTCCACCTCGACGCGCCGCGCCAACTTGCCCTGGGCGTCGACGACGGCGATGACCGCATCGACCTGTTCGGGCGGGCCGGCGATCACCGTCTGCTCCGGCGCGGCATACACCGCCACCGTGACATCGGGGTAC
>NZ_JBAPRN010000369.1:0-1885 GCF_049281135.1 Mycobacterium sp. | reverse complement strand
GCCGCAGGGCCGCCGACGACGCCAAGGACGAGATCGAGGAGCTGCTGCGGGGCGCCGACATGGTCTTCGTCACCGCCGGTGAAGGCGGTGGAACCGGTACCGGGGGAGCACCCGTCGTCGCCAGCATCGCCCGCAAGCTCGGCGCACTGACCGTCGGCGTGGTCACCCGGCCGTTCTCCTTCGAGGGCAAGCGGCGCAGTAACCAGGCGGAGAACGGCATCTCGTCGCTGCGGGAAAGCTGCGACACCCTGATCGTGATCCCCAACGACCGCCTGCTGCAGATGGGCGATGCCGAGGTGTCGCTGATGGACGCCTTCCGCAGCGCCGACGAGGTGCTGCTCAACGGTGTGCAGGGCATCACCGACCTGATCACCACGCCGGGCCTGATCAACGTCGACTTCGCCGACGTCAAGGGCATCATGTCGGGCGCGGGCACGGCGCTGATGGGTATCGGGTCGGCCCGCGGCGACGGCCGCGCGCTCAAGGCGGCCGAGATCGCGATCAACTCGCCGCTGCTGGAAGCCTCCATGGAAGGCGCCCAGGGCGTGCTGATGTCCATCGCCGGCGGTAGCGACCTGGGGCTGTTCGAGATCAACGAAGCGGCCTCGCTGGTGCAGGATGCCGCCCACCAGGAAGCGAACATCATCTTCGGAACGGTCATCGATGACTCGCTCGGCGACGAGGTACGAGTCACCGTGATCGCAGCCGGCTTCGACGCGAACGGGCCAGGCCGAAAGCCGGTCGTCGGCAACACCGATGCCGCGACGACGATCGCGTCGGGCAAACACGGCAAGGTCAGCTCCAGCTTGTTCGAGCCCGCCGACGCGGTGAGCGTGTCGGTGCCGACCAACGGCGCAACCTTCGACATCGGCGGCGAGGACGACGACGTCGATGTGCCGCCGTTCATGCGGCGCTAGCCACACGATGCAATGACGGCCGCGACACGGTGTCGGGGCGAGGCGGCCTTGCTCACGCCGGATACTGGGCGAGTGAGCATTCGTATCCGGTGGGTCAGCACCACTCGGGCAGGCGGTGCCTCGTTGCCGCCGTTCGACACCTTCAACCTGGGCGACCATGTCGGCGACGACCCGGCTGCCGTGGCGGCCAACCGGATCCGGCTGGCCGCCGCCATCGGACTCAGCCCCGACCGGGTGGTGTGGATGAACCAGGTGCACGGCGACCACATAGAAGTGGTCGACGGCCCGCGCGACACCGCGTTCGACGACACCGACGGATTGGTAACGCGCACACCGCGACTGGCCTTGGCGGTGGTCAGCGCCGATTGCGTTCCGGTGCTGCTGGCCGATGCTCGCGCGGGCGTTGTCGCGGCCGTGCATGCCGGCCGGCTCGGGGCTCGCGACGGCGTCGTGGTCCGCGCCGTTGAGACCATGCTGTCGATGGGTGCACATGAGCCCGACATCTCGGTGCTGCTGGGGCCCGCGGTCAGCGGCCGCAACTATGAAGTGCCCGCGGCGATGGCCGACGAAGTAGAGGCAGCCCTGCCGGGCAGTCGTACCACCACGTCGAAGGGCACGCCCGGGCTGGACCTTCGGGCCGGAATCGCTTGTCAGCTCACGGCTTTGGGCGTGAGCGCCATCGATATCGACCCGCGGTGCACGGTCGAGGACATCAACCTGTTCAGCCATCGCCGGGGCGCCCCGACCGGGCGGCTGGCGTCGGTGGTGTGGATGGCATGAGCGCATTAGCGGTAAACCGTTCCGCCCGACCGGAGCGGGAAATGGAATTAGCCGATTCTTTGACGGCGTTACAGTCGCGGCTGGCGGCGGCCGCCGAAGCGGCCGGCCGCAAACTCGATGAAATTCAGCTTCTGCCAATAACGAAATTCTTTCCGGCAACCGATGTGGCGATTTTGTCGCGATTGGGA
>NZ_JBAPRN010000368.1:0-17462 GCF_049281135.1 Mycobacterium sp. | reverse complement strand
CCATACTGGCCGGCGGGGAAGCCAAAGAGCTGGTCGTCACGCAGCGCCGCGACAACCACGAACCTCGATACCGCTCCCACGCGGTCGCCGATGCTCTCGCCAGCGCCTCTACCGAGGAGCTGCTGCTGGAACTGCGGCGCCGCATCATCCGGCCTCGCGAGAGACACTACGAGACCTGGGACGACTCGGGCGACGGCCTTGACGCGCAGGGTGATTAGCCCGACTGGTCGTGACAGATCCGCCGACGGTCAGGCTGATGCCACCGGATAGACGGGATGCCAGTGCACCTGGGTGATCCGTTCGGCGAGTTCCTCGCTGGTGCGTTTCGGGGCGACGCCCTCCGCCACGGCCTGCTCCGCCACGGCCAGCGCGATCCGGATGGCCACGTCGGGTGTATCCGACCACGACGGCAGCAGCGGCTGGTTCGGATCGTCCAGGGCCGGCGACGCCTCACCGAGGGTCGCCGCGGCAACCCGCATCATCTCGTCGGTGACTCGGGTCGCTTGCGCGGCGGTCACCGCGAGCCCCATCGCCGGGAAGATGTAGACGTTATTGCATTGCGCCACAGGATATTCCACACCGTTACGCTCCAGCGGCGCGAAGGGCGAACCGGTCGCGATCAATGCTCGCCCGCCGGTCCAATGGTCCAGTTCGGCGGGGTGCGCCTCCGAGCGACTCGTCGGATTGGAGAGCGGGAAGATGATCGGCCGCTCGGTTTTGGCGGCCATCTCGCGCACGATGGCTTCGGTGAATGCGCCAGCGGCAGTGGACAATCCCAGCAGAACACCGACGTCGACATTGTGTATGACGTCAGCGAGCTGAGCCGCCCCGGCCAGTCCCCAGTCGGCGACCCGCCCCGCGCGCTGCGCGAAGTCACGCTGGGCATCCGACAGGTCGTGGCGGTCGTCGGTGAGCAGGCCCACCACGTCGACGACCCAGATCCGGTCTGTGGCAGCCTGTTCGGACAGCCCCTCGGTCACCATCGCGCGGCGGATCATGTCGAGGACCCCGATGCCGGCCGAACCGGCCCCCAGCATGACGACGTTCTGCTGCGACAGCGGCCGGCCGGCGACCTTCGCCGCGCCGTGTAGGGCACCGACGGCGACGGCGGCGGTGCCCTGGATGTCGTCGTTGAAGGTGAGCAACTTGTCGCGGTAACGGCCGAGAATCGGCAGTGCGTGCGTGGTGGCGAAGTCTTCCCACTGCAGCAACACATTGGGGAGCTGTTTGCGCACCGCGGTGACGAAGCGGTCGATGAATGCGTAGTACTCGTCATCGTCGATGCGACGGTGGCGCCAGCCGAGGTATTGGGGGTCTTGCAGGAGCTCGACGTTATCGGTGCCCACATCGAGCACGATCGGCAGCGTTCGGGCGGGGTCGATACCGCCGATCAGCGTGTACAGCGACAGCTTGCCGATCGGAATGCCCATGCCGCCGATGCCTTGGTCGCCCAGGCCGAGGATGCGCTGGCCGTCGGTCACCACAATCACGTCGACGTCATGTTGGGGCCGGTTTTGCAGCACCTCGTCCAGGCAGTCGCGTTCCGGGTAGGAAACGAACAATCCCCTTGGGCGCCGGTAGATCTCGCTGAAACGCTGGCAGGCTTCGCCGACGGTAGGGGTGTACACAATCGGCAGGGACTCGGGAATGTGGTCTTGCAGCACGCGGTAAAACAGCGTCTCATTACGGTCCTGCAACGCGCGCAGATAAATATGCTTGTCGAGATCGTCGCGGCGCGTGGAGAACTCGTGCCAGCAATGCGCGGCTTGCTCGTCCTGTGTCTTCACCGCCGTCGGCAGCAGGCCTAGCAGGCCGTACTTGCGGCGCTCGGCCTCCGAGAAGGCCGTGCCCTTGGTCGTCAACGCATCGAAAAGGGCTGCCTGCCCCCGCTTTTCGTCAACCATGGTCAGCATCCCTTCTGGAGCAGTCTCGCGGCGTACTCCGCTCTGCTGGTTTCGCGCCCATCACGCATAGATCATCCCCTGCCGAGGTAGTCCGTGGTATCAACGCAGGGGTGCAATTTCGGTGAAAGTAGGTCCGATGAGTCGTGACGATCTCGCGGTGGCTTTGGCGCTGGCCGACCAGGCAGACGCGGTCACCCTGGACCGCTTTGGAGCCGTCGATCTGCGGGTCGACACCAAACCGGACCTGACGCCGGTCAGCGACGCCGATCACGCGGTCGAGACGGGCTTGCGAGCCACCCTTGCCCGCGCTCGACCGGACGACGCCGTCCTCGGTGAAGAGTTCGGCGGCACAACCACTTTGACCGGGCGGCAGTGGATCGTCGATCCGATCGACGGCACCAAGAACTTCGTGCGCGGCGTGCCGGTGTGGGCCAGCCTGATCGCACTGCTCGACGACGGCGTGCCGCAGGTCGGGGTGGTCAGCGCGCCTGCACTGCATCGGCGTTGGTGGGCCTCCGCCGGTGCCGGCGCGTTCGTGGCGGTCGGCGACGCCGCGGTCCGCCGGCTCTCGGTCTCCTCTGTGGCGCAACTGAACTCCGCCAGTCTGTCGTTCTCCAGCCTGTCCGGATGGAACGAGCTCGGTCTGCGGGACCGCTTCCTGGACTTGACGGATGAGGTGTGGCGGGTCCGCGCCTTCGGCGACTTCCTGTCCTACTGCTTTGTGGCCGAAGGGGCGGTCGACATCGCCGCCGAACCGGAAGTGTCGGTGTGGGACCTGGCGCCGCTGGACATCCTGGTGCGCGAGGCAGGCGGGACGTTCACCAGCCTCGACGGCAGCGCCGGGCCGCACGGCGGCAGCGCGGTGGCGACGAACGCCCTGCTGCACGACCAGGTCTTGGCCCGACTGGCCGCCACATAGTCCAACCTGTGAACTAATTAACAATGTCTGTATCTTACTCCGGAGTAAGATACAGTTCATCGCACTGCCCCAACGACCGAGGCTGCTGTCATGACACACACTGTCACCCCCACGAACGGCTCGAAGCCGCGTCCCAAGCGCACCGGCAAAAAGTCCGCTATCGGCGAGCACAAGCACAAGCGCACTGGCATCGACGTAGCGTTGGGCCTGCTCACGCCGCTCGTCGGCCAGGAATTCCTGGACAAGTACGGCCTGCGCGATCCGCTGAACCGGACGCTGCGTTACGGCACCAAGACGATCTTCTCCACCGCCGGAGCGACCGGCCGCCAGTTCAAGCGCGTCCAGAACCTGCGCGGCGGACCCACCCGCCTGAAGACCAGCGGCAAGGACTACTACGACCTCATGCCCGACGACGACCAGAAACTCATCGTCGAGACCGTCGAGGAGTTCGCCGCCGAGGTCCTGCGTCCGGCGGCACACGACGCCGACGCGGCGACCACCTATCCTCCCGACCTGGTCAAAAAGGCGACGGAGCTGGGGATCACCGCGATCAACATCCCCGAGGACTTCGACGGCATCGCCGCGGAGCGCTCCAGCGTGACCAACGTGCTGGTTGCCGAGGCACTGGCCTACGGCGACATGGGGTTGGCGCTGCCGATCCTGGCGCCCGCGGGAGTCGCGGCCGCCATCACCCACTGGGGCAGCGCCGGGCAGCAGGCGACGTATCTCCAGGAGTTCGCCGGCGAGAACGTCCCGCAGGCCTGTGTGGCCATCGCCGAGCCGCAACCGCTGTTCGACCCGACCGCGCTGAAGACCACCGCGGTGCGCACACCGAGCGGTTACCGGCTCGACGGTGTCAAGTCGCTGGTTCCGGCGGCCGCCGACGCCGAGCTGTTCATCGTCGCGGCGCAACTCAACGGCAAACCCGCGCTGTTCATCGTCGAGTCGTCGAGCCACGGCCTGACCGTCAAGGCCGACCCGAGCATGGGCATCCGCGCGGCCGCGCTGGGCCGCGTCGAGCTCGACAACGTCTCGGTGCCGCTGACCGCACGGCTGGGCGAGGACGACGCCACCGATGCCGACTACTCCGAGGCCATCGCGCTGTCCCGGCTGGGCTGGGCGGCGCTGGCGGTCGGCACGTCGCACGCCGTGCTCGACTACGTGATTCCGTACGTGAAGGAGCGCGAGGCATTCGGCGAGCCCATCGCCCATCGGCAGTCCGTCGCGTTCATGTGCGCCAACATCGCCATCGAACTCGATGGGCTGCGGTTGGTCACCTGGCGCGGCGCCTCCCGGGCCGAGCAGGGCCTGTCGTTCTGCCGTGAAGCCGCGTTGGCCAAGCGGCTCGGCGCCGACAAGGGAATGCAGATCGGCCTGGACGGCGTGCAGTTGCTCGGCGGCCACGGCTTCACCAAGGAGCACCCCGTCGAGCGTTGGTACCGCGACCTGAGAGTCCTTGGCATAGCTGAAGGCGTTGTAGTTATCTAGTCGTCATCTAATCCTTCATTTCACCGGCAACGAAAGACCAGTCATGGCAATCAATTTGGAACTGCCCGGCAAAATGCGAGCGGTGATCGACAAGGCCCACCAGGGCGCCGCGGAGATGATGCGGCCGATCGCCCGCAAGTACGACCTCAAGGAGCACGCCTACCCCGTCGAGCTCGACACGCTGGCCGAGCTGTTCGCCGGCGCGTCCGAATCCATGACGCTGGATATGGCCGGCGCCAACGGTCTTCGCAGCAGCGAGAGCAACGGCGAAAACCGCAACGCGGCCAACATGGCGGCCGCGCTGCAGGCGCTGGAGGCCAGCTGGGGTGACGCGGCGATGCTGCTCTCAATCCCGTTCCAGGGCCTCGGCAACGCGGCGGTGTCCGCCGTCGCCACCGACGAGCAGCTGGAGCGGCTGGGCCGGGTCTGGGCCGCAATGGCGATCACCGAACCAGGATTCGGCTCCGACTCGGCCGCGGTGTCCACCACGGCCACGCTGGACGTCGACGAATACGTGATCAACGGCGAGAAGATCTTCGTCACCGCGGGTTCGCGGGCCACCCACATCGTGGTCTGGGCGACGCTGGACAAGTCCAAGGGCCGCGCCGCGATCAAGTCGTTCATCGTGCCTCGTGAACACCCCGGTGTCACCGTCGAGCGGCTGGAGAACAAGCTCGGCATCAAAGGCTCTGACACCGCCGTGATCCGATTCGAGAACGCCCGCATTCCCAAGGACAATCTGCTGGGCAACCCCGAAATCGAGTCGGGCAAGGGCTTTTCCGGGGTGATGGAGACCTTCGACAACACCCGGCCGGTGGTGGCGGCCATGGCGATCGGGATTGCCCGCGCCACTCTTGAAGAGCTGCGCAAGATCCTGACCAACGCCGGCGTCGAGATCTCCTACGACAAGCCCGCGCAGGTCCAAAGCGCCGCCGCCGCCGAGTTCCTCCGGATGGAGGCCGAGTGGGAGTCCAGCTACCAGCTGACCCTGCGTGCGGCGTGGCAGGCCGACAACAACATCCCCAACTCCAAAGAGGCATCGATGTCGAAGGCCAAGGCCGGCCGAGTGGGCAGCGATATCACCCTCAAAGCCGTCGAATTGGTCGGCACCATCGGCTATTCGGAAGAGACACTGCTGGAGAAGTGGGCCCGCGACTCGAAGATCATGGACATCTTCGAGGGCACCCAGCAGATCCAGCAGCTGGTGGTCGCACGTCGGCTGTTGGGTCTGTCGTCGTCCGAACTCAAGTAGCCAGGCGCGGCAACTCGGCCACGGCGATTTCGCGTGCCTCGGCGGGCTCGATTCCCATGGCGCGCAACACAAGTTCAGCGGTCGATGAACCAGCCTCGCGCCAGGTCTGATGGCCTTCGAAGACCATCCACATTGCGCTCACAGTCGCGCCCACGATCAACGAGGTGATGCTGTCGACGCTCACCGAACCAAGGTCATATCTACCGACCGCCACCCCATCGCTGATGTCGCGCATCGGTGGTCCGGTCATCACGGCGCGCAGTGACTCTTCTGACAATCCGAACTTGACCGCAAACCGGCCAATGGTCGGGTTCTCGTAAGCGTAGCGGACCCACAACCGCAGACCAGTGGCCAGCCGCGCCGCAGGGTCGTCGATGCCGACGAAACTTGCCGAGACTCGCCGATGCATGTCCGCGCTGAAATCGGCGACCACCCGGTCGAACAGGTCGGCCACCGACCCGACGTTGCGATACAGCGTGCCGCGAGCCACGTTTGCCGCCTGGGCCAGCTCGCTGATGGTCAGCTGGGTCGTTCCCTTTTCGACGAACAGTCGAATCGCTGCATCGCTGATGCGCCGATCCGTGGGTGTTGTCATGAGCGCGTCCTTGGGTCAGTACCGACATCCTGGCCACATAGTACATCCATGTTTTTTGTAGCACGGTATTGACTCATTTTGAACAGTAGTGTTCAATGTGATCTAACGCTGCGAGCGGAAAGGGTATCGATGAGCACCATGCGCCAGAGCCGGCCGGAATCGGCCTGTGAGCAGGTTCCCGTTCTGATCGTCGGTGGCGGTCCGGTTGGACTGACGCTCGCTTTGACACTCGCCCGGCACGGTGTGGCCGCGGTACTGGTGGAACGTAACCCGTCGACGACCACGCACCCGAAGATGGACATCACCAACGGCCGCAGCATGGAGTTGTTTCGCTACCTCGGGGTGGCCGACGAGCTTCGTAAAGTCGCCGTGCCCGAGGATCATCCGTTCGACGTGTCGTGGGTAACCAACCTCAGCGGATGGGAACTGGCGCGCTTTCGGTATCCCACCGTTGCTCAGCGGCGGGCGATCATCCGCGAGCGGAACGACGGCACGACGTCGCTCGAACCGGCGATGCGGGTGTCGCAGGCGCTACTCGAACCGGCGCTAAAGGACATACTGGAAGTCCGCAGCCCGCAGATTGATATCCGATTCGGCTGGGCGCTAGAGACTTTCAGGCAAGACGCTGACGGTGTTGAAGCGGTGATTCGGTGCTCGGCTACCGGAGCGATCCACACCATCCGGGCCCAATTCCTGGCCGGTTGCGACGGCGCGGGAAGCGTCGTACGCACTGGACTGGGCATCGACCTCGATGACATCGACCTGCGTGGCCTTGCGGTGCGCAACATCGGTGTCGCGCGAGTGGCCGCGGCCGCGATCCGGGCCTATCTCGACAATCGCGAAAGACCAATGGACGGACGCGTTTACCTCATCCACTTCACCTCGCCTGATCAAGAGCTATTCGAGCGGTTCGGCACCGCCTGGCACACCCAGTCGCCTGAAGGGTGGACGCTGATTTCGCAGAACGACAGCGATACCTGGACACTGCACACGCTGCTCGGAGCGGGTACCGACGCCGACACAATCGAGCCCAAACAATTTTTGTTCACGCGGCTCGGCATCGAGTTCGAGTGCGACATCATCTGCGCCAACGCCTGGCGCCCACGCCTATCCCTCGCCAACAGCTACGGGAGCGGTCGGGTCTGGCTCGCTGGTGACGCCGCACACCAGGTTGTCCCCGCCGGTGGTTACGGCATGAACACCGGGGTAGGCGATGCCGTCGGGTTGGGCTGGGTGCTAGCAGCGATCGTGCAGGGTTGGGGAGATCACCGTCTGCTCAAAGCCTACGAAGCCGAGCGTCGCCCCGTGGCGATACGGAACCGGACCGCATCGGCACGACACACGCTGGTGCGCCTGGCGATCAAAACCCTCTACCGCAAGGTGATTCACACCCACGGCTGGAACGGGGAACGCGGCCGCAAACGTCTGGGCCGGGAGATTCTCGATCTGGGAAATTTAGAAAACGAGGCCGACGGAATCGAATTTGGATACCGCTACGACGCCTCGCCGGTCGTCTGCCACGAACCCAACACGGCAACAGTCGATCACATGCACGCCTATACGCCGAGTACCCGACCCGGGTCCCGTCCGCCCAGCCTGTTCCTGAAGGACGGCCGGGCGATCTTCGACCTGTTCGGGTTGGGCTTCACCCTGCTTCGGTTCACCGACATCGACGTCGACTCGATGGCTGCCGCGGCCGCCGAACGCGGAATCCCCTTGACAATTGCCGATATCCGCGACGATCACGCCCGCACGCTGTACGAGCACGATCTGTTATTAATTCGCCCCGACCACCACGTCGCTTGGCGCGGCTGCACCGTTCCCGACGAACCTGGCGCCATCCTCGATCACATCCGTGGCGCGACGACGCAGTTTCGTTGTCCGCGCCATCTCGTCGGTTCGACCAGCTGAGGTAACCACTATGACCAGAACCGCACACGAAGACCTGCACAACGAGCAGGGCGCGAAGAAGGGTGAGCACCCGGGCCGATCGCGCAATCCGGTGATCAAAGTTCATGACATCGCCTGGCTGGAATTCGAGAAGCCGGACCTCAACCGAGCCGAGACATTCGCGCACGCGTTCGGTTTCGCCACCGTGCTCCGTACCGACAGCGAGTTGCAACTACGCGGCACGGACCCGTCCGCACCGTGCATCCTCATCCGACGCGGCGAAACCACCCGCTTTCAAGGCATGGCGTTCACGGCTCACGACGAGGCGGACCTGCGGCGGTTGGCGGAGGCTACCGGCTCGCGAACTCGCCCGTTGCCGGAAGCGATCGGCGGACACGCCATTGATCTCGTTGACCCCAGCGGCATTCCGGTCCATGTGGTGGCCGGCACCCGTCAACTCGACGCACTCCCCGCGCAGACTCCGCACACGTTCAACTTCGGCGACGACCTCCATCGCATCAACGCGGCCCAACGACCGCCGCGTGTTCCGGCCATCGTTGAACGCCTCGGCCACGTCGTCGTGCAAAGTGCCAAATACCGTGCGGCGCTGAATTGGTACCTCGACAACCTCGGCATGATCGTCAGCGACTTCATGTTCTTCGCCGGCCAGCGCGATCGCGGACCGACGATGAGCTTCATTCGCTGTGACCGCGGCATGACGCCGGCCGATCATCACACGCTCGCGATCGCACTGGGGCCGACGAATCGGTACGTGCACTCGGCCTACCAGGTGTGCGATCTCGACACGATGGCCGCGGGCGGTGAATATCTCAACGACCTTGGTTACCAACGCTCCTGGGGAATCGGACGCCACATTCAAGGTAGCCAGATCTTCGACTACTGGCGCGACCCGGATGGCTTCATGGTCGAGCACTTCGCCGACGGGGACATGTTCGACTGCACGCTCGAACCGGGCTGGGCGCCGTTCACCGCCTCGGGGCTGGCCCAATGGGGTCCTCCGGCGTCCAATGATTTCCTTGGCATCAGCCCGAAACTCATTCGCCACGAAGCGCAGTCGATGCTCAGCGGACTTCGCGGCGACAACGAATTCGATCTCCGCCGCCTGATCGGCCTGATGAAAGTAGCCAAATCATGACCACCGCCGTCCTTCGCACCGCCGACGCCTGGTGGGTCCAAACCCCAACCGGCGCAGCCAAGATAACCACCAGCGCGAACACCACCGCTGAGCTGCTGGCCGACCGCGCCGCCGTCGAAGCCGCCGCCCACAGCGGTGACACCGTGCCCGTCGAGAGCCTTCAGTTGAAGTCACCGGTGACGAAGCCGTGTCGGGTGGTGGCGCAGATGACCAACTACGCCTCCCATGTCAAGGACGCCGGCATGGATCCCAACACCATCCCGCTGACCTTCTTCCGCAAGTCGTCGGCGTCGATCACGGGACCGTTCGATCACATCGTCAAACCCAGCCATGTCCGCTTTCTCGACTACGAGGTCGAGATCGGACTGATCGTCGGCCGCGACATCCCGGTCGGCACAACTATTTCCGAATCGAACTGGCCTGACTTCATCGCCGGACTGGTTGTTACGAACGACGTGTCCGCCCGTGACGTCCAACTACCTCAGACCCAGTTCTACGAGGCCAAGTCCTACCCCACCTTCACACCGGCCGGGCCGGCCCTGGTTCTGCTCGACACCGACGAACTCAAACGCTTCGGCGACCTTCGGCTGCGACTGCGCGTGAACGGTGAACTGCGGCAAGACATGCTGGTAGACGGCGACATGTTGTACAAGCCTCTGCAGGCGCTGCAGTCGCTGGCCCGATTCCAGGACCTGGCCACCGGTGATCTGATCCTGACCGGAACCCCGGTCGGTACCGCGTTGAGCGCACCGCCGAAGCCCATCGAAATCATCGGCAACCTGCTGCCGCCGGCGGTGAAGTGGAAGGCCTTCTTCAAGCGCCAGGCCAGCAATCCCAAATATCTGCGCGACGGTGACGTTGTCGAAGCCAGCGTCGCCACCGATGACGGTGCGATCGACCTTGGTACTCAACGCAACACCGTGAGGTATGCGTGAACGCGACGGGTGCGCCCGTCTACAAGCCGGACATCTACGCCGTCGACGCCATTGTCAATCCGTATCCGCACTATCAGCGGCTGCGAGACCTCGGTCCGGTGGTCTGGTTGACCAAGCACAAGGTGTATGCGCTACCCCGCTACGCCGAATGCAAGACAGCGCTGCGTGATGATACGACCTTCCTGTCGGGGAGCGGCGTCGCGCTCAATCGGTTCACCAACCGTATGGCGCGCGGCACGACGCTCAACAGCGATGGCGCCGAACACGATCGGCGGCGCAAGCTTGTCGCGCACCGGCTGCTGCCGCGCGCACTGCGTGCGATCACCGACAGTGTGGACGCGACGGCCGCCGCGGTCGTCGGAGCCGCGCTCGACAAGGGTGAGATCGACGGCGTCCACGATGTCGCGGCCGCCCTACCGCTGGCCGTGATTCCCGACCTCATCGGTTGGCCCCGAGATCAGCGCGCCCACCTCATCGAATGGGGCGGGGCCACTTTCGACATCCTTGGCCCGCTCAACCGGCAAGCGATCAAGGCCATGCCCGGCGCGTTTCGCATGCTGCACTTCGCCCGCCGTGCGGTGCACGAGCGCACATTTCTCGACGGCAGCATGGCAGACGGACTCATGAAAGCCGCGGACGAAGGCAAGCTGTCGCATGGCGAATGTCCGGCCCTGATGGTCGATTATCTCGCGCCGTCGATAGACACCACCATGAGTGCCATCTCGAATGCGTTGTACTTGTTCGCCACCCACCCCGAGCAGTGGCAGCTGCTCAAAGATGACCCGACGCGAATAGCGAACGCAGTCAACGAAGTGATCCGCTACGAGCCACCGCTACGCGCATTTGCACGCCTGGTGAACCGGCAGACCGAAATCGGCGGCGTCAATATCCCATCGGGCGCTCGCGTCCTGCTGATGTACGCCTCTGCCAACCGCGACGAACGCGAGTGGGAAAGCCCCGCAGTGTTCGACATCAGCCGTGATGCCGGCCGGCAGATCGGCTTCGGACAGGGTGCCCACGCCTGCGCCGGTCAGAGCCTGGCGCGCCTGGAAACGACCGCGGTGCTGCGTGCGCTCGTCGAGCGGGTAGACCGCATGGAAGTCGCCGGTTCACCAACGTGGGTGATCAACAACATCATCCACCGTCATGAGCATTTGCCCCTCAAGCTGATTCCCGCATAGCAGCAGCGATCACGGGCTGCTGAGGTCGAGTGCAATATCGACCAGCATGTCTTCCTGACCACCGACCATCCCGCGCCGTCCAGCCTCCTCGAGCAGAGTGCGCGCGTCGATGCCGTAACGTTCGGCGGCGATTTCGGCGTGACGCAGGAAGCTTGAGTACACCCCGGCGTAGCCGAGCGTCAGCGTTTCCCGGTCGACGCGCACCGGCCGTTGCTGCAAAGGGCGAACGATGTCGTCGGCCGCGTCTTCGAGGGCGTGCAAGTCGCAGCCGTGCTTCCAGCCCATCCGGTTTGCGGCGGCAACGAACACCTCCAGCGGCGCGTTGCCCGCGCCTGCGCCCATTCCGGCAAGCGACGCGTCGACACGGGTGGCGCCTTGCTCGACCGCAACGATGGAGTTGGCCACTCCGAGCGACAGATTGTGGTGGGCGTGAATGCCGATCTCCGTTGCGGAATCCAGTGTTTGACGCACCGCATCGACGCGTTCGGCAACGTCTCGCATCGTCATCGCGCCGCCGGAGTCGACGACATAGACGCAGGTCGCGCCATAACCTTCCATGAGCTTGGCCTGCTCGGCCAACGCGGGCGGGGCGATCATGTGGCTCATCATCAAGAAGCCGACGGTGTCCATGCCCAGTTCGCGGGCGGTCGCGATGTGCCGGGCGGAGACGTCGGCTTCGGTGCAGTGGGTGCCTACCCGTACGACGGTGGCACCCGCTCGGTGTGAGTCCTTTAGGTTGCGCAGGCTGCCGATACCGGGCAGCACCAACGTGGCGACCGTAGCGCGGCGCACCGTGCCGGCGACGGCTTCGATCCATTCCAGATCGGTGTGGGCGCCGAAGCCGTAGATACAGCTCGATCCGCCCAGTCCGTCGCCATGAGCAACCTCGATGGAGTCCACACCGGCGGCGTCGAGGGCCGCGGCGATCGTCACCGCCTGCTCGAGGCTGTACTGGTGGCGCACCGCGTGCATGCCGTCACGCAACGTAACGTCGCTGACGAAGATCATGATGGCGCCCCGGCTGTTTCAAAGGCGTGAGTGGCGATGCGTTCAGCGGTGGCCTTCGCCGCCGACGTCATGATGTCCAGGTTGCCGGCATAGGCGGGCAAATAATCTGCGGCCCCTGCGACCTCGAGGAGGACGGTGACCCGGGTGCCGGTGAATTTGCCGGTCTCGGGAATGTACAGCGGGTTGGTCGCGGAGAAGGTTTCGAACTGGATCCGTTGTTTGACGCGATAACCCGGTACATATGTGCCGACGGCATCGACCATCGCCCGCACGTCGGTCTCAATCCGTTGATGATCGGCGTCACCGTCGACCAGACAATAGATTGTGTTGCGCATGAGAACGGGCGGATCCGCCGGGTTGAGGATCATCACCGCCTTGCCGCGCAGGGCGCCGCCGACGACTTGCAGTGCGGTAGCCGTGGTTTCGATGAAGTCGTCAATGCTGGCGCGGGTGCCCGGACCGGCCGACTTCGCCGAGATCGACGACACGATCTCGGCGTACGAGACGATTCCGCTCCGCGCCACCGCGGCGACGATCGGCACGGTGGCCTGTCCACCGCAGGTCACCATATTTAGGTTGGGTGCATCGAGGTGGTCGTCGAGATTGACCACCGGCACGCAATACGGCCCGATCGCGGCCGGGGTAAGGTCAAGCATCCGCACTCCGGTGCCGGCCAGCTTGGTCCAGTTGGCACGATGCGCGTCGGCGGAGGTCGCGTCGAAAACGACTCGGATATCGGCGAAGTGCGACATGGCCAGCAGACCGTCGACGCCGTCCGCGGTGGTCGGCACCCCTATGCGGGCGGCGCGGGTCAATCCGCCGCAGTCGGGGTCGATCCCGACCATCGCCGCCAGGGTCAGGGGCCCGTCGCCGCGCGCGATTTTGATCATCAGGTCGGTGCCGATGTTGCCCGATCCGATGATCGCGACCGGCCATTTGCGTTGTGTTGTCATAGTCATTGGTCGGCACCCTCGGAAACCATGCGCAGTGCGGTGTCGTAGAGCGCGCGGGCATGTAACTCGAATAGTGCAATGAGGTCCACCGAGTCGCCGCCGATCTCCCTGGCGATGAACAATCCGTCGGCTCCCGCGATCGCGTACGTGACCAATTGGTGGATCTGCGCTGCACTGAGCCCGGGGGCAAACCCACCCATGGTTTCGGCCAGCTGGTCATAGGTCTCCGCGCGAACCTGAAGGAACATCGCCCGTGCGCGGGGCTCAACCGGCCGGCGTTCCAGCGCCAGCATCAGCCCGAGCCGAATGAAGTCGGGCGAGTCCAATAGCGCCTTGGCGATCTGGGTCACGAGGCCGACCAAGCGGTCGCGCGGGGCGCCCTTGTCGGGCACCTCCCACGCCGACGCCCACCCGGCGAAGCTGCGCTCGATCACCGCAGCGATCAGGTCGTCCTTGTCCTTGAAATGCCAATAGATGGAACTGGCCGGAAGTCCACATTTCTTGCTGACCAGGGCGATGCTGGTGCCTTCGTAGCCGCGCTCGGCGGCGATCTCGGTGGCCGCATCGAGGATGCGCTCCCGCGACAGCTCCCCGTCGGCGCGCTTACGCCTAGTTGGTTGCACCGGCTTGGCCAATTTTGCTCACCTCTTGACTCTGTAGTGATCGCTACATTACCGTAGTGATCACTACAGAACAAGACCTCGACGATCAGAGACAACCGTGAGCACTCCAGACACCTATGACGTGGCAGTCATCGGCTACGGTCCTACCGGCGCGACCGCGGCGAACCTTTTGGGTCAGTTGGGCCTCAAAGTCGTTGTGATCGAGCGTGATCCAGACATCTACAACCGCGCCAGAGCAATCTCGACCGACGAGGAAGTGATGCGGATCTGGCAGTCGATCGGCTTGGCTGACCGGTTGCAGCAGGACATGCTCCCCGACCGCCCGCTGAACTTCGTCGACGCCAGCGGTGTCCCGTTCATCGACTTGAAGATCACTCCGAGGGGCGCGGGACATCCGCCGCAGCAGTTTCTTTACCAGCCGGCCGTCGACAAGATTCTGCGGGAGGGCGTGCAGCGATTCGCGAGCGTCGAGTTGGTATTGGAACACGAATGTCTGCGCGTGCATGCCAAAGACGACGGCGTCGAGTTGATGCTGGCCGACCTTCGCAGCGACACGTTGAAGCGGATCCACGCGTCCTATGTCATCGCCGCGGACGGCGGTTCGTCGCCGACGCGCGGGCAACTCGGTGTCGGCTACACCGGCCGGACCTTCAGCGAGCGCTGGGTGGTTATCGACACCAAGATGTTGCGGGAATGGGACGGGCACGACCGGCTGCGCTTTCATTGCAATCCGGCCCGACCCACCGTCGACTGCCCGACTCCCCTGGGCCACCATCGTTGGGAATACCCTGTCCGCGCAGGCGAACTCGAGCAAGATTTGCTCCGCGACGAAGCGATCTGGAAGGTCTTGAACGATCAGGGCATCACCGACCAGAACGTCAAGATCCTGCGGGCCGTGATCTATAGCCACCATGTCCGAGTCGCCGACCGGTGGCGGGTGGGCCGAATTTTCCTTGCCGGCGATGCCGCGCATGCGATGCCGCCGTGGATTGGTCAGGGTATGTCGGCCGGCGTGCGCGACGCGGCCAACCTCTGCTGGAAGCTTGCCGCCGTCCGGAAGGGACAGGCGCCCGAATCCCTGCTCGACTCCTACCAAGCCGAGCGCAAGCCGCACGTCACCGAGGTCACCCGACGCGCCTGCCGCGCCGGGTGGATCATCACACAGCGCAGACCGGCCATTGCCTTCCTGCGCAACCACGTGCTGCGCACTCTGACGCGGCTGCCTGGCCTCGATGCCCGCGTCCAGAAGTACACCTGGATTCCCGACGCGCGGCATCGGGAGGGCTTCTTCGCGGCCGACAACCACTGCGCCGTCGGATGGCAGGTCCCGCAGCCGTGGGTGACGGACTCCTGCGGCGCCCAAGCTCGCCTCGACGACGTTCTTGGCGGGTCGTGGTCGATCGTGCACGTCGGGCCACCGCCGGCCGGCAGTCAAGCCTGGACAGAACTTGGTTTCCCGACGATCAAGATCAGCGAACCAGAACTGGTCCGCTGGCTGCAGCAGAAGAAAGCGGTAGCCGCGGTTCTGCGGCCAGACGGATTCATCTATGCCGCAGCCGGATCCGGCCAACCACTGCCACCGCCGCCATCCGGCTACACGTTTTCCACCACGACCAGAACTGAGGCCAACGCATGAGCACGACCACTGTGACCGAGCACACCGTCACCGTCGCAGGCAAGCCGATCTTCGTCGCCGAAGCCGGCAGCGGCCCAGCCGTGGTCATGTTGCACGGCGGCGGACCTGGCGCATCCGGGGTGTCCAACTACTCACGCAACATCGACGCCCTTGCCAAGCATTTTCGGGTCATCGTGCCCGACATGCCGGGTTACGGTCGTTCGGCCAAGGGGGTCGACCAGTCCGACCCGTTCGGCTATCTCGCCGACACGATCCGCGGGCTGCTCGACGAATTCGAATTTGCCACAGCCCATTTGATCGGTAACTCGTATGGCGGCGCGGCTGCGTTGCGTCTGGCGTTGGACACACCGCACCGGGTTGGCAAGCTCGTACTGATGGGCCCCGGCGGCATCGGTACCACCCGGGGCGCCCCGACCGCCGGGCTCAAGAGCCTGCTGTCGTACTACAGTGGTACCGGCCCTAGTCGCACCAAGCTGGAAGCCTTCATCCGGAATTACCTTGTCTACGATGGCGCCTCGGTGCCGGACGCATTGATCGACACGCGCTATACGGCCTCGGTGGATCCTCACGTGCTGGCCGATCCCCCACTGCGCCGCCCGTCCGGTCCGACGGCCCTGCGCACACTCTGGCGAATGGACCTCACCCGCGACAAGCGGCTCAAGCAGCTGGCCACACCGACATTGGTGCTGTGGGGCCGTGACGACAAAGTCAACCGCCCCGCTGGTGGTCCGCTACTGGCCAACCTGATGCCCAACGCCGATCTCGTCATGACGTCGCGAACCGGCCACTGGATGCAATGGGAGCGAGCCGATCTGTTCAACAGGTTGGCGGTCGACTTCCTCACCCGGCCTTCGGTTTTCGACCGATGAACATTTTCGGCAGCGTTCATCTCGGCTACGTCGTCATCGACACCGAAAAGTTCGCCGACTGGCGCCGTTTCGGCCGCGATGCGATCGGCATGCACCTGGACGAGGCCTTGCCCGACGCGATGCGATTCCGCCTCGACGACCACCAATGCCGCTTTCTGTTGCAGCGCGGCCCAGCTGAAGACGTCACCACCCTTGGCTGGCACATCGACGACCACCGCACGTTCGACGAGATCCTCACCCGGGTTACCCGGCATGGCGTCCCTGCTCACGAGGGCACCGAGGAGGAATCCGACCTCCGCGGTGTCGAACGATTGGTGCGGTTCCCCGGTCCCAACGGCCTGGTTCAAGAAATCTTCACCCGCGCCCGTTACACCGACGTGGAGCCGAACATGGCAGTGCGCCATGGCTTTGTAACCGGCGAAGGTGGCATTGGCCACGTCGCGATCACGTCGAAAAAGCCCCAACAGATTCGCGGGTACTACGACACCGTGTTCGATGCCCGGCTCACAGACTACATCGACGAGACCATCGGCGGCCTCAAGTTCAAAATCCGCTTCCTGCGCGTCAACCAGCGCCACCACTCCGTGGCGATCGCTGCAGTCAACCGGTTGCCGATCAACCCGATCCGCACTCGCGTCCAGCATCTCAACATCCAGGTCGCCGACCTCGACGACATGACGGCGTCGTATCAGCGGGTCAAGGAACTCGGCTTCCATATGGCGCTGGCGGTCGGACAGCACACCAACGACAAAGAACTGTCCTATTACGCGATGACACCCTCGGGCTTCGAATGGGAAGTCGGCTGGAACCCGATCGTCGTCGACGAGAAGACCTGGGAGCCAACCACTCATCAGGGCATCAGCATCTGGGGCCACACCCGCGAGGAGCAGACCATTATCGAGAAACTCGGTCAGTTCAAGGCCGCAGCGCAGTCGCTGCTGCACCATGAAGACACCGTCCCCGCGCTGGCCAACGCCGGCATCAACGACGACTGACGAGAGGCGGCGGCCATGCTACGAATCGACACCCATCACCACATGATCCCTCCTGACT
>NZ_JBAPRN010000367.1:0-7959 GCF_049281135.1 Mycobacterium sp. | reverse complement strand
TCGCCATACGGCGCCAATCCCATGATCTTGTATTCGTCGGCGCCGAAATTGAAACCGAGGTGCAGCGTCACGAGTGAATACAGGATCCCGATCGAGTGGGCTGCCGAGATCTCGTGAAGTTTCTCCAGGCGTCCTGCATTCCCCCGGTACACGGTCGCGCTGACGACTTCACCCATTCCGTCGATGACGACGACCAGGCATTCGTCGAACCCGGACGTGAAAAATGCACTCGCCGCGTGGGCCAGGTGATGGCCGACGTGATGAACGCGGTCCGCGGGAAAGCCGGCGAGATCCCGCTCGGCGAGCTTCAGAAGTGCTTCACGGGAATAGACTTCGCGGTACAACTCCGAGGCAACCGGGTCGAGCGAGAAGAGTTGTCGGAAGGGTTGGTAGTCAAACCCGTGCGCCAGTTCATCGACATCCTCGAGCGCAAGACCCGCCTCAGCGAGGCAGTACTCGATTGCCCGGAGCGGGAACCGCGCACTGTGCTTCTCCCGATTGAACCGCTCTTCAGCTGCGGCGGCGACCACGTCGCCGTCGACCACCAGAGCGGCCGCAGCGTCATGGCCCTGGGAGATCCGATACTCGCGTTCGTCGAGGGAGGGCCAATGAGCTCGCTTGAACGGCATCGAATTCTCAAAGCCGCTGATTCCCAAGATATTCATGCCACGTATTCCTGCGAGTCGCGCCGCGTCTCCTGGAACCGAGATGGTCGTCCGATCCAGGGTCCCGGGTCATCATTGGTGGGTCAACACACTTTCGTGGCCAATAGACTACGGATGATCCGAGGTCCTTGGCGGCGGATCGGTCGGCAGACGGCGGTTCTCTTCATCCCTAGGCGGCTCCTGGCGTCCTTGCTCGATTGCCCGGCGATCGGCCGGCCGGCGAGCTATCCTGAGCGAAAGGCCGACAGCACAGTTAACGAGTGGTGCGTCGACATCCGCGAATCCTGTTCTTTCTCAGGGTATTTCAGCCGCAGATTGCCTCTCTGGCGCTGGCGTCGAGGGTCAAGCAGGCCTTACGGTTAACGTTCGTTGTGATTGGCGGCGCCAACGTCGAAAGCGTCATGGGCCTGGAAGCTGTGCGCCAGTTCAGCTTTCTCGACGCCGCGAAGTGCTTCTCGCCCCGCCCAGTTCACGGAGGCGCAGTAACCGAGATGTGTCTCACCCAGAGCAAGGCGAGGGCGCCGACAGCGCCGGTCGGTCGGCGATGGTGGGCCGGCCCCCGTTCTTCGTAAGTCGCGGCGGTGCCCACTCGGCATCGGCAGGATCGGGAGCCAGAAATCTCTTGAGGTCCTCGCCGACGTCGTCAGTGGCGAGCACGGTAGCGAAGTCCTCCAACGGGTGAACCTCCCCGAAGAGGTCGGCGACGTCGTGGCGAGTCAGGAAATCGAGGGATTCAGCGAAAGTCGCGTAGGACACCGCTTCGAATGTCACCTCCTTCCGCACCGCCGCCGCAAGGTCGATCGCCACGGGGGCAGGGGGTCGGCTCTTGAGAATGATCCGGCCGCCGGGACGCAAGATCCGGATGATGTCGTCGAAGGCCGGCTCGATGGGTTGGGTTTCGATGACGAAGTCGTAGGCATCGGACTCCAGCGGCGCCGAGGGGTCCGTTCGGCCCTTCTCGATCGCGGGGAAACCGGCCACCCGAAGCACTCGCCGGGTCAGCTCCGCAATCCGGTTGTCTCCGAACACCAAGCCGCGATCTCCCGGACGGATTTGGGCTTTCAGCACTGCAAGTGAGGCACACACGGGTTCGGTGTAGGCGCCTTCCCTGAAGGACAGCATCTGGGGCAGATGATGCACCACCTGAGCCGGCACCGCCATGTACTCCGCGAAGGCTCCGTGCCGGCCAACTCCGAGAAATTCGTGGTGTGGGCAGCATTCTGGCATGCCGCCGGTGCATCGCAGACACCTTCCGCAGGGGATGGCTGGCATCACGGCAACCCGGTCTCCTGCGGCAAACCCATGATCGCCCCGACCGGCCTCGGCGACGACGCCTGCCAACTCGTGCCCGAGAATCAGGGGGTCGGCAGACGACAACCTTCCCTGAGCGACGTAGACATCGGTGCGGCATACACCCGCCACTACGACCCGGATGAGTAGCTCTCCCGGTCGCGGCTCGGGCATCGGCACCCGACGCCGCCGGACGGAAGGACCTTGCTTGACCACCGCCCACATCCCCGTCACCCTGCGCATTCCCTCCCGAGTGAAACGCCTGTTACGGGCGTCGACGATCTGAGGTTGTGGCGGTCCGTCGAACGGTGCCTCTGGTCGCGCGTAGTCTACGCTCGCGTTTGCCGAGAGGTGCGCGCTACGACAAATGTCGGGGATGTGAAATATTTCTGCAAGAAACCGCCGAGTACGTGCGCGGCTGGCACAATGTGCTGATCGCCGAAGAGGTCACCGTCGATTGCTGATCGTTGACGAATTCGTAAACTGGCTCTTGCCGCGAGACGTCCAGATCAATGGATGGCGGCGAGAAAGTTTGCCGAGTACGCGCGGACACGGATCCGGGAGGACATGGTGCATCTCCGCGAAGAGATAGCGGGCGCGCCGCCCGCCGGCGCCGACGCGCACGTGAACCGCTATGACCGTCTCTGATCGCCCGCTCACTCCAACCGCCCCGCCGAACCTGCGACGGGCCCCATTGTTGGAATTGATGCCGGCAGATGTTCGTCAACTGGTGGAGGCGTCGTTTACTCCGGTGAGCTTCGGCCTCGGCGAGGTGATAGTCGCCGAAGGCGATCGCGCTGATGCAATGTTCGTCATTCAGTCCGGAACCGCGCAGGTGATTAAGGCCGATGAGCACGGCAACGATTTACCGCTCAACGTGCTGTGCTCCGGCGACATGTTCGGCGAACGGTCGCTCCTGGATCCCGAGTGTCAGCGTACGGCCACCGTGCGTGCTTCCAGCCCGGTGCAGGTGCTGCGGCTGGACCGTGGGAAATTCCAGGCATTGGTCCACACCGAGCCGGAGGTGAGCCGCTACGTTCAACTCGACCTGCGGCGCCGCGAGCTGCGCGATTTCTTTTGCCGATACGCCGCGTTCGAAGATCTTCCCCCCGACGGAATGCGGGCGCTGCTGGGCGGGCTGATCCCCAAGGCGGTCAGCGCCGGCGAGCTGGTCATCCGCCAGGGCGACCCGGCCGGCCCGATGTACGTCATCCGCCATGGCCGGCTACGGGGTCATCCGGATGGCGACGGCACCCGCGAACAGCCGACGGAGCTACATCCCGGCGATTTCTTTGGCGAGGTGTCATTGCTGCGTGGTACGGCTCGCGCTGTCAGCGTCGAGGCGGTCACAGATTGCGAGTTGTGGGCGCTGGAGCCGGATCTGTTCGCCGCGCTGGCTGCCCAATACCCGAAGCTTCGCGAAGGCTTCGAGCAGCGCGTCGCCGCGTCCGAGTACCGCCGCTTGGCACAGGTCCCGCCGGATTTCGCTGACGAGTTGCTGCCGGCGGGTGCGGCCGGACACGATGTTCTGAGCGACGAGCAGCCTCGTGCGGACGCGACCTCGTACCCGTCCCCGGCGGCGGACGAAATCGAACGGTTCGACGACTTCGTCCGGCACCGCAAACGTATTCGCCGCTTTCCTTTGATTCTGCAGAACGATTCCACCGAGGCCGGTGCCACGTCTCTGGCGATGATCTGCAGGTACTACGGCCGCAAGGTGTCGTTGGCGCACGTGCGGGAGGTCGTTCACACCTCAGTCGACGGCACCAGCCTGTCGGGCATCAGCCAAGGTGCGGAGGCACTCGGCTTCAAGGTGTCCGCGGCAAAGGTATCCGAGGATCGACTGGACTCGATGCCGCTGCCGGCGATGATGCATTTGACGAATAACCACTGGGTCGTCCTCTTTCACATTGATGCGCGGCACGCGTGGGTGGTGGACCCGGCGCGCGGCCGTCGCCGGTTGGAGCGAGCCGAACTAGAGGCGAATTGGTCGGGCTTCGCGGCCTTGATCGCGCCCACCGAAGCCTTGATGGACGTCCCCGAGCAGCATTCGCCGGTCAGCTGGTATCTCCAATTCTTCAAGCCGTATCGGCGCACGCTGCATGTGGCGTTAGCGCTGGCGTTCCTATCGGCCGCCGGGTCGATGCTCATCCCGGTGTTGAGCAAGGTCATCGTCGACAAGGTGATCCACCTACACGACATCGGGCTGCTCAGCGGGCTGGTGCTGGCCATGTTCGGCGCGCTGTTCTTATCCGTCGTGGTCACGATCGTTCAGAGGCTGTTGATCAGCCGCATCGCGGTGCGTGTGGACCGGGCTTCGCTGAACACCCTTTCCCAGGTGTTGCTCGCACTGCCGATGGCCTACTTCCGGGCCCGGCGCATCGGCGACATCGGGCGGCGGCTCAGCGGCTTGCAGTTGGTGCGCGAGATCTCGATCAATCGGGCCGTAGCGTGCCTTACCGCGATCACTCAGGTTGTGGTCGCCATCGCCGTCATGTGCGTTTTCAGTTGGCGTCTGACGCTCGTGTACCTGCTCAGCGCGCTCCCGCTGTACGGGATCCTGATGTGGTATGCGCAGGCTCGCCTGCTGCCGGCTTACGAGGGCCTCGAGGAGTGCTGGGGCAAATACCAGTCGCGACAAATCGACTCGATCAGGGGTATCGAGACCGTAAAGGCCATGGGTGCCGAGGAATCGCTGCGCCGGACAATGCTCAACGAGTTCGACGATCTTTCCGACAAGATTTACCGGGCCGATGTCGTCCTCATGCTGTACAACGGCGCAGTCCAGCTGATCTCTTTTTTGTCGCTGGCTCTTTTTTTGTGGCTCGGCGCACTGCAGGTATTACACCAACAGCTCACCGTCGGAGGGTTGATCTCCTTCAACGCTTTGGTGCTGCTCAGCAATCAGCCCCTGGTGATGGTCGTTTTGTCGTGGGACATGCTGCAGCAGATGGTGGTTCTGCTCGGTCGCCTCAACGATGTACTCGAGCGGACGCCCGAGCAGGGTGCGGATCATTCGGCTTTGGCGCCAGTGAAAGACATTTCAGGCCATATTCAGTTCCAGGACTTGAGTTTCCAGTATCCCGGGCCGGCTCAAACAAGAGTGCTCGACGCGATCGATTTCGAAGTGCGGCCCGGCTCCAGGGTTGGCATCGTCGGCCGGAGTGGGTCGGGCAAAACCACGCTCGTCAAGTGCCTGTGCGGACTGCTCGAACCGACCGGGGGAACAATCCTCTACGACGGTCAGGAGTTGACCAGCCTGAACCTGCGCGATCTCCGTCGCCACATCGGCGTCGTGCTGCAAGAGAATCACATGTTCGACGCGACGATCGCGGAGAACATCGCTTTTGGCACTGAGCAGCCTGATCCCGAGCGGGTGTTATGGGCGGCGCGCGCGGCCAACGCCGCGGAGTTCGTCGAGCGCCTGCCCTTGGGTTACCAAACCCGGATCGGCGAATCCGGCCTTTTGCTGTCCGGCGGGCAGCGTCAACGGATAGCGATTGCGCGGGCGGTTTATCACCGTCCCCCGGTGCTCGTCTTCGATGAAGCCACCAGCGCGCTCGACACCGAATCAGAACGGGCGGTGAAACAGAATCTCGATCAACTACTCGAGGGGCGCACATCGTTTGTGATCGCACATCGGCTCAGTACCGTGCGCGACGCCGACGTCATCATAGTGCTCGAGAAGGGCCGAATCGTCGAACGTGGCACACATGACGAGTTAATGGCGCTCGAGGGCTTGTATTACTACCTGTGCAGCCAGCAACTCGGCACGTGAGTTGGCCACCGAAGGAGGTTCCGAATGCATCGACAGCACCTCGGATTGGTGACGATAATGCCAGCACCGACGCCGGCGACGTGGAGTAACCTAACTTTGCCGCGCCCGCTGTGGCGGGCCTGAGCTTTGGCCCGACTTAATAGGAGTCGACATGTCCGAGCAAACGGTTGATTCCGGGTACGATCGAATTGCATTCATCAGCGCACAAGTACGACAACACTTTTCGTCGAACGATGATGACATCCGGGCAGCCGCACTCGTCGAGGCCGGTTTGCGGACCGGATTTGGCAAGCCAGTAACGCCGCCCGATCCGCTTCAACAGCCCTTGAACTTGTATCCCGGACTGGAAGCCCGCGCCTGGCACGATCCATCGCGATTCGATTGGGTGCCGGCCCTTGAGGCACAAGCACCGAGAATTGCGGCCGAGATGTCGGATCTCTTCACGCGTAACGTCTTCGCACTCGTTCATCAAGAGGTTGATCGCGGGCTGGCGAATGCGGGATCCTGGACCTCGCATCGCCTATATTCCGAAGGCGTCCGAAACGAGGCCGGATGGGACTTAGCGCCGGTCACCACGGCTGCGATAGCCCGGATACCAGGCGTTGACAGCGCAGGGCTGGTTTCTTGTGCCGCCGTTACCGGCGGGACACATATCTCGGCGCATTGTGGTCCAAACAACGCTCGTCTGCGTTGCCACCTCGGACTCAAGGTTCCTCCAGGCTGCGCCATTCGAGTGGGGCGAGAGACCCGAACCTGGGTTGAAAACAAAGTGATCATCTTCGATGATTCGTTTGAACATGAAATTTGGCACAAAGGCACCGGAACGCGGTTGGTACTCATCTTCGATATTTGGCATCCCGACCTCTCGGATGCCGACAGGCGAGCGATCATGTTCGGCAGGCGTCTGTTGTACCCCGAAAATTGATATAGCCGCAACGAATTCGAATGCCTACGCTCGCCTGGCGTTTCCCGCCGCGTGCGCGCCGGCGCGGCGCCCGAAGAACGAGCCCTCGCCGAGCTGCGTACCGCTGGCGTATCCCTTGCCGTCCTGGGCGATGTTGGACGCGCACGCGCCGACCGCGTAGAGGCCCGGTATGACGCTGTCGTCGCCGCGCTGCACCTGGCCGTCGACGGTGACCGCCAGACCACCCATGGTGAATCCGGAGTACATCGCCCTTCCGAGTGACAGGTCGAATACCGCCCACGGTCCATTAGTTTGCGGCGCAAGATATTCCGCTTGCTTGTGGAAAATGGGGTCCTCGCCGTTTGCCGCAAACTCGTTGTAGCGCTTCAGCGTCGCCGCGACGTTGCCTGCGGGAATGCCGAGCGCGGTCTCCAGTTCGGCGATCGTCTCGTAGCCGTCGAGGAACTTGATCAGCGGCATTGCCGGCATCTCAGTGTGTGCTTCGTCGACGATCAGGTACGCGGTCTGCTCGGGCTGCTCCAACACGAAAGCCGATGTGCGCGAATGATAGGAGTCCTCGGCGACGAAGCGTTTGCCTTCTTTGTTCACGATCACACCCGTCAGAAGCACCTCGGGCGGATAGGCGGCCGCGGTGATGAACTTTTCGCTCATGTTCTCGGTGACCCCGCCCGCCGATACACCCATCCGCAGGCCGAGCCCGTCATCGTTGGGGTTACCCAATATGTAGGGCGCCACCAGCCCGTGATGTTTGGTGCGCCGCGGCTGGCCCAGCTCGGGAGTGTGTTCGGCGACCATCTCGGGATTCATCGCGAACCCGCCGGCCGCGATGATGACCGACTTGGCTTTGACCGCACCGGTTTCACCAAAGTGCTTCCAGGCAACGCCGACCACGGTGCCGTCGGCGTCCAGGATCAGGTTGGTTGCTCCGGTCTCGTATCGGAATTGCACGCCCAGCTCGTCGGCGCGTTTGACCAACAGATCGATGACCATCGACGCACCGCCCAGCTCGCCCGGTACCGGCACGGAATGCCCGCGCGGCGAAGGAATGGCCTGCTCGCAGAACGGCCATACTTTTTCGTTGCCGGTGTAGCTCAAGCCCTCGGTGCCAGGCGGGACGACCACCTTGCCTGGGTAGAAGCTTCGCTCGAACTGAAAACCCAAGTCTTCCAACCAGTTGAAGTGCTCGACGCTGCCGTCGCTGTAGGCGCGGATCTTCTCGTGATCGGGTTCACGCGACACTGCGACCAGATATTTGTACATCTCCTCGGCCGAGTCGGGATGGCCGGTCGCCTCCTGAACCG
>NZ_JBAPRN010000366.1:0-16023 GCF_049281135.1 Mycobacterium sp. | reverse complement strand
GTGGCAACCACTACGACGCGTCGAACTTGCAGGAGCTCAAGCAGGTTTACGCCTCACTGCAGCAGCAGATCGGTTACGAGACGATCAAGGGCGATGCCAGTGTCGGATGGCTGCGGTTGGGTTCGCTGGTGCTGGCGCTGGCCGCGCTGGCGGCATTGCTGATCAATCGGCGGTTGCCGACCTAGTTCCGTTGCACACCAACGTCGGGCGATTTCGGCCCGGCTGTGGTCAGGCGATAGGTTGTCGGGGTGACTGACGTGGCCACTGACCTCCCAGCCGACGGCGGCAAGCCCGCATTCGTATCCCGTTCTGTACTGGTCACCGGCGGAAACCGGGGGATCGGGCTGGCGATCGCACAGCGGCTGGCCGCCGACGGCCACAAGGTGGCGGTCACGCACCGCGGATCCGGGGCACCCGAGGGGCTGTTCGGCGTCGAGTGTGATGTCACCGACAACGACGCCGTGGATCGTGCCTTCAAGATGGTGGAGGAGCACCAGGGTCCGGTCGAAGTGGTGGTGTCCAACGCGGGCGTCTCGGCCGACGCGTTTCTCATCCGGATGACCGAAGAGCGATTCGAAAAGGTCATCGACGCCAACCTCACCGGCGCGTTCCGGGTGGTCCAGCGGGCATCGCGCAGCATGCAGCGAAAGCGGTTCGGCCGGTTGATCTTCATCGGTTCGGTGTCCGGCAGCTGGGGCATCGGCAACCAGGCCAACTATGCGGCCTCAAAGGCCGGAGTGATCGGCATGGCCCGCTCGATCGCCCGAGAGCTGTCCAAGGCGAATGTGACGGCCAACGTGGTCGCCCCGGGTTACATCGACACCGACATGACCCGCGCGCTGGACGAGCGGATTCAAGAGGGGGCGCTGGAGTTCATCCCGGCGAAGCGGGTCGGTACCGCCGCCGAGGTCGCCGGCGTGGTCAGCTTCCTGGCGTCCGAGGACGCGAGTTACATCTCCGGTGCCGTGATCCCGGTCGACGGCGGCATGGGTATGGGCCACTGACGATTACACAATTGAAGGACGGATATGGCAGGACTGCTCGAAGGTAAACGGATCCTGGTCAGCGGGATCATCACCGACGCGTCGATCGCATTTCACATCGCCAAGGTGGCCCAGGAACAGGGCGCGCAGCTGGTGTTGACCGGATTCGACCGGCTGCGGCTGATTCAGCGCATCGCCGACCGGCTGCCGGAGAAGGCTCCGCTGATCGAACTCAACGTGCAGGACGAAAAGCACCTCGACACCCTGGCCGAGCGCGTGACAGCCGAGATCGGCGAGGGCAACAAGCTTGACGGCGTCGTGCACTCGATCGGCTTCATGCCGCAGACGGGGATGGGTATCAACCCGTTCTTCGACGCGCCCTACGAGGACGTCTCCAAAGGCATTCACATCTCGGCGTACTCGTACGCCTCGCTGGCCAAGGCGCTGCTGCCGATCATGAACCCGGGTGGTTCGATCGTCGGGATGGACTTCGACCCCACCCGGGCGATGCCGGCGTACAACTGGATGACGGTGGCCAAGAGTGCGCTGGAATCGGTCAACCGGTTCGTGGCGCGCGAAGCCGGCAAGCACGGCGTGCGCTCGAATCTCGTTGCCGCCGGACCGATCCGGACCCTGGCGATGAGCGCCATCGTCGGCGGTGCGCTCGGCGACGAGGCCGGCGCCCAGATGCAGCTGCTCGAAGAGGGCTGGGACCAGCGCGCGCCGATCGGCTGGAACATGAAAGACCCGACGCCGGTGGCCAAGACGGTGTGCGCCCTGCTGTCCGAGTGGCTGCCGGCCACCACCGGGTCGATCATCTACGCCGACGGCGGCGCCAGCACGCAACTTCTTTGAGCAAAGCTCTGAGGCGCTAATGGATTTCGACGCCGTACTGCTGCTGTCCTTCGGCGGGCCTGAAGGCCCGGAGCAGGTACGGCCGTTCCTGGAGAACGTTACCCGTGGCCGGAATGTGCCGCCGGAACGCCTCGACGAGGTGGCGCAGCACTACCTGCACTTCGGCGGGGTATCGCCGATCAACGGGATCAACCGGGATCTGGTCGCGCAGCTGCAAGATGTGCTGGACATTCCGGTCTATTTCGGCAACCGGAACTGGGATCCTTACGTCGAGGACGCCGTTGCCACCATGTGCGACAACGGGATTCGGAGCGCGGCGGTGTTCACCACCTCGGCGTGGAGTGGATACTCCGGCTGCACCCAGTATTCCGAGGACCTTGACCGGGCCAGGCGGGCCGCCGGGCCTGGTGCGCCCGAGTTGGTCAAACTGCGGCGATATTTCGATCATCCGCTGTTCGTCGAGATGTTCGCCGACAACATAGCGACCGCCGCGCGCACGGTGCCGAAGGATGCACGGCTGGTGTTCACCGCGCACTCGGTACCGGTGGCCGCCGACGACCGGCTCGGCCCCAAGTTGTACAGCCGCCAAGTGCATTATGCCGCAGGGCTTGTCGCTGCGGCTGCGGGTTACATCGACTACGACCTGGCCTGGCAGTCGCGCTCGGGGCCGCCGCAGGTGCCGTGGCTGGAGCCAGACGTCGCCGATCATGTTGCCGCGCTCACCGAGACGGGCACCACGTCGGTCATCGTCTGCCCGATCGGTTTCGTCGCCGACCATATCGAGGTGGTGTGGGATCTCGACACCGAGTTGCGCGAACAGGCCGACGCGGCGGGCATAGCGTTCGCGCGGGCCGCAACGCCCAACGCCGACCCGCGATTCGCTCGGCTCGCGGTGGACCTCATCGACGAACTACGTTGCGGCCGTGCGCCCGCGCGAGTGGTCGGGCCGGATCCGGTGCCCGGTTGCGCGGCGGGCATCAACGGCGAGTCGTGCCGTCCGCCGCACTGTGTCGCCGATCGGGTCAGCTCTGCCACGCGGCGTGCAGAATCGCGCTGAGCGCGGCCGTTCTCGCCGACCGCACGACCGATGCCAGTGGCCGCAGCGCGTCGGTGGCGATCTGGGTCTCGGACAGCGACTGCGTGCCGATTCGGGACAGTCCGGCGCTGACCGTGATGATCGCGTCGACGTGTGCCGCGTTCTCCAGCACCCGTAAGGCGCGCGACGGGGCGGGTTCGGGAACCTGATGCTGCCGTGTGGATTCCAGCAACTGCTCCACCAACCCGCGCGGATCGTCGACGTCGACGCCGGCCGACCCCAGCCCGATGGTGCTCAGGGCAGTGGCGGCGGACCGCACCGCTGACCGCAACGTGTATTCGGCCTCACCCAAGTCGATGTGGTCGATCACCGGGGCGCCGGGCAGCGAGTACACCGTCCACGACAGCGTGCACAGCTCGGGGATCACGAGTTCGTCGTCGTCGGATTCGTCGTAGCCGTATTCGGGCACCAACCCGACGGCGAGGCTGGGATCTTCGGGATGCGTGACGATCACGGCCTCGCCTGCCGCCAGCGCGTCACGCTCGAACTGCGTGCCCGGGGCCAGCCCGCGGACATCGCCGGGAACCGGCAGCGCCACCCTGATCGACGGTGTGCCCGTGGCGGCCCGTCCGGCCGCCGTGCGCAACGTCTGCAGCAGCGATACCGCGCCCGCATCGTTGATGTCCGGCCACGGCAGCCCAGTGTGTCCTGCCGCGACGGCATCATACGCGGTGACGGAATGTGATGGCGCCCAACAGGATAACGCGTCGAGGACGTCGTCGGGCGCGGCCTTGCCGGCAAGCCAGGCATTGGCCCAGACCGAGAGCGTTGCGCTTGGGCACCACATGGTTTCGCAGTCTAGTTGTTCGCCGTGACCAAGGCCGGTCACGCGATATCCTGACGGCATGTCTGCGCCTGTGATCTGGCTGATCGTCGCCTTGGGGCTGGCTGGTGCGGAGGCAGTGACCGGCGACATGTTCCTGCTCATGCTGGGTGGTGGCGCGTTGGCCGCCGCCGGATCCAGCTGGCTGTTCGATCTGCCGATCTGGACCGATGGCGCGGTTTTCCTGGCGGTGTCGGTGCTGCTGTTGGTGCTGGTCCGACCCGCGCTTCGGCGACGTCTGACCCCTGCGAAGAGCCTGACGACGGGCATCGAGGCGCTAGAGGGTAAAAGCGCTCTGGTGCTCGATCGCGTGGCCCGCGACGAGGGTCAGGTCAAAGTCGACGGTCAGGTATGGACCGCGAGACCATTGAATGAGGGTGACGTATTCGAACCCGGCGAACGCGTGACGGTCATGCATATCGATGGGGCCACTGCGGTGGTCTGGATCCCGTAAACCTCTGAGAGCTTTAGGAGAATTCCATGCAAGGTGCAACTGCCGGGCTGTTGTTGTTCGCGGTGTTGGTGGTGTTCGCGATCATCGTGGTGGCCAAGTCGGTGACGCTGATCCCGCAGGCCGAAGCGGCGGTGATCGAACGGCTGGGCCGCTACAGTCGCACGATCAGCGGGCAGCTGACCCTGCTGATCCCGTTCATCGACCGGGTCCGCGCCCGTGTCGACCTCCGCGAACGGGTGGTGTCGTTCCCGCCGCAGCCGGTGATCACCGAGGACAACCTGACCCTGAACATCGACACCGTGGTGTACTTCCAGGTCACCGTTCCGCAGGCGGCTGTCTACGAGATCAGCAACTACATCGTCGGCGTCGAGCAGCTGACGACCACCACCCTGCGCAACGTGGTCGGTGGGATGACGCTGGAGCAGACCCTGACCTCCCGCGACAAGATCAACGGTCAGCTGCGCGGCGTGCTCGACGAGGCGACCGGCCGGTGGGGCCTGCGGGTGGCCCGGGTGGAGCTGCGCAGCATCGACCCGCCACCGTCGATTCAGGCCTCGATGGAAAAGCAGATGAAGGCCGACCGGGAGAAGCGGGCGATGATCCTGACCGCCGAAGGGAACCGGCAGGCCGCGATCACCGAGGCCGAGGGCGCCAAGCAAGCGCAGATCCTGGCCGCTGAGGGCGCCAAGCAGGCCGCGATCCTGTCCGCCGAGGCCGGCCGGCAGTCTCAGATGCTGCGCGCTCAGGGTGAGCGCGCCGCGGCGTACATGCGGGCGCAGGGGCAGGCCAAGGCAATCGAGAAGACGTTCGCCGCGATCAAGGCCGGCCGGCCCACCCCGGAGATGCTGGCCTACCAGTATCTGCAAACCCTGCCGGAGATGGCGCGCGGCGATGCCAACAAAGTGTGGGTGGTGCCCAGCGACTTCAATGCGGCGTTGCAGGGTTTCGCCAAGCAGCTGGGCACTCCGGGCCAGGACGGGGTATTTCGGTTCGAGCCGTCGCCGGTCGACAACACCCCGCCGCCAGAGCACGACGACGAGGACATGGACGGCTGGTTCTCCACCGAGACGGACCCGGCGATCGTGCAGGCGGTGGCCAAGGCAGAGGCGGACGCGCGTCTGACGGCGGAGGGCACCCTGCCGCCGCAGCACGAACTGAGGCAGTGATGTGGGCGGTCTGACGTCACCGAAAACGTATGCGGCCCTTGCGGCCTTCCAGGCCGTGGATGCGGTTGGATGCGCAATCCCGGTGCCGCCGATCGCGAGAGCCCTTGACACGTTGGGTGTGCCGCACAACATTCGGTGGATCCTGCCGGCGGCCAAGGCCGCTTCTGTCGTCGGTCTGCTTGCCGCCGGCCGGATCCCGGCATTGGCGCGCCTCACCACGGCGATGCTGACGCTGTACTTCGTGCTCGCGGTGGGCGCACACGTTCGCGTTCGTGATCGCCTCGTGAATGCTCTCCCGGCGGCGGCGTTCTTGGCCACCTACGCCGCCCTGACCTGGAAAGGACCAGACCCGGGTTAGTGCGGGTTGATCACTGTCGCTTTCGAATCGGCAGGTAATGGGTATCTGACCGGTTGATGAACACGGCGCGCCGGCTTACTGGTCTGAGTCGGCGGCGCCGTAGCTGGACCCGGGACCAGATCCAGGTCACCGACCCCGAAGTGATGCGCCGGTCCATCAAGGGCGCCTCGATCGGCAACTTCATGGAGTGGTACGACTTCGGGGTCTGCGGCTACATCGCCACCACAATTGCGCAGGTGTTTTACCCCGGCGACAGCGTCAGCGCGGTCCATCTGATCGCCACCTTCAGCACCTTGGCGGCGGCTTTCGTGGTGCGTCCGGTGGGCGGGTTCATTTTCGGTCCACTCGGCGACCGCATTCGGGCGCAAGCGGGTGTTGGTGATCACGATCGCGCTGATGACGATCGGTACGACCGGGACGGGTTTGTCCGGCACCGGCAACCTCATGGTGCCGGCGTAGATGTTGATGGTCGCGGGATTGGGGGCGTGGTGACCCTCGTCTTCACACCGGCAGTCGCTGGTCGCCGGCTGCCGGGATCGCCACCGTCGGTCGAAGACCGAGCAGGAGGCCCGCGAGTTGTTGCAGGGCTGCGATTAGTGGCGCATCCGGCCGCTGATCGGTCAGGAGATCATGGAGTTTTGGTCGTCTCCGTCATGCTGCCGCCACCGCCGTGGGGGCCACCGCCGCCGCTGTGCGGGACGGCCCCGCTCGTGGGCGCCATGCTCATGCCCGGCATGTCCGGTGCCGGTTGGCTCGGGGACGGGGGTGGATCCAACGGCGCTGCGCTGACAATGCCTACCCCGGACATCAGTGGTGATATGGCGACGCCGGCAGCGATTGCCGCCGCGCTCGCCGCGCGCTTGAGATTCATCGGCTTTCGCTTCCCGTGCAGGTTTTCTGTTGACCTTGCTGATCAGCGGCTACCCAGGTAACGCTCGAACCAATCCGGCAACAGCGCGCAACGATGTTGCCATCGGATTAACTGCTGCCCGTTCTGGTGTCGGCCCGCTCGCGGTTCGGCGACAGCAGACTCGGGCACTCAGCCCGGCGCCGCTGGCGGTGGGCTGCCAACGGGACACTGCGGCAGGTATCCCGGCATACCGCCCCCGCCTCGGGGGCTTCCGCCCCCGCTGCGCCCGTATCTCCAGCATTTCTCGGCCGGAATGCCCGGCGGGGGACCGCCCGGATCTTGGTGGAAGGCTGGTGCCGACGGGGGTGGGTTCAATGCGGTGGCGCTGACAAGCCCCAACCCGCTCGTCACTGCTGACAGGATGACACCGGCGGCGATCACCGCCGCGGCGGTCAAGTTCTTTGGGTTCATTGTGCGTGTGCCTCCCCGGACTCGCACCACGCTGGTTACTAGCTGCCTAGTCGGCTACGCGGAAAACCACCAACAGCGAACGCGTCGCTACCGGCTTGCCGTAATGAATAGTTAAGAACCCCAGTCTATATGTGATGCGCACCTATTGCGAGGAATGCTCGAAGCGGAAACGCGCAGGTCCGGATCCAACCTGACCGGACGCCGTTCAGCTGCGAAGTGCCGCCTCGGGGGCGTCGTCGACGTCTGTCACCGCGGCTTGGTGATGTCGCCGGTATTGCCGAATCTCGTACGCCAACAACGCGAGCCCGACCAGACCCGTGCTCAGCGACACCAGAAAAAGCAGTGGGCTGACGTCACCGGTGAGCGCATCACCCAGAAGCACCACGGCCGCAGTGCCGGGAAACAGACCCACGACGGTCGCCAGCGCATAGGGCAGCACCCGCACGCCGGATGCTCCGACGGCGTAGTTCAGTGGCGCGAACGGCAGCACGGGGATCAGTCGCAGCGAGAGGACCGCCAGCCAGCCTCGCTCGCGCAGACGGGTGTCGACCCTGTCGACTGCCTGATGGCGAACCAACCGGCTGAGCTGCCAGCCGGCGGCTCGGACCAGCACCAGCGCGATCATCGCGCTGGCAGTGCTGGCAGTGACCGCCAACGCGATGCCGAGCAGCGGACCGAACAGCAGTCCGGCGGCCAGGGTGAACGCGGTACGGGGAACCGGCAACACGGTCACCACGATGTGCGCGGCCAGAAACGCCAGCGGGAACCACGGCCCCATCGACGTCGACCAGTCCCGCAGTTCCATCGCCGAGGGCAGATGAACAAGCAGCGCGACCGCGACCAGGATGACCATCACGGCGCCGGTGAGCACCAGCCGACGCTTGGAGACCTGACGCGCGGTCACGGCCACCGCGGAGCCCAGCGGACGCAGCGCGTCCGCGATTCTGCTGCCGGCGGGGCCCGTCACAGGGTGCAGCCTACGGTCCAACGGTGAACAACCGGTCAGCGGACGATCAACGACAGCAGCTTCCTGCCCAATGGCACTGGCGCTGAGCTGTTCTCGCTGTTCACCGTGATGTGTCGACCGGATCGCAGCCGCAGCTCACGCTGCAGTTTGTCGTGCAAAGTGCTAGCCGCGGCCGGGCACCCGCGACACGCGCCTGATAACCGGACGTTCACGTGGTCGCCCTCGACCGACACCAATTCGATCGAGCCGCCGTGTGATTCGGCGAGCGCGCCGATCGGTCCGGCGAGCAGCTCGGCGGTGATCGCGGCCAGCCCGGTGTCGTCGTCGGGTGCGGCATCCACGCGCCACCCGGCCGGATCCAGCAGCGCGTCGCAGAGGGCGTCGCGAACGTCGTCGCCCAACTCGCGCCAGCTGTTGCCGGCGCGCAGCGTGATCAGCACATCGCCTGTGCGGACCTGAATCTCGTCGATTACCCCGCCGTCGAGCATTCCGCCCAGGCGCCCCGGAGCCTGACGCACCGTGCCTCTGGCCGGCAGCCGGTCTTCGGCGACCACCCAGCGCAGCTGTTGCGGATTGGCGGTGGCGGTGGCGTGGATCGGAATCATGCGCCCACACCGATCGCAATCGAGCGCGCGGCGAACGCCATCACCCAGGCGAGGACAAACATGTAGCCGAACGCGAAGGCGGGCCAGCGCCACGAATTGGTTTCGCGGCGCATCACCGCGATCGTCGACATGCACTGCAACGCGAACATGAAATAGACCATCAGCGCGATGACCGTGGGCGCGGTGAAAATCCGATGGCCGTGCTCGTCGGTCATGCCGGCCAGCGCTGCATGCGGATCCTCGGGATCCGCGGCCGCCGACACCTGGCCCAGGGTCGACACGAAAACCTCGCGCGCCGAGAGTGATCCGACCAGAGCGATATCGGTCCGCCAATCGAAGCCCAGCGGAGCGAACAGCGGCTCGACGGCGTGGCCCACGTCGGCGGCGTAGCTGTGATTCATCACGTATGCGGTGGCATCGGTCGGGGACATCCCGCGGGTCTGCGCCTCGCGGACGGGCAGACTGAGCAGCGCCCACAACACCAAAGAGGTGGCCAGAATGATGGTTCCCGCCTTACGCAGGAACACCCTGGCTGCGCTCCACATCGCGGCCAGCATCGCCTTCGGGGACGGCAGGCGGTAGGGCGGCAGTTCCATCGTGAACGGCAACAGATCGCCGCGCAGAATCGTCGACTTGACCAGCGACGCTGCGATCAGCGAGGACAGCCCGCCGCCCAGGTAGAGCAGGAACATCGTGACGCCCTGTGCGCTCAGTCCCCACCACCGTATTTCCGGTGCCACCAGCAGGCCGACCAGCAATGTGTACACCGGCAGCCGCGCCGAGCACGTCATCAACGGCGCGGTGACGATGGTAGCGATCCGGTCCTTGGACGACGGCAACGTCCGGGTCGCCATGATTCCCGGGATCGCACAGGCAAATGACGAGAGCATCGCGACGAACGCGCGTCCCTCCAGCCCGGTCCTGGCCATCACCCGGTCCATCAAGAACGCCGCGCGCGACATGTAGCCGACGCTCTCCAGGAATGCGAGCAGGCAGAACAGCAACACGATCTGCGGGATGAACTGCAGCACGGTCCCGACGCCGCCGATGATTCCCTGGCTGAGGAGTCCACGCAGGACCGGATTGCCGACGTGCTCGGCGACCTGTCCGCCGAGCCAGGTCAGCGCGTTGCCGATGCCGTCCCGCAGTGGGGCCGCGGCAGTGAAAAGGACCTGAAAGAAGTAGAACATCACCGCGAAGAAGGTGACGGTGCCCCAGAGCGGGTGCAGCAGCACCCGGTCGATTCGGCGGGTGCGCCGATCCGGGTGCGGAGCAACATAATCGGCCGCATCGAGCACGGACTGGCCCCACGCGTCGATGGCGTCCTGACCGGGCGGGGGAAGCACCGGCGGCCGTTGCCACTGCTCGAAGGACGCCAGCTGGGCCCGCAGGTCGTCGATTCCCGACCCATGGTTCGCGACGACCGCGGCCACCGGGATGCCCAGCGCCGTCGACAACGCCTCGACGTCGATTCGGCCGCCGCGGGAGCTCAGTTCGTCGCCCATGGTGAGCGCCAGCAGGCACGGTAGGTCGAGCCGGAGCACCTGGCCGATCAGCAGGATCGACCGGCGCAGGGTGGTCACGTCGGCGACCAACACCAACGCGTCCGGCCGGGCGATGTCCGGATACTTGCCGGCCAGCAGGTCCGTCACCACCTGCTCGTCCGGGCTGATCGGGTCGAGGCTGTAGGTGCCGGGCAGGTCTTCCACGGCAATCGCGACACCGTCTACGGTGGTGGTGCCGACGCTGCGTCCGACGGTTACTCCCGGGTAGTTACCCGTCTTGGCGCGCAACCCGGTCAGATGGTTGAAGACGCTGGTTTTGCCCGCGTTCGGACTGCCGACCAACGCCACCCGCCGCATGCCGGCCAGGGCAACCGGGGAGTCGGTGACGTCATGGCACGCGGTCATGGATCCACTTCGGGAACGACTTCGATGAGCTGCGCCTCGCGGCGGCGCAGACACAACTCGGTGTCCTGCACGCGATAGATGGTCGGGTCACCAAGCGGTGCCCGGCGGATCACATCGACGCGGGCGTTCGCACGAAAGCCCAACTGCCCCAAGCGATTCGCGACTATTGGGTTGGCTTGGGCGGCCGTGCCCACCACGGTTGCCCGCGTTCCGGGTGTCAGCTGAGCAAGCGCAATCACCGAGCCGGTTTGATCGCCTGCGCCCTGCGGTCGAGTACGCATGATCGCCCTAACGTTAGCCGCTCTACCTTAGTAAGGTACTCCTCACTCGAGCGGGTCGTTGTGGCTCGTCAGACCGGGTCGCCGCAGGTTGTGCGGTCACGCCACCGAGCATCATTTAGCCTGGTGGTCGGGTGACAGACCACTATCGGGTTGTCACGTACTGGGACAAGGAGCCGCCGGTGTCAGTCGATGTGTCCGCTGAACCTGCCGATCTCGAGCAGGCCCGCGCCAGATGGCGCACGGCGGTGGCCGGGGTCCTGGCCAAGAGCACGAAGCTAGACGCCACTGAAATAGAAGCACTCGGGCCGGAGCCCGAGCAGATGCTGGAAACGCCGACCTACGAGGCGGTCGCGATTCGGGCGCTGTACACCGCGCTCGACGAGCTGCCCGAGCCGCCGCTGCCGGGCGAGTGGCCCTACCTGCGTGGCGCCGACGCGTTGCGCGACGTCAAGTCCGGGTGGAGGGTCACCGAGGCCATTCCAGCCAACCGGGTGGCCGGGGTGGCGGCGGAGGAGGTCAACTCCGCGGTGCTCGCCGCGCTCACCGAAGGTGTCAGCGCGCTCCTGGTCCGGGTGGGGGAGTCCGGTGTATTGCCCGCACAGCTGGAGAAGGTGTTCGAAGGCGTTTATCTGAGCATGGCCCCGGTGATTCTCGATGCCGGCGTCGATTACCAGACCGCCGGCGATGCCTTGCTCGAATTGGTCAGCCGCGTCGAGCCCGATCAGCGCGCAATCCTGTCGGTCGACCTGGGGGCTGACCCTCTCACCGCGGCGCTCAGCGAGCGGCCCGCGCCCGAGCTGCGGGAAGTCGTCGGCATGGCAATGCGGCTGGCCGACGACCACGGTGTGCGGGCGATCACCGTCGACGGGCCCGCGTTCCACAATCTCGGCGCCAACGCGACATGGGAGCTCGCCGGCAGCATCGCCGCCGCGGTGGCCTACCTGCGGGTGCTCACCGAATCCGGCCTGCCGGTGGCCAAGGCCTTGGCGCAGATCAGTTTCCGGCTGGCCGCCGACGACGATCAATTCCTGACGATCGCCAAGATCCGGGCGCTGCGACGGTTGTGGGCGCGAGTCGCGGAGGTTGTCGGCGATCCTGACCACGGTGCGGCCGTCGTCCACGCCGAAACGTCGCTGCCGATGATGACGCAACGCGACCCTTGGGTGAATATGCTGCGCACCACGCTGGCCGCCTTCGGCGCCGGGGTCGGCGGCGCGGACACCGTGCTGGTGTTCCCCTTCGACGTCGCGATCGAAGGCGGATTCCCCGGCATGGCCGCTAGTTTCGCGCGCCGAATGGCCCGCAACATCCAGCTGCTGCTGCTCGAGGAGTCACACGTCGGCCGGATCCTGGACCCGGCCGGCGGGTCGTGGTTCGTCGAGGACCTCACCGACCAACTGGCCAACCACGCCTGGCAGACCTTTCAAACCGTCGAGCAGCACGGCGGCTTCGTCCACGCACATGACTACATCGCCGGCCAGATCGCTGAGATCGCCGCCCGGCGTACCGACGACATCGCCCACCGCAAGACGGCGATCACCGGCGTCAACGAATATCCGAACCTCACCGAACCAGCTCTACCGCAGAGTGATTCGTCATATTCACCGCTCGCAGCGGGCAAACTCATCCGCTACGCCGCGCAGTTCGAAGCGCTGCGCGACCGTTCCGACGCCTACCTTGCCCGCACCGGGTCGCGCCCACAGGCGCTGCTGTTGCCGCTGGGTCCGCTGGCCGAACACAACATCCGTACGACATTCGCGTCAAACCTGCTTGCCTCCGGCGGCATCGAGGCGGTCAACCCGGGGACCGTCGATGCCGGCGGTGTCGTCAAAGCGGTCACCGACGCGGGTTCACCGTCGGTGGCGGTGCTCTGCGGCACCGACTCTCGCTACGGCACCGAGGCGTCCGCAGTCGTCGAGGTGGCCCACAACGCGGGGGTGTCCCATGTCTGTCTGGCCGGGCCACAGAAAGCGGTGGCCGACGCAGATCACCAACCCGATGAGTTTCTGACCGCGAAAATCAATGCGGTGGAGGCTCTTTCACATCTGCTCGACCGGTTGGGGGCTTAGCCACGATGACCACCACCACGCCTGTAGTAGGCAGCTTCGCCGATGTACCGCTGCACAGCGACCGCATCGTAGCGCAGCCGACCGAAGACGCAGTGGAACAGCACGTTGCGGCGGCTGCTGCCGCGCACTGGTACACACCCGACCAACTGGTCTGGCACACACCGGAAGACATCGACGTCAAACCGGTGTACATCGCCGCCGACCGGGCCGCCGTCGAGTCCGGCGGATATCCGCTGAACACCTTCCCGGGCGAACCGCCCTTTGTCCGCGGCCCCTATCCGACGATGTATGTCAACCAGCCCTGGACGATCCGGCAGTACGCCGGGTTCTCCACGGCCGCGGAGTCCAACGCGTTCTACCGGCGCAACCTCGCCGCCGGACAAAAAGGTCTGTCGGTGGCTTTCGACCTCGCCACCCACCGTGGGTACGACTCGGACCATCCGCGCGTGCAAGGCGACGTCGGAATGGCCGGTGTGGCAATCGATTCCATCCTCGACATGCGTCAGCTGTTCGACGGAATCGACCTGTCGACGGTGTCGGTGTCGATGACGATGAACGGCGCCGTGCTGCCGATCCTGGCACTGTACGTGGTAGCCGCCGAGGAGCAGGGGGTGCCGCCGGACAAGCTGGCCGGCACCATCCAGAACGACATCCTCAAAGAATTCATGGTGCGCAACACCTACATCTATCCACCGAAGCCCTCGATGCGCATCATCTCCGACATCTTCGCCTACACCAGCGCCAAGATGCCGAAATTCAACTCCATCTCGATCTCCGGCTATCACATCCAAGAAGCCGGTGCTACAGCCGATTTGGAGCTCGCCTACACACTTGCCGACGGTGTCGACTACATCAAGGCGGGCTTGGACGCCGAGCTCGACATCGACAAGTTCGCGCCCCGGCTGTCCTTCTTCTGGGGCATCGGCATGAACTTCTTCATGGAGGTGGCCAAGCTGCGGGCCGGTCGGCTGCTGTGGAGCGAGCTGGTCGCAGAGTTCAACCCCAAGAGCGCGAAATCGCTGTCGCTGCGCACACATTCACAGACTTCCGGCTGGTCGCTGACGGCTCAGGACGCGTTCAACAACGTCGCGCGCACCTGCATCGAGGCGATGGCCGCGACCCAGGGACACACCCAGTCGCTACACACCAACGCACTGGACGAAGCGCTGGCGTTGCCCACCGATTTCTCGGCCCGCATCGCCCGCAACACCCAGCTTGTCCTGCAGCAAGAGTCCGGCACCACCAGGCCGATCGACCCCTGGGCCGGCTCGTACTACGTGGAATGGCTGACCTATCAACTCGCGCAGCGGGCGCGCGCACACATCGCCGAGGTCGCCGAGGCGGGCGGGATGGCCCAGGCCATCAACGACGGTATTCCGAAGCTGCGCATCGAAGAAGCGGCCGCGCGGACTCAGGCCCGCATCGACTCCGGTACCCAGCCGGTGATCGGGATCAACAAGTACCAGGTGGAAGAAGATCAAGAGGTCGAGGTCCTCAAGGTCGAGAACAGCCGGGTGCGCGCCGAGCAACTGGCCAAACTCGAGGAACTGCGGGCAAGTCGGGACCAGTCGGCAGTTGAGGCCGCGCTGGCCGAGTTGTCTCGTGCCGCCGCAGCCCACGGTCGGGCCGGTGAGGATGGACTTGGCAACAACCTGTTGGCGCTGGCTGTCGATGCGGCACGCCACAAGGCCACGGTCGGCGAAATCTCCGACGCGCTCGAGAAGGTGTACGGGCGCCATCAAGCCGAGATCCGTACCATCTCCGGGGTCTACCGCGACGAAGCTGGAGGTGGAAACATGACTTCCTTCTCTGACGCCACCGGCTTAGTCGAGAAGTTCGCCGAGGCCGACGGTCGGCGGCCACGGATCCTGGTGGCCAAAATGGGGCAGGACGGCCATGACCGTGGGCAGAAGGTGATCGCAACGGCGTTCGCCGACATCGGATTCGACGTCGACGTCGGTGCACTGTTCTCCACGCCGGACGAGGTCGCCCGTCAAGCCGCGGATAACGACGTACACGTGGTCGGCGTGTCCTCCCTGGCGGCCGGTCACCTCACATTGGTGCCCGCGCTCCGCGACGCACTGGCCGAAGTGGGTCGCTCCGACATCATGGTGGTGGTCGGCGGTGTCATCCCACCGGGGGACTTCGACGAGCTGTACGCGGCGGGCGCGACGGCGATCTTCCCGCCGGGCACGGTGATTGCGGACGCCGCGATCGATCTGCTGCACAAGCTGGCCGAACGACACGGGTACACCCTGTAGCCAGATGGCAACTGAAAACGGCGACAGCATAGACAAACTCGCCGCGGCGGTGCGCGACGGCGATCGCTCGGCGCTACCGCGGGCGATCACGCTCGTCGAGTCGACCCGCGCCGATCACCGCGACCGCGCACAGCAGTTGCTGCTGCAGCTGATGCCCGCCGCCGGCAATGCCCTGCATGTCGGGATCACCGGGGTGCCGGGAGTCGGCAAGTCGACCACCATCGAGGCGCTCGGGATGCACTTGATCGGCCGCGGCCATCGCGTGGCGGTCCTGGCTGTCGACCCGTCGTCGACCAGAACCGGGGGATCGATTCTCGGCGACAAGACTCGAATGCCTCAGCTGGCAGCGCATCCGGACGCCTACATCCGCCCGTCGCCGACGTCGGGCACGCTCGGCGGCGTGGCCAAGGCCACTCGGGAGACGATCGTGCTGCTGGAGGCCGCCGGGTTCGACGTGATCCTGGTGGAGACCGTCGGTGTCGGTCAGTCCGAAGTCGCGGTGTCCAACATGGTCGACACCTTCGTCTTTCTGACGCTCGCGCGCACTGGCGATCAGCTGCAGGGCATCAAAAAAGGTGTGCTGGAACTCGCCGACATCGTGGTGGTCAACAAGGCCGACGGCGATCACTTGACGGAGGCGCGCAAGGCCGCGCGCGAACTTTCCGGGGCGATCCGGTTGATCTATCCCCGTGAAACCCTTTGGCGTCCACCGGTGCTGACTATGAGCGCATTGGAAGGCACTGGGCTGGAAGAGTTGTGGGACACCGTCGAGCGACACCGGGATGTGCTCACCGAGGCGGGGGACTTCGAGGCGCGCCGGCGGGCCCAGCAGGTCGACTGGACCTGGCAGATGGTTCGCGACACGGTGCTGGAC
>NZ_JBAPRN010000365.1:0-1747 GCF_049281135.1 Mycobacterium sp. | reverse complement strand
CAGCCGGCTGGCGTGCGCACGTCGAGTTCTTTCCGAATTCGGATAGCCCGAACTATCTAGCTTTGATGACCTTTGACCCGATCGACTACGCGACTGAACGAGACCGGCTGCGCGCTCAGGCTATCTGGGCACGTCGCACTGACCGACTGCCTTTCAGCCCACCGACGGACTGGAAGTCGATCTCCTCGATATGGGCAGGTGACGTCGATGGCAAGGCGGTACGCATAGACACGATTCCCGGCGATGTGCTTCCCGAACTCACAGAAGCAGCCCAGATGGCCGAGTCGCTACGGCTCTACGACAGTGCTTACCACGATGAAATGCACTGGTGGACCGGGCCTTTTGAAAAATCAGAGGGCATCCCACACAGCGCTCTGGTCTCCGCGGCGGAGAGCGATCGGGTCGGCATCGAGCGGGTGTTTCCTGTCGTCCATCGGCCGGAGCGCCGCAGTGAGATTCCGGACGATCAAGCCATGATCCTGGTGCTGTCCACTGACGGTGACAGCCGCGCCGATGCATTGGCGTGCGGCGAAGCACTTTCCGCGATCCTGTTGGAATGCACCATGGTTGGCCTCGCCACGTGCACGGTGACACATCTTACTGAACTCAGCGAGACCCGCAAACTCGTTCAATCGCTAACGAGACCAGAAGCGACACCGCAAGTCCTGGTTCGGGTGGGCGTCGTGCCGGTAAGCAAAAAAGCACCGCAGCCCACACCACGACGACCGCTGTCCGAAGTCCTGCGGCTACGCGCGTTCGATTGAAATCCCCACATCGAAGGATGTAAAGCGTGATCGATTTTGATCTCGATACAGAACATTCGATTCTGCAGGTTCAGCCTGAAGCATCGCGCCAAACAACCGATTTCGTTGATCTAGCGAAAGCCGTCGAGCCCTGGATCCGGGCAAACGCAGACCTCGCCGGCGTTAAGGAGATATAAATGTCCACTCCGATAACACATTCGGGTGTCTTGGTCGGTGTCGACGGGTCGCCCGCCGCCAGATGCGCCGTCGACTGGGCGGCTCGTGACGCCGCAATGCGTAACGTACCCCTTACTCTCGTCCATGCCGTGCAGCCCATTGGCCTCACGCTGCCGCGGTTGACGGCGACGACGGCCTTCTCGCGGTGGCAAGTCGAGCAGGGACAGAAGATCCTCGACGAAGCAGTCGAGACCGCGCGAGCGACGGCTCCTGCCGGCGGTCCGGCGCAGATCGAGACTGAGCTGTTGTTCTCACCGGCGGTTCCGGCCCTGGTCGACTTGTCCAAAGACGCCGATCTGGTTGTGGTCGGATCACGGGGGCGAGGGCCCATCATCAGAAGCCTGCTGGGTTCGTTGAGCTCCAGCCTCATTCGTCATGCCCACTGCCCGGTGGCGGTCATTCACGACGAGGATCCGCTGATGCCGTATCCAGCAGATGCTCCGGTTCTCGTCGGCATCGATGGGTCACCCGCGTCGGAACTGGCGATCGCGATCGCGTTCCAAGAGGCGTCATGGCGAGGCGTCGACCTCGTCGCGCTGCATGTCTGGAGCGACGTCGAGGTCAACGACTACCCCGCCGTCGACTGGCCTGCCATGAAGCCGGCCGCCGAGGAGATCCTTGCAGAGCGACTGGCCGGTTGGCAGGATCGCTATCCCGATGTCACAGCTCGGCGCGTGGTCGAATGCGACCATCCGACGTATCACCTGGTCAGGCAATCCGAATCGGCCCAATTGGTGGTGGTCGGCAGCCACGGACGGGGTGGATTC
>NZ_JBAPRN010000364.1:0-11067 GCF_049281135.1 Mycobacterium sp. | reverse complement strand
GGCCAGTGGGTCGTTGCGTGACGTCGGGAGCCCAACACCGCGAGCGAATTCGATCACGTCGTTCTCGAACTGCGTGCCCATGTACTTCAAACTCGCCGCCTCCACAATCGGCGCCCGACCGGCATCGAGAGCCTCGGCGATCTCCCAGCACTGTCGCCGCAGCGTGCCCAAGCGGGCCACCAGCGTGCCGAGTTCGACATCGTGGTGATCGTCAGAGGAGCGGCGCAGATGATCGAGCGCGTCGGCCAACAGCGGATAGGTGCTGAGCACCCGTTCGGGACCACCGCGTTCGAACGACAGCTGCTCGATCACCTGACGCCAGCCGTTTGCCTGCGCCCCGAGCAACCGATGCTCCGGAACGAACACGTCGGTGAAGGAGACCTCGTTGAAATGGTGCTCGCCCGACATATCAGTTATGGGCGAAACTTCAATTCCCGGCGCGGACATGTCGACGACAAATTCCGACAAGCCTTCGTGCTTTCGGCCAGTTGCATCCGTGCGCGCCAATAGGTAGGCGTGCGTTGCGCGATGGGCATTGCTCGTCCATGTCTTGCGGCCGGTGACCGACCAGCCGCCCGTGACTTTCTTCGCCATTGTGCGCACGGCGGCGAGATCCGATCCGGCCCCTGGCTCGCTCATGCCCAGGCAGAAGATGAAGTCGGCGCTGATGATGCCGGGCAGCAACTCCTTCTGGAGCTCATGGCTGCCGTGGCGCAAAATCGCTGGACCGATCTGACGGTCAGCGATCCAGTGGGCCGCGACCGGTGCTCCGGCACGCAGCAGCTCTTCGGTGACAACGAGGCGTGATCGGGCGTCGAGTCCGCCGCCGCCGAATTCCCCCGGCCAGGTGATACCGATCAGTCCCCGAGCCGCCAGCTCGCGGGAGAACGCAAGATCGAAGGAGCGCAACCAGCAGTCGCTCCGCGGGGTGTAGCGGCCCGCGGCCAGCCACGAGCCGGTCAGCTCCCGCACTTGTGCACGCAGCGCACCGAGCCGCTCAGCCGTCTCCGTCATACCGGCAGACCTGTCTCGGAGTGGCACACGACGCAACGATAACATTTTGAGTTTTAGCGTCTCAAATCAGTCGATGCCTCGGACTTGCGTCCAGTTCGGAGCACTGTTGCAATCTAATGTGATTAGGCTGTTCGCCGTGGGCAATACCGGCAGTGCAGAACCGTCGACGGTGGGACCGTCATCGCAGACGACACGCGGATCGCTACGGCCGAATTGGTCGCGGTGCCGATCGTGAGCCCGCCCAACAGGTTTCCGCTTCCGAACGCCTCGACAGAGCTCAGCGGTCAAGTGGCGTTGGTAACAGGCGCCACCGCCGGACTCGGCCGCCGCTTCGCGACAGTACTCGCCGATGCCGGCGCGAATGTGGTGGTGGCCGGCCGTCGGCTCGAGCGACTACAGCAGGTCGCCGACGAGATCACCGAACGCGGAGGTCGATGTGCACCGGTCGCGATGGACGTGTCACGAACCGCTGGGCTGAGCGACGCGTTGGACCGTGCCGAGGGGGCATTCGGGACCATAACGATTCTCGTCAACAATGCCGCGATCCCGGATGCTAAACGGGCGCATCGGATGTCGCTGGAGCTGATCGACGCGGTCATCGACACAAATCTGCGAGGGCCGTTCGTGTTGACGTGCGACGTGGCCCGGCGGCTCATCGCCGCAGGGCTGCCCGGCCGGATCATCAACCTCTCGTCGATGGGCGCATACCACTACCAAGGCGACGGAGCTGCTCTGTACTCGGTGACCAAAGCGGCCATCAACCGGATGACCGAAGCCCTCGCGGTCGAGTGGGTCCGCTACGGCATCAACGTCAACGCGATCGCACCCGGTGCGTTCATGACCGAGATGATGGAAGGCCGGATCGCGCGCGTTGGCGACTTCAGCGACGACCTGCCTCGCAAGCGGATCGGAGACCCAGCCCAGCTCGACAGCACACTGCTCTACCTCGCCGCACCGGCGTCGGAGTTCGTCACCGGAACCATCGTCAAAGTCGACGACGGGCAATTCCCCCGCTGAGACCCGGTCGAGTTGCCTGGGAACGCGATCGGATGGCCGGTTATACAAACAGTGCTTGATTAATCGCGACCGACGTCAGTACGCTCCGCAGATGACCATCCGGCACGGCGATCTTCGGCTGGAGCGCGACGGTGACGTGGCCGAGATCGTGTGGGCGGCACCGAAGCTCAACCTGTTCACCCCTGAGGTCGCCGACGCGTACGACGCCGTGTTGGACGATCTGCCAAACGACGTGCGTGCGCTGATGGTGCGGGCCGAAGGCAAGGTTTTCTGCGCCGGGGTCCAGGCGCAGCAGTTCACCATCATGGACGCCGCGGCCGGCACGGCGTTCAGCCGCCGCCTGTTGGGCCTTGTTCACCGGATCGAACGGCTCCCGCTGCCCACGATCGCGGTGGTCCACGCGCTGAACCTGACCATCGGCCTCGAGCTGACTCTGGCATGCGACTTCATCTGGGCGGCAGCGGAGGCGAGCATGGGGCTCGTCGAGGCCCGGGTGGGCATCACACCCGCTGCCGGCGGCACCCAGCGTCTGGTTGCGCGTGCAGGGGTGGCACATGCCGCCGAAATGGTCATCACCGGGCGAACCTACGAGTCGTCTTTGTTGCATGACTGGGGTGTCGTCGACAAGGTTCTACCGCGGCCGGAGTTGCTGGCGAGGGCCCGCGAATTCGCCGCCGAACTCGCGGCCGGACCTACCGCGGCGACCGGAATCGCCAAGCAAATCATCGCGCTCACCCGTGATCGCGGCGTCGCGGCCGCCGACGCGGCGACCCCCGAACTGGCCGGACCGGTACTCAGCAGCGACGATGCGGCGATCGGCGTCGAGGCGCTGCTCACACATGGACCTGGCGCTAAGCCCGCGTTCCGCGGCCGTTAGCACCGGGTCCGCCCTCGACCGGGGCGCCTGGCAACCACCTCGCCTGGCGCACCTTCACCTCGGCTTCGATCGCTTCCAGGATGCTCGACGTGACGAGGTCGAAGATCTCCTCGGAGGACAATCCGCTCTCCGACATCGCCTTGGCCAGCGCCGGGTACTTGTCGGTGTCGATATCGTGCTGATCCTCGGGTGAATAACCCTGTGTGTCATGCAAGGCGCTGCCGATGGCGAACAACTCGAGCGCGTCGAGCAGGGGCATGACGGCCGCACTCGGCACGCCCTCGGCCATCAGCCGTTCCGCCGATGTGTCCAGCATGCGAACGCCCATTCCGAGGGAACGCTTGGACACGATCAGGGGTACCAGTCCCGGGTGTTCGAGCAATGCGTTGCGCAGGTTGCGCGCGTTCTGGGACATCCAGTGCCGCCAGTTGTCTTCCGACTGGTCGGGGGTGCGAACTTTGCTGAGCGCCAATTCCGCTGCACCCACAAGGATTTCGTCCTTGTTTTCGAAGTGATGGTACAGCGACGCACCATTGACGCCGAGCGCGTCGGCCAGTCGGCGGATGCTAAGGCCCGCCAGGCCGTCCTGGTCGATGATGGTGAGCGCCGTCTCGAGCACCTTGCGCCGCGAGATCAACGCAACCTTGGGCCGTACCATGCCGTTCGCCTCCCGGGAATATGTGGTCTGAGGTTAACCAAACACCGCGCTGAAAGCGGGGCGACACTCATTGCGCCGAGACCGTTGGGGCCGCCGAACCGTAGCGTCTCTTCAACTCGGCCTTGGGCAGCTTGCCGGTGACGTTGCGCTCGAACGGGTCCACCGCCAAGAAGTCCGCCGGCACCTTGTACCCGGCCAGGCGTTCGCGGCAGTACTCGGCGAGGGCATCGCGGTCCAGCTCGCTTCCCGGATTCAGCACGATCAGCGCCCGGCCGACTTCACCCCAGCGCTCGTCGGCGATGGGAACGACGGCAGCGTCGGCAACATCGGGATGGGCGTGCAGCACCTGCTCGACCTCGGCCGGATAGACGTTTTCGCCACCCGACTTATACATGTCCTTGAACCGGTCGACCATCGTCAAGAAACCGTCTTCGTCGCGCCTGACCGCGTCACCGGTGCGGAACCAGTTCCCGGCGAAAGACGGGTCGTCAGCGCGCTCGCGGCGCCAATAGCCGACCGTCACCGCCGGTCCATTGGCCCACAGCTCCCCCGCCTCGCCGGCCCCGACGTCCTCGCCGTCCGGCCCAACGATGCGAATGTTGGTGTACTGCACAGGATCACCGCACGAACCGAATTTTTTGAGCGTGTCCGATGGCCGTACCACACTGACGATCGGGCCCATCTCGGTGGCGCCGTATCCGGGGCTCAACGGCCAACCGCGGTCGTAGAACGCCTTGGTCACCTCGTAGTTCAAGAAGCCACCACCGACCTGGCCGTGGCGCATGTGGCTGAAGTCGGCTTCGGCGAACGCCGGAACCCGCGCCATCACCTGGTACATGACAGGGGCCCCGGAGAAATGGGTGAACCCCTTTGCGGAATTGGAGAGCAGCCTTACGACCTCGGCGGGGTCGAACGTCGGCACGACCGCCACCGTGCCGCCCAGCGCCAGGATCGGGTTCGTCATGCTGTTGAGGCCCGCCGCGTGAAAAAACGGCAGGACTGCCAGATAGCGGCTGCGTGAGGTCAGTTCGTACGGGTCGAGCGAGTTCAGCATCTGGTAGTGCAGCATCCGGTGTGTGCAGATCGCCGCCTTGGGACGTCCGGTCGTCCCTGACGTATAGATCAACTGGACCGGATCGGTGACGTCGACGATCGGCATCGCGCTGCGGGGAGCTGCACGGTCCGCCGCGGCGACGATGTCATACGCGGCATCCTCGACATCAAAAGACGCCAGCCGACGCACCTGCGCGGCGGTGCCCACACGGGCCGCCATGTCAGCCCAGGCCGCGTCGTGGACCAGCACGACGGGTTCACAGTCGGCACAGCAAAACTCCAGCTCCGGCTGCGTGAGACGGAAGTTCAGCGGAACCAACATCGCCCCGATCCGCATGCACGCGAACTGCAAAATCAGTACCCACGGGTGGTTGGCGGCCAGCACCGCGACCCTGTCCCCGCGGCGGACGCCGAGGTCGACGGTGAGTGCCCCCGCGAGGCCGGCGACCCGGTCCTCGAGCTCACGCCACGTGTTCACCTCACCGTTACGGACATCCTCGATCGCGGGCTGATCCGGACGACGGTGCGCGTGATAGTTCACGACGTCGGTCGCATAATGCGCACTGCTCATCGCCGATCCCCTTCAACGTTTCAGCTGTGGCGACGGTCATCAGCCGGGTCGGCCGAACACATCGGCGCAGTTGGTGCGTCCATCGTAACCATATGATGTTTGGTTGTGCTCTGAATGGGTTTCCAGCAGCCAAAATCGCCAATCGGGTCGGGCCACATGACCTTGCTATACCAAACGATGTTTGGTACCGTGACGGCCGTCGCCGTCCGGATCGGGAGAGCCGCTGTGGATCAGTTCGACCATCACTCGCAGGACTTCGCCCAGCACTGGCGGGACGTCTACGCCGGTATGCGGACGCAGTGCCCGGTGGCGCACAGTGATCGGCACGGCGGCTTCTCAATACTGACGCGTTACGACGACATCAAGAAGGTGCTGGCCGACCCGGACACGTTCGTGAGCGGCCGCGAACTGTCGCTCGGCGGCGGCGTCGTGAGTGGCGGTGCGACGGTGCCGACCAACCCGGTCCGGATGGGCATGATGGAGATGGACCCGCCGGTATCCCAGGCCTACCGCAAGCTGCTGGCACCGTTGTTGTCGCGCAAGGCGATCGATGCCTACCGCCCGCGGATGCAGGAGATCGTGTCCTGGACCATCGACCGCGTAATCGAGTCCGGTAGCATCGATTTCGTCGATGAGATCGCAAACCCACTGCCCGCGATGGTGTCGCTCGACTACTTTGGCCTGTCGCTGGACAAGTGGGAACAGTACGCGACGACGCTGCACAAGGCCGTGTACCGGGAGAAGGGTTCGGCGCGCGATCTGCTGGCGCTCGTCGACGACGTACGGTCCACCGTTGCCGAGCGGCGAGCGACGGCCGGCGAGCGCGGTGATCTTGTCGACGCGCTGCTGACCGGCGAGGTCGATGGCGAACCGCTCAACGACGACATGGTCACCGAGCTGTTGTTCATGCTGCTCAATGGCGGTATCGACACCTCGACCGCGCTGATCGCTCACATGTTCGGTTACCTGGGCGAGCATCCGGCAGACCGCGAGACGCTGATCGCCGACCCGACCCTGATCCCTTCCGCCATCGACGAGATGCTGCGGTATTTTGCGCCCGGCACCGGGGTGGCCCGCACCATCGCCAAACCCGTCGAGATCGAGGGGCACCGATTTACGCCGGGTGACCGGGTGTATTGCGCGATCGGTGGGGCCAACCTCGACCCCGCGGTCTTTGCCGACCCCGACGAGGTGCGCTTGGCCCGTGAGAACAGCGGCAAGCACCTGTCATTCGGGTTCGGTGTGCATCGCTGTCTCGGGTCGTTCTTGGCGCCGATGGAGTTGACGGTGCTGCTCGGCGAGGTACTTCGTCGGATGCCCGACTACGTCATCGACCGCGGGGGGGTCCGGCAGTATCCGACGATCCCGCTGGTCAACGGCTATCTCGCGATGCCGGCTACGTTCACCCCAGGCCCGCGCGCGCTGACCGGATTCGCCAGCGCGCTACCGGTCCGGCTGGAACCGGCGACCGCGGGCTGACGCCGCGTCGATCAACCGCCATCCAAGTAGCCCGCGCGAGCCTGATCGAGGAAGGTCTGCCTGGCCGCGGCGGCGTCGCCGAGCATGTTGAGCTCAAAGGTGTAGCTGAGCTCCTGTCGATAGAGCGTGCGCAGGTCGCGGGCTGCGGTGTTGTTCAGCGACTGTTTCATCGCACGCACCACCCGCGGTGTCTTGGCCGCGACCGTCGCAGCGATCTGCATTGCCCGGTCGACCGTGGCCTGCACGCTCGGCTCCACGTGGTAGACGCTGCCGTAGCCGTGCAGCTCGGCGATGTCGAACGGCTCGCAGGTGAACATCGCGGTGCGCATCCGCTTCTCCGGTAGCAGGCCGAGCGCCTGCACCCCACCGGTCGTGGCTCCGTTGTCGACCTCGGCGAGGACGAATTTCGTTGCGGCACAACCAACTAAGACATCGCAGGTGCCCGCTAGCAGCACCCCTACGCCCACGCAGTAGCCGTGCAGACAACCGATCACCGGAACGGCGCACTCGGCAATCGCCAAGCTGGAGTCCTGAGATCCCCTGGCCTGTCCCAGGATCCCCTCGAACCCGGGCAGGGCCTGAACCTCCTTGAGATCACCGCCGGCGCAGAATCCGTTGCCCTCGGCCCGCAGCACCGCGACCCGTACCTCGTCGCGGTTCTCATAGCTGCGCACCAGCTCGGTGAGCCGAGCCAGATCGGCGATGGTGTAGGCGTTGGCGGGCGGGTGGTGCACCACCAGTTCGGCGACCCCGTTGGCGTGCACCGTCTCCGTTACGGACACGCCGGCTCCTTCAACACGGCGGCCGAAGCGGCCAGCAGCTCACGTGCCTGGTTGACGATCCGCGTAACCAGCTCGGCGACGGTGGGAATGTCGTGGATCGCCGCGGACACCTGCCCGGCGACCAGCAGGCCGCGCTCGACGTCGCCATCGCGCTGGGCGACACGGATCTGCTCCTCTTCCCAGGCCTGGAATTCCTCGGGCGCCAACGTCTCGCGCGCCTTGTCCAGGGCGGCGATGGCGTCGTTGCGCAGCCCGCGGATCGGGGCGTAGATGCCGCCGTAGACGACGTCTTCCCACTCCTTGGCGTCGACGATGCGCTGTTTGTAGGCCTGGTGCCATTGATGCTCCCGGGTGGCGATGAAGCGGGTTCCCATCGCCGCGGCGGCACCCCCCATCGCCAGTACCGCGGCCAGCCCGCGCCCGTCACAGATGCCACCGGAGACCACCACCGGGATATCGAGGACGCCAATCACCTGCGGCGCCAACACCATCGTGTGCACACCTTTGACGTGCGTGTGCCCGCCCATCTCGTAGCCGGAGGCGATGATGACGTTCGCGCCGTACTCGGCGGCCTTCAAAGCGTGTCGCACCGAACCCACCTTGGCCATGTGCACCAAGCCGGATTCGCGGATGGCAGCACCGAACTCGCCGGCGAAGCCCGCTGAGGTCACGATCGCGCGCAGCTGCTCGCCGGCCTTACCACCGTCGCGCTTGACCGATATCGCCTCGTCGATGCAGGTCCGGCTCACCAACAACAACTCCCCGTCAGGGGTGCGACCGACCGGCACATTGACAGCAAACGGCCGGTCGGTGCTCGATGCGACGTACTCGATTGCGCTGCGAAAGCCCTTGCGCAGGAATTCTTCTGAGGTATTGGTGATGCTTGGGCAGCTGACCGTACCCAGCCCGCCGGCGGCCGACACCGCGGCGGCCAGATGTGTCGTGGGCGACGGGCCCATGCCATCCTGCATGACCGGGTAGTCGACACCAACCAGGTCCTGGAATCGATGCCACATTCGGCTCACAGATGCCTCCCGGTCACGAGAATCAACGGCCGCCTTCATCACGACCGACTGACACGGTCTTGGGATGCGGCATCGGATGCCGCACATCGGGCGCCTCGTCGGGAGCCTGCTCACGCACCCACTCCACCATCCGGCGGTAGGCATCGATGAGCCGGTCCTCGGCGTCATACTCAAATCGCGCTGGATACAGCGGATAATCTGCGGGTGTCACCGGGTTGGCGGTAAGCCACTCGACCGCCTCGACCATAGCGACGTGTGCGGGAACCACCTCTGCATAACCGAGCTCGAGCTTGGCCTTGTTGTTGTCCAGCAGAACGTGCGGATCACCACCCGGCGGCAGCAGCTCGATGAGCGCCGAGGGCGCCATCTCCCGCGGGATCCCGACGAATTCCAGTTCGGCGCCCATGATGTCGACGACGGCCTCGGCCCACTGCCGCACGGTGAACTGGTCGTCGTCGGCGGCATTGTAGGCCTGCCCGTCAGCCACGTCGGGATGGTCGACCGCGCCGAGCACCACCTCAGCGGCATTACGGCACGCACACCGCGAGATGATCCATAATCCGTTGTCCGGCAGGATCATTCGGCGTCTGCCCTCGCGCACGCGACGCATTACCGACCACTCCCAGGGCACGAGGTTACGCGGGCCGTAGATCGCCGGGTAACGGATCACCGTCCCCCGGTAAGCGCCGACTGCGGCCCGGTCGAGCACCGCGCGCTCCGCGGCTCGAATCAGCCTGGCGAACTTGGGCACCGGCTCAGTGCCGTCGGACAGCGGCCCGTCTTCGCGGGCGTTGATCGCCATCCCAAAGGGGTGGACCGTGGCCGCCTGCAGGCAACCGCGGTAGGCGGGCACGCCACCGATGCTGATCAGGTGCCCGCACCGGCCCGCGAACACCTCGGCTATGGTGGCGACCCGACCGTACATCGCCAGCACCAGGTCGTACTGGTTGTCCCCGATCGCCTCGGTCAGGGTGTCCGGGAAGTACGGGTCGGCGTGGATGTGTGGGACATCGGGCAAGCCGTCTGGCTCGTGCACGCCGCGATGCAGCATCGTCACGTCGTGCCCCCGGAGCAGCAGGCCCTCCAGCACCGGCACACCCGTCGATCCGCTGCCACCGATGACCAGCGTCTTCATCGCCTCACCACTCGCCATCCAATTAACCAAACACTAATTGGTTCTCTCAATCAAACCACACCATGGGCCCGCTCAGCCAGCAGACCGATCGGCCGCCGCGTGCCCGTCACCGCGGGGAACCGCGTCGCAATGCGTTCGACGACCAACCGGGCCGATTTCACGCAACCGCTCTGCCCAGCCGTTGCCCATTCGCGCACTCCGTCGCCGACGTTGAACAGGTTCGGAATCGGTGTGGTCTGCGGAAGGTCGCGGCCCGCGATTGCCCGCTGGGCCGGCCAGTCCTCACCGGCACAGACTTGCACCGACAAGATCTTTGCCGTTTCGAAACCTGGAAAGTGCTCGGCCAGATCGGCTTTCAGCATGTCGATCTCGGCGACCTCATCGAATGGGCCAGTAGCCGGGTGCGGCGTACTGGCGCCGGCGTACAAATGCCATCCCGCTGGTGCCATCTCGGGGCACGTCTCGGTCAGATTGGCGGCGTAGGCCAGTCGGCGGGTCGGACCGAAGAACACCACTCCCGGCACCGTGGTCAGCGGCCGCCTGCTGGCAAAGTTCACCGTGATCAGTGTGCTCGGTGCCGATTGTGCCCGGATCCGTTCGGCATAGCCTGCGGGCAGGTGCTCCTCGCCGCACATTCGCACGGTCGATACGGGTCCGGCATTGCTGACCACGACGCCTACCCGAACGGACACATCCCGGCCGTCGCGGCGCACGATCGCGCCCTCGACACGACCGTCGTCGTCGAATGTCAGCCGGGCGACCTCGCTATTCAGCCACAGCTCGCCACCGGTGCGCTCGAACTGGTCGGCCAGCGCCCGCCACGGCCCAATGCTGCCCTCAGGGTGCATGGCATAGGTGTCCAAAGCCTTCGGTTTGGTGAGGTAGTCGAACAGCAATGCGGCTTCCACGTCAGCGGGCTCCGCCGCGAACAGGGCGCTGGTCAGGTTGCGCAGCAGGCCACGCACGAACGGTCCGCGACGGATTGTCACGTCGGCAAGCGTTCGTTCCGGCGCAGGCCGCAGCCCGGGGAACCGCCGAGCGGTGATCCCCAGCAGCGCCACCGATGTTTTCAATACCGCGCCGTTCACGCCGTTCATCACCGGCACGTCGCGCTTGCCCAAGCGCAGCACCAGCGGTCGTGCGGGCAACCTGGTCCCCATCGATATGCCCAGATCGGCGAACAGCCTGCCGTTCTCGCCACCGGTCTCGATGATCAACGCACCGGTGTTGACCCGGAATCCGTCGATCTCGACCGTGGAGGCGCGTCCGCCGACGCGATCGCGGCTTTCCGCGAGCAACGTCCGGTATCCGAGGTGGTGCAGGCGCGCCGCCGCGGCCATGCCACCGGCACCCGCACCGATCACCAATACGTCGAATATCTCGTCACCGGTTTGAGACACCCTGACCTCCAAACACTTTGAAATCGGATCGATCAACATCCGGAGCCGTCGAATTC
>NZ_JBAPRN010000363.1:0-5165 GCF_049281135.1 Mycobacterium sp. | reverse complement strand
GTCCACGGCGGGCCTGCACGGCGTGCCGGTGCTCGACACCTCGGACGTGACCGATCGAAAGCAGTTGTCGGACAAGATCTCCGCGCACCGTCGTCAGCTGGAACAACGTCGCCTCGACGAGGAGCGCAGGCTGCTGTACGTGGCCATCACCCGGTCCGAGGACACTCTGCTGTTGTCCGGCCACCACTGGGGGGCCACCGGTGCCAAACCGCGCGGCCCGTCGGATTTTCTCGCCGAGCTCAAGGACACCATCGACCAGTCGGCGGCGGCCGGCCGGCCGTGCGGTGAGGTCGAGCAGTGGGCGCCCGCCCCGGCCGATGGTGAGCGAAACCCGTTGCGTGACAGCATTCGCGAGGCAAGCTGGCCAGTCGATCCGCTGACCGATCGCCGCGCAGATGTGCAACACGGCGCCGAACTCGTCGTCGCCGCGATGTCGGCAAATGCACCCGCGGAGACCGCCGACGCCGAAGAGTGGGCCGCCGACGTCGACGCGCTACTCAGTGAGCGGGCCCGTGCAGCGCAACCATCGGCGCAACCGCTGCCCAGCGGGTTATCGGTGAGCAGCCTGGTCGACTTGGCTCGCGACCCCGAACACGCTGTGCAGCGGTTGATGCGCCGGCTGCCATCGCGGCCGGAGCCGCATGCGTTGCTGGGCAATGCATTTCACGACTGGGTCGAGCGCTTCTACGGCGCCGAGCGACTGTTCGACCTCGCCGACCTGCCCGGCGCCGCCGACACCGACATCGGCCAGCGTGACGCCGAAGAGCTCGCCACGCTGCGGAAAACTTTCCTCGCCTCGCCGTGGGCCGTCCGTACACCGGTGGCCGTCGAGGTGCCCTTCGAGATGGCGATCGGCGACACCGTGGTGCGCGGCCGTATCGACGCGGTCTTCGCCGAGCCCGACGGTGGCGCAACCGTGGTGGACTGGAAGACCGGCGAGCCGCCGTACGGCTCAGAGGCGGCCCGGCATGCCGCCATTCAGCTCGGGGTGTACCGGCTCGCTTGGGCCGCGCTGAGCGGCTGTCGGGAATCGTTGGTGCGCACAGCTTTTCACTACGTCCGGACCGGTCTCACCGTCGTCCCGGATGCGCTGCCGGGGCCCGACGAGCTGGCCGAGCTGCTGGCCCGCGAGACGCCGCGCTGGATCTGATTGCGCGGCTCCTCAGCTGCCCACCGTGCTGGCCCGCGAGACGCCGCGCTAGGCGGTGCGGGCGACCTTGAGGGCCGTGGTCACCATCGGAATCTGCAACGGCAGCCGAGCCAACGCGATGATGCGCATCGGCCAGGGCTTGCCCCACCACAGTCGGCACATGTTGACGTTGCCCGGGAAGACCGCGACGAACAGCGCGGCCGCCGCCAACGCGGCCAGCCGGCGGGTGCTGCGCGCCAGAAGCGCCGCACCGATGCTGAGCTCGGCGACGCCAGATGCGTAGGTGTAGAACCGCGGGCTGCCGGGCAGCTCGACGGGGATGATGCCGTCGAACGGTTTCGGTGCTACGAAGTGCAGGGTGCCGACACCGAGCAACAGCGCGGCGAGTCGGTATGCGAGGGTCTGGCTGGCGTCGCGCTGGGGACTGTGTGTGATGGCGGTCATGGTTACATTGTGTCGTGCGCTGGGTCGAGCCGATGAACTGTGGTCAAAGTTAGCCGTCAGCGACGCGATCTCGATGAGACGCTGACCGCCCAGCCCCCATACGCGCTGGTCGGCGTCGTGCGCGTCCCGGAGGCGCAAATCAGTCCGGTACGGGCTATTTGGCGACGGGTCGCGATCGCCTTGCTCGCCTTGGTGGTCGCGGTGGCCACCGTCTACCTCGGTCGGGCCGGATACACCGACGTGCGAGGGGTGCCGCTGTCGTTCATCGACTGCCTGTACTTCGCCACGATCTCCTTGACCACAGTCGGCTACGGCGACCTCACGCCGTACTCCGAATTTGCCCGGCTGACCAACGTCGTGATCATCACGCCGCTGCGGATCCTGTTCCTCGTGGTGCTGGTCGGTACCACCCTTCAGGTCCTCACCGAGCGGTCGCGGCAGGCCTGGAAGATTCAACGTTGGAGGAGCAGAGTGCGCAACCACACCGTCGTCATCGGCTACGGCACCAAGGGCAAGACCGCGGTCGTCGCGATGTGCGAGGACGAGGCGGCCAGCAAGGACATCGTGGTCGTCGACACCCAACAGGCGGCTCTCGACCACGCCATCGCCGCCGATCTGGTGACCGTGCACGGCGACGCCACCAGATCCGACGTGCTGAGGCTGGCCTCCGCGCAGCACGCGTCGGCGATCATCGTCGCCACCGGTCGCGACGACACCGCAACGCTGGTCACCCTCACCGCCCGGGAAGTCGCCCCGCAGGCCAAGATCGTGGCTTCGATCCGCGAGGCCGAAAACCAGCACCTGCTCAAGCAATCCGGCGCGGACTCGGTGGTCGTGTCCTCCGAAACCGCCGGCCGACTGCTCGGTGTGGCCATCACGACGCCCAGCGTCGTCGAGATGATCGACGACCTGCTGACACCGGCGCATGGATTCGCCATCGCCGAACGTGAGGTCGAGCGGACCGAACTCGGCGGATCGCCGCGGCATCTGCCCGACGTCGTGCTCGGTGTGGTTCGCGACGGCCGCCTGCTTCGCGTCGACTCACCGGAGGCCGACGCCATCGAGGTCGGCGACCGGCTGCTCTATGTCCGCAACACGGGGAAGTAAGGCTGACTGTGGAATTCCAATTGAAGAGTGTGCCGCTGCTGTCGCGGATCGGCGCCGACCGGGCTGACCAGGTGCGCACCGACATCGACGCGGCCACTGCCGGCTGGGCGGACGCGGCGCTGCTGCGGCTCGACTCGCGCAATCAGGTGCTGGTCGCCGACGGCCGGGTGTTGCTCGGTAAGGCGAAAATCCTTGCCGACAAACCGCCTTCGGACGCGGTGTTCCTGGGCCGCATCGAGGACGGCCGACATGTGTGGGCGGTCCGCGGTCCGCTGGAAGCCCCCGATGATCCCGACCTCAAAGCCGAGGTGGCCGATCTGCGGCGGGCCGGACAGCTGTTCGACGATGTGGGCGCGCAACTGGTGTCGGCGGCTGCGGCGCTGCTGAATTGGCATGCCAGTTCCCGGTTCAGCTCAGTGGACGGCTCGCCGACCAAGTCGATCAGGGCGGGTTGGGCCCGGGTCAATCCGGTCACCGGTCACGAGGAATTCCCACGTATCGACCCGGCGATCATCTGCCTGGTGCACGACGGCGGCGATCGCGCGGTGCTGGCCCGTCAGACAACCTGGCCCGAACGGATGTTCTCGCTGCTTGCCGGCTTCGTCGAAGCGGGGGAGTCTTTTGAAACCTGTGTGGCCCGGGAGATCCGCGAGGAGATCGGGCTGACCGTAAGCGATATTCGCTACCTGGGCAGTCAACCGTGGCCGTTCCCGCGATCGCTGATGATCGGCTTCCACGCGATCGCCGATCCGGCTGAGCCGTTCGCGTTCAATGACGGCGAGATCGCGGAGGCCGATTGGTTCACCCGCGATGAGATTCGTGCCGCGCTGGCGCTGGGCGACTGGAGCAGCGACTCGGAGTCCAGGCTGCTGCTACCCGGATCCGTGTCGATCGCGCGGGTGATCATTGAGTCCTGGGCCGAGGCCCGGTGACGATGCGGGCCGGAACGGCCCGATGAGCAGCCGGGCAATCGGCTGAGGCCCGGTGAGTTAGCCGGCGAGCTTGGCCAGCTTCGCCCTGACCTCGTTGGTGCCCGGGTTGGTCAAAGTGGACCCGTCGGCGAACTTCAGCGTCGGTACGACGTGGTTGCCCCCGTTGACCGAGCCGACAAAGTCCGCCGCCGCGGGGTCCTGCTCGATGTCGACCTCGTGATATGCGATACCGGCTGATTTCAGCGCCGTCTTCAGCCGGTGGCAATAGCCGCACCACTGCGTGCTGTACATGGTGATGGAAGCGTTGCTCATAGTCGTTCAAACATAGATGGTCCCGCCGGTATGCCGCGGCGTGGCGCTGCCAGACGTTTGTCGGCCGGCACTGCCAAGATGGACGCCATGCCGGTGATCGCGGACTCCTTGATTGCCGACCTCGACGACGAACAGCGCGAGGCCGTGCTGGCTCCCCGCGGCCCGGTCTGTGTTCTGGCCGGCGCGGGGACCGGTAAGACCCGGACGATCACCCACCGCATCGCCCAGCTCGTCGCGACCGGACACGTCGCCGCGGGTCAGGTCTTGGCGGTGACCTTCACCCAGCGTGCGGCCGGCGAAATGCGAACCCGGTTGCGGGCGCTCGGAGCCAAAGCACAGACCGGTGTCGGTGCGGTGCAGGCGATGACCTTTCACGCCGCCGCGCACCGGCAGCTGCGGTACTTCTGGCCGCGGGTCGTCGGCGACACCGGTTGGCAGCTGCTGGAGACCAAGTTCGCCGTTGTCGCACGCGGGGCCACCGGCGCCGGCCTGAAGCTCAGCACCGACGACGTCCGTGACGTGGCCGGTGAGATCGAGTGGGCCAAGGCCTCGCTGATCTCACCCGAGCAGTATCCCGACGCGGTAGCGGCCGCGGCCCGTGATGTGCCGCTGGACGCGGCAAAGGTTGCCGCGGTGTACGCGGCCTACGAGTCGCTCAAGTCCCGTGGCGATGGAGTCGCCCTGCTCGACTTCGACGACCTGCTGCTGCACACCGCGGCTGCCATCGAGGACGACGCCGCGGTCGCTGAAGAATTCCGAGACCGCTACCGCTGCTTCGTCGTCGACGAGTACCAGGACGTCACCCCGCTGCAGCAGCGCGTGCTGTCGGCCTGGCTGGGCGACCGCGACGACCTCACCGTTGTCGGGGATGCCAATCAGACCATCTATTCGTTCACCGGGGCCTCGCCGCGCTACCTGCTGGATTTCTCGCGGCGGTTCCCCGACGCGACCGTGGTGCGCCTGGAACGCGACTATCGGTCCACCCCGCAGGTGGTGTCGCTGGCCAACCGGGTGATCGCCGCGGCCCGCGGACGGGTGGCCGGCAGCAAGCTGCATCTGGTCGGCCAGCGTGATCCGGGACCGGAGCCGACGTTTCGTGAATATTCCGACGAGGTCGCCGAAGCCGCCGCAGTGGCCAAGTCGATCAAGCTGCTTGTCGAAGCCGGCACGCCGGCATCTGAGATCGCGGTGCTCTACCGGATCAACGCACAGTCGGAGGT
>NZ_JBAPRN010000362.1:0-7096 GCF_049281135.1 Mycobacterium sp. | reverse complement strand
ACCCCGACGCTCGTCGAGCAGTTCGCCGCCGACCCGGCGACGTCGCTGTTCGGCACCTTGTCGCTGTGGCAGGGCGTCGACGTGCCCGGCCCGTCGCTGTCGTTGGTGATCATCGACCGCATCCCGTTCCCGCGGCCCGACGATCCGCTGCTGTCGGCCCGCCAGCGGGCGGTGGTCGCCGCCGGGGGCAACGGTTTCATGGCCGTCGCGGCCAGTCACGCCGCGCTGCTACTGGCCCAGGGGGCCGGGCGGCTGCTGCGCGGCATCGACGACCGCGGCGTGGTCGCGGTGCTGGACTCGCGGATGGCCACCGCCCGCTACGGCGACTATCTGCGCGCCTCGCTGCCGCCGTTCTGGCCGACCACCGACGCCGCCGCAGTGCGGGCGGCGCTGACCAGGCTGCGCGGCGCAGGCGATGCCCCGCCTGCGTGACGTGTGCACGGAGCAAAACCGTCCGAATGGCATGAAAGGTGTGCTTGGGTAAGGCCCCGTTGCCGAACCAAGCGACGGATGCCCCTGCGTTGAAGGAACATTCCGATGAACAGATTTCTCGTGGTTCCGGCCCTGCTCGCAATCGGCATCGCCTCCGCCCCTGCGGCGCAGGCTTACCCCGGCGATCAAGCCGACGCAGAACAAGCTGTCACGGCGATCTACAACCGGGTGCAGCGCGGCTGCACGCCGAGCATGCCGCCGTCGTTGCAGTCGATCAGTTGGTCGCGGTTCAACCCGGAAAGCGGCGGCGAAGGCCGGATCGTCGATGCCAATCAAGGCTTGGGTGGCCCGTTCATTGTGACATACTGGAATCCGAAAGTTGGCCCCGCCCAAGACTCTCCACCGTTCCGAGCGTACGGCCAGTGGGGTGTCAACATCGAATTCTGTTGATAAACACCGAGATCAGGCGAGCGTGACCAAACCCAACTCGGCCGCCGAGGCCAGCATCGGGTTATTCGGTAGCACCCGCACGGTGTAGCCCACTGACCCGGCGACCGGCAACGGCGTCGTCGTCGAGAAGACGTGGTCGCCGCCGGCCGCGGTGCCGGTGTAGGGCATGTCGACGGTGATCGGATCGACCAGCGCGTCGCCCGTGTCCACCCTGCCGACCACTGCCTGGACGGTGACCTCGTCGGGCCGCAGCCCGGCCAATTGCACGGTCGCGGTCAGGGTGAGCTTCGATCCGAGCACCGGAGTGTCCGGCAGCCCGGTGCTGTCGACGTCGGTGATGCGAATGTGCGGCCATTCCTCGAACGCGCGCCGACGGTAGCCCGCCAGCTCGCGAGCAGGATCGAACGCGGACTGGCCGTCGCCGTCGACGCTGACGGTCCTGCGCAATGACTCCGCAGCCGGCAGATAGTAGCCCTCGGTGTAATCGCGAACCATCCTGGAGGCCAACACTTTCGGCCCGAGGGTCTGCAACGTGTGGCGGACCATCTCGATCCACCGGCGCGGAGTTCCCTGTTCGTCGCGCTCGTAGAACCTCGGCGCCACCGACTTCTGCAACAGGTCGTAGAGCGCGGCCGCCTCCAGGTCGTCACGGCGCTCCTCGTCAGCGACGCCGGATGCCGACGGTATCGCCCAACCGTTCTCGCCGTCGTACCACTCGTCCCACCACCCGTCGAGGATCGACAGGTTCAGCCCGCCGTTCAGCGCGCTCTTCATTCCCGAAGTGCCGCAAGCCTCTAACGGCCGCAGCGGGTTGTTCAGCCACACGTCGCAGCCCCAATACAGCAGTCGGGCCATCGACATGTCGTAGTCCGGCAGGAACGCGATCCGGTGGCGCACCTCGGGGCGGTCGGCGAACTGCACCACCTGCTGGATCAGCGCCTTGCCGCCGTCGTCGGCAGGGTGGGACTTGCCCGCGACGATCAGCTGGATCGGCTTTTCCTCGTTGAGTAGCAGCTTCTCCAGCCGGTCCGGGTCGCGCAGCATCAGCGTCAGACGCTTGTACGTCGGCACGCGCCGAGCGAATCCGATGGTCAGCACGTTGGGGTCGAACGCCGCCCCGATCCAACCCAATTCGCCCTCGGGCGCACCACGTTCCCGCCAAGAACGGTGCAGCCGCGCCCGGACATCCTCGACCAGCAGTGTGCGCAGTTGCGATCGGATCCACCACAGATGACCCGCGTCGACCTCGTTGACTCGTAGCCAGACGCCGGGGTCGCTGAACGAGTCCGACCCGAGCAGTTCCTGACCCAGCTGCAACCATTGCGGCGCCGCCCAGGTGCGGGCATGAACGCCGTTGGTGATCGACCCGATCGGCACCTCGTCTGCGTCGAAACCCGGCCACAGTTCGTTGAACATGGCCCGGCTGACCTCGCCGTGTAGCAGCGAAACGCCGTTGGCGCGCTGGGCAAGTCGCAGACCCATGTGGGCCATGTTGAATTTCTCCGGATCGTCTTCGGCACCAAGCGCCAAGATCCTGGCGATCGGCACGCCGGGCAGCAGCACCGAACCGGCGGCGATACCAGCTCCGTCGGCGGTGTTGCCGGCGAAATACCGCCGCACCATCTCGACCGGGAACCGGTCGATGCCGGCGGGCACCGGGGTGTGCGTGGTGAACACTGTGCTGGAGCGCACCACGGTCAGGGCGGTGTCGAAATCCAAACCGGCATCGACCAATTCGCGGATCCGCTCGGCGCCGAGGAATCCGGCGTGGCCCTCGTTCATGTGGTACACCTCGGGCGCCGGCAGGCCTTCGATCGAGGTGTACGCGCGAATCGCCCGAATACCGCCGATCCCTGCGAGGATCTCCTGCTGCATGCGATGCTCCTGGTCGCCGCCGTAAAGGCGGTCGGTGACCCCGCGCATCTCGTGGTCGTTCTCCGGGATGTCGGAGTCCAGCAGCAGCAGCGGTACCCGCCCGACTTGGGCGACCCAGATCCGGGCCCGCAGCCGATCGGAATCCGGCAGTGCGAGCTCAACCAGCGCGGGCGTGCCCGCACCGTCGGTGAGCAGTCGCAACGGCAAACCCTGCGGATCCAGCGCCGGGTAGGTCTCGTGCTGCCAGCCGTCCGCGGTCAGCGATTGCCGAAAGTAGCCGGAGCGGTAGTACAGGCCGACCGCGATCAGTGGCAACCCGAGATCCGAGGCGGCCTTCAGATGGTCGCCGGCCAGGATCCCCAAACCGCCGGAGTAGTTCGGCAGCACCTCGGCGACGCCGAACTCCATCGAGAAGTAGGCGATGCCGTTGGGCATCGGGGTGCCGTTGTTCTGTTGCTGCTGGTACCACAGTGGACGGCTCAGATAATCGTTGAGTTCGGCGGCCAATCCATCCAGCCGGTCCAGGAAGCCGCCCTCGAGCGCCAGCTCGTCGAGCCGGGTCGGGCTGACCGCCCCCAGCAGGGCGACCGGATCCCGACCGCACTGGTTCCACAGCGTGGGATCGATCGCATCGAAGAGGTCCTGCGTGGGTTTGTCCCACGACCATCGCAGGTTGATCGACAACTGTTCGAGCGCCGCCAGGCGTTCCGGGAGATGGGCGCGGACCGTGAACCGACGGAGGGCTTTCACGCGTCACTACCTTACTGACGATGTGCTCTCCGCGCCTTTTAGGGTTCAGGCTGGTCACAGTGCTTTCACCTCCGAACGTCAGTGCTAATTCGCTTGTCGTGCCCACAATTTGCCCACACTTTCCGCGACGGATGTGAGATCGGAGTCGAACAAATCTGCGTATACGTCGAGCGTCATAGCGGCGCTGGCGTGCCCGAGCATGCGGGCGACCACCTTCGGGTTCGCGCCTGCGCTGATCGCTAACGAGGCGCCGTGTGCCGCAGCGCATGCGCGGTGACCCTGGGGAACTCGGGATCTTTCTTCTGGCATCGAGCGACGGCGCCAGATAACCACGACCTAACCGAGTTTCCCTGCTGCGCCCGGGTTTTACTACTGCCATTTGTTTTCCTCGGGCGGGCGGGGGAATGGCAGCGAGTCGAGACGCTGCCGGGGTTGGTCGGCAACTACTTGCTCGGTCGCCGGCCAACCCCACCATCACCGCCTACCGCTACACGACGGGATCTCCGACGCCCTCGGGGCTATAGCGGCCGCGACATGTGGGACGAGGCTTTACCAGAAGCCCGCTTCGCGGGCGCCGATAGAGCTAATTGACTGGAATGCTAAATAGTTAATAGTTGACTATGTAGAGGCTGAGAGTAGCCTAATAGCCCTATTCGATTGTCCCCGCACTGACGCCCGATGCGGCCCGTTCAGAGCGGAGGAACTCCAATGAACAACGCTGAAGTTAGCGATAGTCGTAACCGCCGGTGGACTGTCGGCGTCGCTTTCGCGGCTGCCCTGATCGGACTGGCCAACACTCCCGCAGCCGAAGCCGAGGGCCCGTTCGAGGACCTGTTCGGCGATAGCGGATTCAACTCCTGGACGCCCGCGGCGGATGCCTCCCTGCTCAGTAGCGGTCCGACTCTGGCCGGCGCGCTGGATACGAGCGTCCAGCACTTCATCGAGAACGTTGCTGCGGCCGACCCGATCACCACCCTGATCTCCGAAGCGGACCCCAGCGCGTTCACATTCAGCGATGAAACGTTTATCGACGGACCGGGCGGTACGACCCTTTGGCCAGCAGTGCCCATCGGTACGATCGCGGACTGCACATATGGGTGCGATTTCGCGACCGTCCCCATTCCTCAGGACAGCATCGGTGATATCGCCCTGGGCTCCGACTACCTGGGGTACCTCGGCGGCCTCGACACCTTCGGCAACCCGTTGGACTTCGTCTCGCTGGCCGAGTTTGATCTTGTGTTCTACCCCCTCTTAGCACTCGGAGTCCTCTTAGGTATTTGATTCACGATTCGAATCCCGTCGAGCCGGCGCTGTTGTTCGTCCTGCCACATCGAGACTGGGCCTCTGTCTCGGAGTCGGCAATGCGGCCCAGGCTGCGGCGCGTAAAGGACTGCGCCGCACCAACACCGCCATGCCATATGCCGCCCATTGCATGTACACCACACCGAGCTGACCGACCATCCCAGGTCGGTGTAGGCGTGCCCGTCCGGACAGCACGTCGGTGGCACGACCACCCAGCCCCGCTCGGTGGGCACGAGGTCGCCGACGAAGTGGTTCGGGAAGTCGTTGCGACGCGCATTGGCCACGGCGATGTTGTACCCCGAACCACCGACACATCTACGACCCCCAGCGCGCACATCTACGTTTCAGGGCCGATGGTTTTCAACCGCTTACGCCGCACTGTCGAACGGTAGCCCGCTCCGACTACATGGGGCCTGTCGAGAGGAGAAGAGATCATGACAACACCTACTGGCATGGTGATGGGGGCTGTCGCCGCTGTCGCGGCCGCGCTGATCGGACTCGCTCCCGCGGCCAGGGCCGACGAACCCGATCCGTTCCAGCTACTTTTCGGCGACAGCGGAATCAACACCTGGACCCCCACGGCTGACACGGATTTGGCGGCGCTGAGCCCGACCCTGGCCAGCGACTTTGCCGCGAGCGTCGACGGCTTCGAATCAGGTGCTGGGGATTTGTATTCTGAAGACCCGTTCACCCTCGCGGCCGACCATTTCGACCCGATCGCGTTTATCGCCAACCCCGATGGTGTTGGCCTCCTTCCGGACAACGGCATTGCTGACCTCGCCGTGGGCCTGGATTACACGCTGTTTTCCACCGGCGGCTACGGGTTGGTGGACCCGTTTGTCGATGCGCTGCTGGGTGCGCTCGGTGTCCCTGGCTTGGTCGGGTTTTGACCATCGAACGACGAATCGTCGGCGCAGCTATCGCGCAGTTACGAGTGACGAAATGAGCGCCATGTTCGCGGGTATCGCGTTCACCGTAATTTTTTCGATACCGGCGCTAGTTCGTGAGATTCGCTTAGCGCGGCGCTACGAATCGCCCGCCAGCGGCTCGAGGTCCTGGCCCGCAGTTGGTATCGCGTCTACTAACCCACAATCGCAGCGCCGCATCCAGAACGCGCCAGCCTCCATCAAGGTCCGACAGAAACCTCAACACGCGCTCGGGGACGTTGCTAGCGTCGTCAACAACAGCCCCGAGACCGAGGGAGAACACGATGGCAGCCAAGTTCGAGATCTCGAAGGATCACGCCGGCAAGTTCCGGTTCCACCTGAAAGCCCCGAATGGCGAAATCATTGCCGCAAGCCAGGGATAGGAGACAAAAACCAACGCCGAGAAGGGTATTGAGGCGATCAAGACCCACGCGGCTGGCGCTAAGGTCGAAGACCACAGCGAAACCTAGAGCTGTGGCGTAGTGCCAGCCATTCATAGCCAGGCAGTGTGGCCTGGGACATGTTTATTTATCCGCGCTCCGGCGCAGCTTTCGTTTTTCCCCGAGTCAAGACTCGGTATTGTCGTAGCGTTCTTCTCGGGGAATCGGAAGGACGGTGGATGGAGACAGCCCAACGCGCATTGATCGGCGAGGCCATTGAGACGCTCGACGGGGCCGACGCCGACTTGCTGAAGCTGACAGAAATCGAGCAGCGCCTGGTCGCACTCACCGCTCAGGTGGGCACCCTTCTCGCGGGGTTCGGTGCCTCCATCGCGGAAGGCCAGGCCCAGCTCATGGCGGCCACCCTGAAGATGCAAGAGGCGCAGATGAGCTTCAACCTTCAGTATCTCCAGCTCCAGAACCAGATGCAGAACGACAACCGCCAATTTACGATGGTTAGCAACATCATGAAGACGAAGCACGACACGGTGAAGAACACGATCAGTAACATCCACTGATCGGTTCGATGTAGCGGCTTGTCAAACCGCGAGGACGCTTTTCGCCTAATCTGCTATCTCCGAACCTTTGCCGTGGCCTGGACGCTGGCCGACCTCGGCTGTCGGCGGCATGAATCGGCCCGCCACAGGAGAGAGGTGGCGGGCCGATTACTCACTTGGACGTGGAGTACTCGGCCGCGTTACGACACCCCGGCAACGGCATTGGTCTATGGGCTGCCTGCCCACGCCGTGCCCACAATTTGACCAGAGTTACGGTTATCTCTGGTGAACTACTGCGATGCCGAAACGGCAGGTCAGGCGTGGTTATGCCCCTGACCAGGGCGGGTGGGGACAGTACCTTACTGACGCCGGGGCAGGTTTCGCCTCCCGAACAACTCGCGCCACCCGGCCTCAGGTGTGGCTC
>NZ_JBAPRN010000361.1:0-6626 GCF_049281135.1 Mycobacterium sp. | reverse complement strand
TAGATCAGTACCGTCAGCTTTGTGCGCTGGATCGTCGACGCCATGAATGTGATCGGGACGCGACCGGATGGCTGGTGGAAAGACCGTCACGGAGCAAGAGCCCGGCTTGTCGAACAGCTTGAGCGATGGGCCTCGCCGGATGGCCACCAGGTCACCGTGGTGTTCGAAGGTCCGACGTCGCCACCGATTCACTCGGCCGCGATCCGGATACACCACGCGCCCAAAGCGACTGCGAATTCGGCCGACAACGAGATCGTCCGGATGGTGCGCGACGACGATAACCCTGAGGAGATCAACGTCGTGACGTCTGACGCCACGCTGGCCGACCGGGCGCGGGCCGCGGGTGCGGGTATCTGTCCTGCGGCGCGGTTTCGCGATCTGATCGACCCTCGGCCGTAGCGCGGGACTCAGCACTTCGGTGCTGACGCACTGCACCCCGCGAGCGATTACCCGCGGGGTGCAGTGTGGTGCTATCGGGTGTTACTTGAGGTCGAACCGGTCGTTGTTCATCACCTTGACCCACGCCGCGACGAAGTCCTTCACGAACTTCCCTTTGTTGTCGTCCTGGGCATACACCTCGGCTGCCGCGCGCAGCACCGAGTTCGACCCGAACACAAGGTCATTCGCGGTAGCGGTCCACTTCAGCGCACCCGAGGATCGGTCGTGGCCCTCGTAAACGTTCTCCGCCGACTCCGCCGCCTTCCACTCGGTGTTCATGTCGAGCAGGTTGACGAAGAAGTCGTTGGTCAACACGCCCGTTTTGTCGGTGAACACGCCGTGCTTGCTGCCGCCGTGGTTGGCACCGAGTACCCGCAGACCACCGATGAGCACGGTGAGCTCCGGACCATAGACGCCGAGCTGGTACGCCCGCTCCAGCAGCAGATGCTCTAACGGCGCCTTCTCGCCGGCCCGCGCGTAGTTGCGGAATCCGTCGGCCCGCGGTTCGAGCACTGCGAACGAATCCACATCGGTGTTCTCCTGCGAGGCGTCGGTACGACCGGGCGCGAAGGGCACCTCGATCTCGTACCCGGCATCCTTGGCCGCCTTCTCGACCGCCGCAGACCCGGCCAACACGATCAGGTCGGCCAGCGAGATCCTCTTTCCGCCGGAAGCAGAGTCGTTGAAGTCGTGCTGGATCTTCTCCAGCGCCGCCAGCGCCTTGCTCAGCTCGGCCGGCTCGTTGGCCTCCCAATTCTTCTGCGGCTCAAGGCGAAGCCGTCCACCGTTGGCGCCACCGCGCTTGTCGGTGTTGCGGTAGCTCGCCGCCGCCGACCACGCCGTCTTGACCAGTTGCGGCACCGACAGACCGGACTCGAGCGCCTTCTTCTTCAAGGCCGCGACGTCCTTGTCGTCGACCAGCGGATGGTCAACGGCCGGAACGGGGTCCTGCCAGAGCTGGACCTCGGGAATCCACGGCCCGAGGAACCGCGAGACCGGACCCATGTCGCGGTGCAGCAGCTTGTACCACGCCTTGGCGAAAGCCTCGGACAGCTCGTCGGGGTGATCCAGCCAACGCTTGGTGATCTCGCGATAGATCGGGTCTTCCCGCAGCGAGATGTCGGTCACCAGCATGGTCGGGGTGCGCCCCGGCCCACCGAACGGATCGGGGATGGTGCCCGCACCCGCGCCGTCCTTCGTGGTGAACTGCCATGCGCCCGCGGGGCTCTTGGTGAGCTCCCACTCGTAGCCGTACAGGTTCTCCAGGAACCCGTTGCCCCACTTGGTAGGCGTGTTGGTCCACACCACCTCCAGGCCGCTGGTGATGGCGTCCTCAGCCTTACCGCTGCCGTAGGAGCTCTTCCAGCCCAACCCCTGCTGCTCGATCGGAGCTGCTTCCGGCTCAGGACCGACCAAGTCGGCGTCTCCGGCGCCGTGGGTCTTGCCGAAACTGTGCCCGCCGACGATCAGCGCGGCGGTTTCCTCGTCGTTCATCGCCATCCGGCCAAACGTCTCTCGGATGTCGTGGGCCGCGGCGACCGGGTCCGGCTTGCCTTCTGGGCCTTCGGGATTGACGTAGATCAGGCCCATGGTGGTCGCGCCGTACGGCTCTGCGAGCTGCCGCTTACCCGTGTAGCGCTTATCGGTGCCCAGCCACTCGCCCTCTTCACCGAAGAGAATTTCCTCGGGCTCCCAGATGTCTTCGCGACCGAAAGCGAAGCCGAAGGTCTGGAAGCCCATGGACTCCAGCGCGACGTTGCCGGCGAGCAGCAGCAGGTCGGCCCACGAGATCTTGTTGCCGTACTTCTTCTTGACCGGCCACAGCAGCCGCCGAGCCTTGTCCAGGTTGCCGTTGTCCGGCCAGCTGTTGAGGGGCGCGAAGCGCTGCAGGCCCTGGCCTCCACCGCCACGGCCGTCATGGATGCGGTAGGTCCCCGCCGCGTGCCAGCTCATCCGGATGAAGAAACCTCCGTAATGGCCGTAGTCGGCGGGCCACCAGTCCTGCGACGTCGTCAACACCGAGACCAGGTCAGCCTTGAGCGCGTCGACGTCGAGTCCGGCGAACGCCTCGGCGTAGTCGAAGCCGTCGCCGAGCGGGTCGGACTGCGGGTGGTGCGGGTGCAGTTTCGACACGTCAAGCTGGTTGGGCCACCAGTCCTGGTTGGTGAGGGGAGCCCCGCTTTTCGGCGTTGGTGAGTCGAGCGCCGGATTTTCGCTCTCGCTGCCTTTGTGGGTTGTATCGGAAGACACTGCATTCCTTTCAGGGGTGGGTGAAACGGGCGGTGATCACGGTTGTGATCGAGACGTTGCGGTCGAACAGTCGGGGCACAGACCCCAGTAGATGACTTCGGCCTCGTCGAGAACGAAGCCCTCCAGCACGTTGTCGTCATCGGACGGAGTCAGACACGGGGCGTCGCCGACAGCGCAATCGATGTCGGCGATGACGCCGCACGATCGACACACGACGTGATGGTGGTTATCGCCGACGCGCGACTCATAGCGGGCAACCATGCCCAGTGGCTGGATCCGACGAACGAGCCCGACGGCGGTCAGAGCGTTGAGAACGTCGTACACGGCCTGGCGGGAGACATCGGGAAGTCCGCTGCGGACCGCGGTCAGAATGGTCTCGGTGTCAGCGTGCGGATGGTCATCGACCGCCTCCAGCACGGCGACCCTGGGCCGGGTCACACGAAGATCGGCCATCCGCAGTTGTGCCGGGTAATCCGTCGACGTTGACGACACGACCCCAATATTCGCTCTTATCTGGAGTCGGTCAAGACCTAATTTGGAGTTGGTCAAGAATTAATCAACGTGCGTACGGCTGTAATTGCGGCGTTGGCAGCTTGTCTGGCAGCCAGGTTCGATCCTTTGGCGAGCCGAGCCAGACGAGGGAGGGCATTGCGATGCGTGACCAGATAGCGCGCGACGGCCGCCCGGTTCGCGGTGCCATCGGGGTGGGTGAGGCCCGCGATCTCGGCGTCCACGCTGCCGTCGCCGGCCCGGTCACTGATTGCCCTCACCACCGACCACGCGACGCCGCGCCGTTCGCACACCTTCGCGATCGCGGCCGTCTCCATGTCGAGCGACACCACGCCGCGCGATCGCAGGTCGGCGTGCATCGCCGGGTCTGTCAGCAACTCGTCGGTGGTCCACATCGTCCCGTGGGCTGCACCGAGTCGGAGCGGTGTCGGCCGGTACATCGAGCCGTCAGCGCCGTTGACAACCCGTTCGGGCAGTACCAGAGCTCCGATCGGGGTGTGGTCGTCGATAGCACCGGTAATCCCCACGACCACCACCCACTCGACGTCGACGGTCTCGAGTAGTCGGGCGGTCGCAGCGCCCGCCCAGGCAGTACCGATCCCCGTGACCTGGCCCGTCACCGCACGGTTGCCGATCGTGCCGACGTAGCCCGCCGCGGATTTACGCAGCCGGAGGCGCCGCCGCAACGGCCGCAACTCCATTGGCATGGCACAGAGGAAAGCGATCGTTGCGGCAGAACGGGATTCACTACTCACGACTACATAGTCGGCGGCCAGAGGCCGGAATGGGAAGGATTTACCTCCTCACCTTCAACATATAGCTCATCCCGGGGCTTGCGGCAAGACCCGGGTCATGGCGCAAAATCGCTGGCCGAAGCTAAAACTCAGCGATATTGGGGGATTGGCAAGTGGGCATCGAACATTCTGTCGTCGTGGCCGGGGCAGGACCGACCGGGCTGATGTTGGCAGGCGAATTGGCATTGGCGGGAGTCGACGTCGCCGTTGCCGAGCGGCGCGCAAACCAAGATCTGACCGGCTCCCGCGCGGGCGGTCTACATTCCCGCACCATCGAGGTGCTCGACCAACGCGGAATCGCCGACCGTTTCCTGACGAGCGGCCAGATCGCACAAGTTGCGGGGTTCTCCCAGATCCGACTGGACATCAGCGATTTCCCCACCCGACATCCCTATGGACTTGCGCTGTGGCAGAACCACATCGAGCGCATCCTGGCCGGCTGGGTCGAGGAACTGGCCGTACAGTTCTATCGCGAACGCGAGGTCATCCGCGTCGCTCAGGACGGCACCGGGGTCGACGTCGAGCTGTCCGGCGGCCGGCGATTGCGGGCAGAGTACCTGGTGGGGTGCGACGGCGGACGCAGTGTGGTGCGGAAGTCAGCGGGCATCGACTTCCCGGGTTGGGATCCGACGATGAGCTATTTGCTCGCCGAGGTCGAGATGGCTTTCCCGGCGGGTGGTGCGCCGGACTGGGGCGTGCGGCATGACGCCGTCGGTGTCCATGCGCTCAGCGAGTCGACCGACAGAGGATCGGTGCGGGTGATGGTGACCGAGCAGCACCTGGTCCCCGGCACCGAACCAACCCTGGCCGATCTACGCGAAGCGCTCGTCACTGTCTATGGAACAGATTACGGAATTCACAGCCCCACTTGGATTTCCAGGGCAACTGATATGACCCGGCAGGCGGCGTCCTACCGCGACGGGCGAGTCCTGCTGGCGGGGGACGCCGCGCATGTGCATCACCCGATCGGCGGCCAGGGGCTCAACACCGGCGTCCAGGATGCGGTCAATCTGGGGTGGAAGCTTGCCCTGGTAGCCAGCGGGTCGGCGCCGGACACCCTCCTCGACAGCTACCACGCCGAACGGTATCCGGTCGCGGCGCGGGCGCTGCAGTACACGATGGCGCAGATGGCGCTGCTGCGCAATCCAACCGACGAGCGAACAAAAGCATTGCGCGACCTCATGTCTGAGGTGTTACGGATGGACGAGCCGCGTCGGCGCTTCGCTGCCACGATGTCGGGACTGGATATCCATTACGACCTGGGGTCGGGGCACCCACTGCTCGGACGCCGCATGCCCGATCTCGACATTGTCACCAGTGCGGGTCCGCGTCGGGTGTTCACGCTGTTGCACGACGCAGACCCAGTGCTGATCAACTTCGGCGAACCGGGCGCACTCGACCTGCCCGGCTGGCCAGATCGAGTTCGGTTGGTCGACGCGAAATACGGTGGGGAATGGGAGCTTCCAGCTCTCGGCACCGTTGCTGCCCCAGATGCCGTACTCGTCCGGCCGGACGGGTATGTCGCGTGGGTCGGCGGCGGTTCCGACGCCGACTTGACCGACGCGCTGAGCAGATGGTTCGGACCACCCAGCGCGGTTCGGCGCTAGGCGGCGGCCGGAGCGGGTGTCAGCCCTCCAGGGCGTCTTGCAGCTCCCGCACGTGGTCCTGTGTTTGTTGCAGCAACGGCCGCAGCGCCTCGGCTACGTCGGGCAACCCAAGATCGTTGGCCTCTGCCACCCGCTTCCGGTAGCGGTCCAGCTGACGCTGCTCCAATTCCATATCTGCCTTCAGCGCCGCGGCTCCGTCGGATGCATCAGGCACGTCGGGCACTTTGACGGTGGGCGTGCCACCGAGAAAGTCGATTTGCTGAGCCAAGATTTTGGCGTGCTCCAACTCCTGGGCCAGGTGGTTGTGCATTTCCTCGGTGATCGAGTGGTACTCGGGGCCTTTAATCGTTGCGGTGTGCTGGATGTACTGGACAATCGATTGATATTCGGTGCCCAGATCTTCGTTGAGTCGTTCGATGAAAGTACTGGTGTCCATGCGGCTAGGTTTCACGCAAGGCGGCGGGCTCAAACGCGGGGCAATGGGCATTACCCCTCACCAGCACCGATGCGCCGCGGCGGCTGACCCATCGTTGGCTGTTCGGGCGTTGTCGGCGACGTTCGCGTCAGTGCTCGTGGTGATAGCCAATGCGGGCGCAGCGCCCGCCGAACCGGTTGTACACGGAATCGGCGAAAGATCGGTGGGCTGGGATACCTATCGTCGATTGGATCGATTGCCATACTTGAGCGCGGACACGGAGACTCTGCAGGCCTCGAGCTTCGATCGGACGGGTGGCAATTTCGACCTCAGTACCGGAAACGATAACGGCAGCGGCGGTTGTCTGGCATCCGGTGGTGTGGGGTGTGTCATCGCGGAGGATCGCGGCGCCGGCGAGGTTGACTCGATGTGGTTCACCCGCGACAGCGGCAACGTGAGCCGGATGGGTGCGATCCGCGTCGAATTGGATGGACGGACGGTGATAGATGCACCGTTGCAGTCGTTAGTCGATGGCGCGTTGGGCGCGCCATTCGTCTGGCCTCTGGTGGCCAACGCTGCGCAGTCGCCTGCGGGCGTTTATGTCAAGGTACC
>NZ_JBAPRN010000360.1:0-30785 GCF_049281135.1 Mycobacterium sp. | reverse complement strand
TGATCGCGGCACGCGCCAAGCTGCAGATCGGCCGGTCCGGCCGCCACATCAGCCAGGAGGCCATCCAGTTGCATGGTGGCATCGGGATGACCAACGAGTACCCGGTCGGTCATTACGCGGCGCGGCTGACCGCGATCGACCACACCCTGGGCTCGTCGCAAGATCAGCTGCGCGTACTGACCGATCACGTGAGCGACTACGACATCGTCACGCTGTAAGGCCTGAGCACCTGTAACGAGATCGACGCCAGCGTGGATGCCTGTCGGCCTTTCCCACGCTGACGTCGATCTCGGCGCCTAGAGCATCAACTCTGCTCGGAGGCCGGGTCAGGCTCCGCCACCGCAGGAGACCCCGAGCCATTCGACGAGCCATTCGAGGAGCCGTTCGACGAGGAGGTCGCGGTCTCCGCTTGCGCTTCACCAGAATCCGGCTCCGGCCCGGCCTCCGGCGCATCTGAAGGGGCGGCCGTCTCCGCCTCCGGGTCCGCATCGGGTAGCTGAGCCGCCAGGTATTCGCCGAGCCCGCCAATCGTCGGGTAGTCGAACACCGCGGTCGCGTTGATGGTGAATTTGCCGCCGAACTGGCTGTGCAACCGGTTTCGGAGTTCGACAGCCATCAGTGAGTCGGTACCCAGGTCCAGGAACCTGCTCGTTGCGGCCGGCGGTTGCGCGAGTCGCAGGAAGCCCTGCACTTCGCGTTGCAGGAATTCGGTGATGAAGCTGGCTCGCTGCGCCACCGGTATCTCCTGCAGTTGCTTGAGCAACTCACTGTCGATCACCTCGGCCATGTCACTCGGCAACACCAGATCCAGGATCGGTGGCCGTGAACTGCCCAGCACCTTCGCCGCACGCGCCCAGTTGGCCTTCAGGATGGTTGCCTGTCCGGTGCCATTGGCGACCACTTCGGCGAGTGCACCCAGCGCACCCGCCGAATCCAGCGGAAGCAGACCCTGCGCACTGATGTTGGCACTGGCGGCCTCCGACGAGGCCATACCGCCCCCACCCCAAGGACCGAAGTTGATACCGGTGGCAGGCAGGCCGTGCGCTTTGCGGTCCGCGATCAAACCGTCGAGCAACGCGTTGGCCGTCGAGTAGTTGGCCTGGCCCGGGGAGCCGAGCAAGCTGGACACCGACGAGGACACAATAAAGAAGTCGAGCTTGTCGTCCCTCGTCAGTCGGTCCAGGTGGAGCGCGCCGAACGCCTTGGGCGCCAACGTGGTCCGGAACCGGTCGAGGTCCTGCTGGTTGAGCAGGGCGTCGTCGAGCACACCTGCTAGATGTGCGACCCCGGCGAGCTGAGGCAACTCCGCGCGGATGCGCTCCAACAGCTTCTCGACGTCCGACTCCACGCCGACATCGGCCGAGAAGGTGTGGATGCGGCACTTGTAGCGCTCGCTGATCTCCTCGATCGTTTGTTGCGCCTCCGCGCCCGGCTCCCGTCGGCTGGTCAGCACGATGTCGCCGGCCCCGAGTTGGGCGAGGTACGACGCCGTGCTCAGACCGATGGCACCGAGTCCACCGGTGATCAGATAGCTCCGATCGCCGCGCGGCTGCAGCGGAGTCGGCATCTGGCACACGATCTTTCCGATGTGCCGGGCCTGCTGCATGCGGCGGAACGCCGTCCTGGCCTCCGTCAGCGGGTAGACCTCGGCGGGAAGCGGCGTCCACTCCCCCTTGGCCAACCCGTCCGAGACCTCAGTGAGCAAGTCGCGGATGCGATCAGGTTCGGTGAACATCACGGTGTCCAACGCGACGATCTCGTAGGCGATGTCGGGTCGGGCCTCGGCCATCTGCTCGGGAGTCCAGATATCGCGCTTGGCGATCTCGGCGAACCGGCCGTTCTGGGCAGTCGCCCGGATGGTCGCCTCGACGAACCCTTCGCTGGTCAAGCTGTTGAGCACCACGTCGACCCCGGCACCGTCGGTGTCCGCGAGGATCTGGTCGGCGAAATCGGTTGTGCGCGAGTCGTACACATGCTTCACGCCGAGTTTGCGCAGCGTCGCCCGCTTGAAGGTGCTCGCAGTCGCATAGACCTCTGCACCGTAATGTTGCGCCATCTGGATGGCCGCCAATCCGACACCACCACTGGCGGCGTGGATGAGCACCTTGTCGCCGGGGTTCAGCTTCGCCCAGTCGAACGAGAGCCGAACCGTGAGCGCCGCGGCCGGAATGGTTGCGGCGTCAACCGCGCTCACCCCGTCCGGGATCGGCGCCAGGAACTGAGCCGGCACGTTGAACCGGCTGGCGAATGCGCCCTGCATGGAGCCGTAGACCCGCTGACCGACCTCCAGTCCGGTGACGCCCTCACCCAATTGGGTGACGGTGCCGGCGAAGTCGCCGCCGACCGGCCCGGGGTCACCCGGGTAGAGGCCCAAGACGTTGAGCACATCCCGGAAGTTCAGGCCAGCGGCCTCGACCCGCACCTGCACGTAACCCTCGTCCGGCGCCGACACTTCCGCCTCGGTCAGACGCAGGTTGTCGATCGCGCCCCGCTCGGTGGGAAGCAGAGCGTAATCGTCTGCTCGCGGCACCGTGAGGTGGCCGCTGCGCGACCATTGCAGCAAGCGAGATGCCAGGAACCTTCCTTGGCGCAGTGCGAGTTCCGGTTCGTCGACCGGCACGCCGAGCAAGCCGGCCAACGAGCGCGCGGCCCCCTCTGCTCCGTCGGAATCAATGAGCCTGCACCGCAAGCCCGGCTCCTCGTTGATGATGGTGCGTCCGAGTCCCCACAGCGCAGCCTGCACCGGGTCAACCGGTTCGCTGGCTTCGGTCGCCACGCCTCGTTCGGTGACGATCCACAGTCCGCCAGGAAGTTTCACCTCGCCGCCCTGCAATGTGTGCACGGCGCTGAGCAGGCCGGTAATCTCGGCCTCCAGTCGCGCGGCGGACTCAGCGCTCGACTCGTCCTCAGTCGGTCCGGCTCCGCGCCAGACGATGCCCGAGATCGGCATCCCCTTCTCGTGGGCCTGCGACAAGAGCTGTCCCAGCAGCTCTGGATCGGTGATCCGGTCGAATGAGATGCAGCCCGGTACCTGGGCCGCGAGTTCGCCGTCCCCGGCAATCAGCCATGTGCCGCTGACGTTCCCGGCGTCATCGCTCGGCGGCGGCACCTCGTGCCAACCGACTGTGTACAGCAGCCGGGTTGTGTCGCCACCGAGGCCGCGCAGCAGCGCCTCTCGCGGCGCGCGCTTGACGGTAAAGCCTTTGATCCCACCCAAATTGCGGCCGTCTCGATCGATGTAGTCGAGGTCGAAGACCTGGGTTTCGCTGTCGAGTTCATTGGTGTGCCATTTCGCGCGGCAGTAGAACCGGCGAGGCATCTTCTCCCGCAGCGTCACTCGCTCGTAGCGCAACGGCAGGAACAAGACGTTGACGCCCTGTTCGGCTGCGCGCAGCGCCGGGAACGCGGGGAAGGCCACACCGGTGCACAGGTCCATCAAGACTGGGTGCATCGGCTCGGTTCCGAGGTTCTCGGAGAGCTCTTCGCCGACGGAGATGTCACCGATCGCCTCGCCCTCGCTGAGCCACAGCGACTTCAGCGATCCAGACCAGTTCGGTCCCCACGACAATTCCATGTCGTCGAAAGTCTCGAACAGCTCCTGCGGGCGCATGCGCTCCATCCGCTCGATTGCTGTGTCAACGGGTTCGACTGGCTCGGCTTCCGGCTCGTCGCCGGCGCCGGCGACCGCCGTCCCGTCGGCGTTCAACGACCACTCGGCGTCGCTAACACCGTAGGGGCGGCTGTGCACCTGGAATTTCCAGCCGTCGCCGTCATCAAGCGGATGGAGCAGCAGCTGCACCTCACGAGAAGCCTTCTCCGGCAGTATGATCGGCTCGTAGAAGAAGACCTCTTTGACGTGCGCAGGCGTGCCAACGGCAGCCAGAGCCATCGCGGCGTACGTGGCACCAGGAACGACGACGGTGCCGTAGATCACGTGGTCGGACAGCCACGGTTGCGACTTGACCGACAGCCTGCTGGTGTAGACGGAGTCGCCGGAAGCGAGATCCTTTCCGCCGCCCAGGAGTCCGGACGTCGCAGGACCGTCGACGCTGATCGACGAGCTCTTCGGCCAGAAGCGACGGCGCTGGAATGGATACGTGGGCAGCTCCAGCTTGCGACCGCGCTCCTGGTACAGCGCGGCGAACGTGGGCCGGTGTCCGCTGACGTAGGCATTGGCCAACGCATCAGCGATCTGGCCACGGTCACCGACACCCTTACGCAGTGACACGATCGCCCGCGGCGCGGCCAGATGCTCCGGCCACACCTGCACCGCGGCCCCGGTGAGCACCGGCTGCGGGCCGATCTCCATCAGCACCGAGCAGCCCAGCGCCGCAACGGTACGAACGCTCTCGGCGAACTGCACCGGCTGGCGGGAATGCCGCCGCCAATACTGCGCATCCAGCGGGGTTTCCGTCGTCAGAATGGCGCCGGTGCGGTTGCAGACCAGCGGCAACGTCGGCACCGCGAACTCGAATTGGCTTGCGAACGACTCGAACTCACCGAGCACCGGGTCCAGCAACTCCGAGTGGAAGGCGTGGCTGGTTTCCAGCCACGTGCAGCGCACCCCGTCCTCGCTAAACTTCACGACGACCTGCTCGAGGTCTTCTCCTGGACCCGAAAGCACGGTGTTGGGGCCGTTGTACGCCCCGACCGACACCTTCGGAAATTCGCCGGCAATCTGCTCGACGAGCTTGGGGTCGGCGAATACCGCCACCATCCGTCCGCCCGCGGGCAGACTGCCGAACAGCCGTCCGCGCTCGGCCATCAGCCGTACACCGTCTTCGAGGCTGAACACCCCGGCGATGCATGCCGCCGCGTACTGGCCCACACTGTGCCCCAGGACCACATCGGGCTCGATGCCCCACGATTGCCACAATCGGGCCAGACCCAATTCGATGGCAAACAGCGCCGGCTGCGCAAATGACGTGTGCTTCAGTGTTTCCCCGGCCTTGCCACCGGTCTCGCGGTCGGTGGCGAAGATCACCTCCAACAGCGGCCGCGGCAAGATCTCGCTGACCGCGTCGGCGCAGCGTTTCACCGTCTCCGCGAAAACCGGCTCAGCGTCGAACAGTTCGCGTGCCATGCCTGGGTACTGGCTGCCCTGACCGGTGAACAGCCACGCCGTCGTGGGCCGGTCGGTGCATTCGCCGCGGACCACACCCGGACGCTGCTGCCCGGCGGCCAAGTCGGCGAGAGCCGCGCCCGCACTCTGCACGGAATCCACCACGAGCCCAGCGCGGTGCTCGAAGTGCGAGCGACCCACTCCGGCGGTGCGGCACACCTCGGCGATGTCGGCATCCGGGTTAATGGTCAACCAGGAACTGTAGCGCTGTGCCAATTCCACCAGCGCCTCCGGGGAGCGCGCCGAAAGCGGCAGCACGTTGACCGACTCTTCCCGTCCGTTCTCCGCGCCATCGTCGCTTGGCTCTTCGTCGATGATCACTGGCTGTGCCGCCGGAGCATCCTCTATCAGCACGTGCGCATTGGTACCGGTAAATCCGAACGAACTCACCCCGGCCCGACGCGGCCGGCCGTTGGGCTCCCACGGAGTCAGCTTGTCGACGACCTTCACCGGCAGTGTGCCCCAAGGGATGTGCGGTGACGGGTTATCGAAGTGCAAGCTCTGCGGCAGCTCCCGGTGCTGCAGGGACAGCACGACCTTGATCAGACCCGCGGCTCCGGATGCCGATTCGGTATGACCGATGTTGGTCTTGACCGATCCCATCAGCAGCGGCCGGTCGGCGTCACGGGCGGCACCGTAAACAGCACCGGCCGCCTGCACCTCGATCGGGTCGCCGAGCGGAGTGCCGGTTCCGTGCGCCTCGAGGTAGTCGACGTCGCCGCCGGCCAGGCCCGCCCGGGCCAGCGCGGTGGAGATAAGCCGTTGCTGTGCACCACCATTGGGCACAGTCAGACCGCTGGACGCGCCATCCTGGTTGACGGCGCTGCCCGAGATCACCGCGGCAATCCGGTCGCCGTCGCGCTCCGCGTCGCTGAGCCGCTTGAGCACCAGGATCCCGCAGCCTTCACTGCGGACATAGCCGTCAGCCGACGCGTCGAACGTCTTGCATTGCCCGACCGGTGAGAGCATCCGGGCGCGTGAGGCGGCGACAACGGTCACCGGGCTCAACAGGACGTTGACACCGCCGGCCACCGCGAGATCGCAGTCACCGGAGTGCAATGCCTGGACGGCCTGATGGACGGCCACCAACGACGAGCTGCAGGCGGTGTCGACCGCGACGGCCGGCCCTTCGAGCCCGAGCGCGAAGGCAACCCGACCGGAGATCGCGTTCAGCGCGTTACCGGTGATGAAGTACGGCTCGATCTTGTCGATCGACTCGGCCGACAGCAGATGTGCGTATTCATTAGCGGCCACACCGGCGAAGACGCCGGTTCGGCTGCCACGCAACGCCGCCGGCGAATAACCGGCCCGCTCCAGACCTTCCCAGACCGTCTCGAGCATCAGCCGCTGCTGCGGCTCGATCCAGACCGCTTCGCGCGGAGAGATACCGAAGAACTCGGGATCGAATCCGTCGATGCCCTCGAGGAATCCGCCGAAACGGGTGTAGGTCTTGCCCGCCACGTCGGGGTCGGAGTCGTAGAACTCGTCGATGTCGAAGCGGTCCTCGGGGACTTCCCGGATCGCGTTGACACCGCCGGACAACAGATCCCAGAACGCTTCCGGGTTGGGGGCACCGGGGAAACGGCACGATACGGCGATGATCGCGATCGGCTCGTCGGTGCGGGCTGTGACCGCGGTCGCCAGCGACGGTCCGGACTTCTGTTCGGTCAACTCGAGCACGTCGCCGAGCAGGTAGTCCACCGTGTCAGACAGGCGCGGGTGGTCCATCGCCAGCGTCGCCGGGATCTGCTTGCCCACGCCCTGCTCGATGCGCCGCCGCAGTTCGACGGCCATCAGCGAATCCATGCCGAGGTCGAAGAACCCGGCATCCTCGCGGATCTCGGACGCGTCGACTCGGGTCACATCGGCGACCGCGTCGCGCAGAAAGTCCGACAACAGCTTCCGGCGTTGCTGCACAGGGGCGTTGGTGAGCCGCTCGACGAGTTCTGTCTTCCCCGACGCCGTGGTAACCGGCACCGCGCTGGGCACCTCACGCTCCAACTCGGCAAGGAAGGCCCGTCGGCCCGCCTGTTGATACAGCGGCAGGAATTTCGCCCAGTCGATCCGGGCCACGACGCCCTGCGCCACACCCTGTTCGGACGACGCCGTCAACAGGTCGGCCACGCCGGCCAGGGCATCGGCGGGTGACAAGGTGCGGACCCCGCGTTGGGCCAACTTGGCGCGCGCTTCCTCGTCCGCCATGCCCGCTGCCCACGGGCCGAAGTTGACGCTGACCCCGGCGAGGCCCTGCTCGCGCAACCGCCAGGCCAGCCCGTCGAGGAAGGCGTTAGCCGCGCCGTAGGCGGTTTGGCCGTATCCGCCCCACACTGAGGCGATCGACGACGTGCTGAGGAAGAAGTCCAGCTTCAGATCCGCAGCTGCTTCGCTCAAATGCCAAGCACCCCAGACCTTTCCGGCAAATACACGATCGACTTCGTCGTCGTCGAGGTTGCTCAGCGGCGTGGTGCCGATTTCGCCTGCGGCATGGACGATGCCGGCCAGCGGCGGCAGTTCGGCCTTGACGGTGGCCAACAGTCGAGCGACGTCGTGCGCATCGGCGACATCGGCCGCGACGACCTGGATGTCGCTGCCATGCTGCTCACGTAACGCGTCGATGCGAAGTTGCGCGGCATCGCTGGGCGAGCGTCGGCTGGTCAGCACCAGATGCTTGGCGCCGTGCGCGGCAAGGAATCCGGCGATTTCCAGGCCGATCGACCCCAGTCCGCCAGTCACCAAATACGTTGCGCCATCGCGCAATGCCAGCGGCGTCGCGCTCGGTGCCCCAACCCGACGGAGCAGCCGGGGCACGTAGACGTTTTGACCCCGCAGCGCGAACTGGTCTTCGCCGCGCTGCGCAGCCGACAGCTGGGTGACGAACCGCGACCATTCGTCAGCTGTGCCTTCAGACAGGTCCGCCAGTCCGCCCCATAACTGCGGCTGTTCCAGCGAAGCGGCACGTCCGAATCCCCACAGGGCGGTCTGATCGGGCGAGACGGTGTCCGTATCGGTGACTCGTTGTGCGCCACGGGTTACCAGCCAGATAGGCGCCCGCAATTCGGCGGCCGACGCGGCGCGGAAGAGTCGCTTTGTTCCGCCCAGGACTTGGTGCTGCATGCGCAGCAGCGACCGCATCGACGGCGCGGTGTCGGAGTCGAGGGCCGCGACGTGCACGATACGCAGCGTCGACGCCGCTTCAGCGGCGGCACGCAACGCGGCCGTGAGCTGCTCCTCGTCGGCGTCGGAGGCCGGCAACCCGAGAATCTGATGCTGCCGGCCCTGCGCTGTCAGCGCGTCGACCAACGGCGCAACGGCTTCGCCGTCATCGGCGATCAACAACCAGCTAGCCGTGCCGTCGCCCTCTGCGTCGGAGGCCGTGGCAGTGGACTTCTCCCAACGGATCTCATAGCGGTCGTCTGCGATGGATTGCGTATTGCGTTGCTGGTTGTGTTGTGCGGCAAGCTTTGTCAGCACTTGCACGGTCTGGCCGTCAGCGCTCGCCCCGCCGAGTAGGCCCGCGAGTTCCTCGATCCGGCCGTCCTCGAGAAGACGCATGGTTTGGGTACGCGGGCCACCCATGTGTGATTGTTGGTGGGGGCGCTCTCGCTTGTCCTTGTACCAGTACTCGCGATGCTGGAACGGATACGTGGGCAGGTCGAGCTTTCGCGCGTGTGCCTGCCGGAGGGCGCCGAAGTCGGGCAGATGCCCTAGCGCGTACGCGTCGGCAAGGGCTTCGGTGATCTGTCGGTGATCGGCAGTGTTCTTACGCATTGACGCGATAGCCCGCGGCGTGGTGGCCGGGTCGGGCCACGCCCGCAAAGCTGCGGCGGTGAGCACCGGCTGCGGGCCGATTTCCAGCAGCACCCTACAACCCAGGTCAGACAGCGTCTGCACGTTCTTGGCGAATTCCACCGGCTGCCGCGCGTGGCGGCGCCAGTAGTTGCCATCTAGTTTCACGCTTCTGCCGATCGCGACGCCGGTGCGGTTGCACACCAGAATCCGTTGTGGCGATGTGTATTTGAATCGGTCCGCATATGCCTCGAACTCGTCGAGGATCGGGTCCAGCAGCGAAGAGTGGAATGCGTGGCTGGTCTCCAACCAATCACACCGGACGCCGTCGGCTTGCAACCTGGCTACTACCTGATCCAGATCCGTCTCCGGCCCGGATAATACGGTGTTGGCGCCGTTGTAGGCGGCAACGGACAGGTTCGGGAATTCGTCGGTAAACCCTTCGACCCGCTCGGCGCCGGCGAAGACCGCAACCATCCGCCCGCCCGCCGGCAAACTGCCGAAAAGACGGCCGCGCTCGGCCATCAGCTGGGCGCCGTCCTCGAGGCTGAATACGCCCGCGACGCAAGCGGCCGAATACTGGCCGACGCTGTGGCCTAGCACCACGTCGGGGTCAAAGCCCCAGGACTGCCAGAGCCGGGCCAGGCCCATCTCCACTGCGAACAAGGCCGGCTGGGCGTAGGAGGTCTGGCGCAGTGTTTTTTCGCTGTCCGGACTGTCAACGTCGAAAATGACGTCCAGTAATGGCTTTTCGAGAACATCGGCGACCGCGGCCGCGCAGCGGTTCAACGTCTCGGCGAACACCGGCTCGGTGTCGAACAGCTCCCGCGCCATGCCGGGATACTGGCTGCCCTGACCAGTGAACAGCCATGCGGTCTTGGGCGTGCCATCGGACACTCCCCGCACCAGACCGGGTGCCGGGCGGTCGTCGGTGAGTGCGCCGAGCAACTCACTGGCGGATTCGGTCGAGTTGACCACCAGCGCGGCTCGGTGCTCGAAGTGTGCCCGCCCGACCCCAGCGGTCAAGCACACGTCCGCCAAGGTGGCCTCCGGGTGCGCGCTCATCCAGGTCCGGTACTGACCGGCGATCTGAACCAGCGCGTCTGGCGTGCGGGCCGATATCGGCAGGATGCTGAATCGCCGGTCATCGGCCGGCTCGGGTGTCGAGGCGATCTGGGCCGCTGGAGCCGGTGCCTCCTCGAGGATGACGTGCGCGTTGGTCCCGGCGAACCCGAATGAGCTGATTCCCGCGATACGCGGCCGACCATTGGGCACCCATGGGGTGGCCTCCCGCACGACCTGCAGCGCCAGTCGTTCCCAGGGAATGTGCGGTGACGGGTTGCGGAAGTGTAAGTGCGGCGGCAGCAACTGGTTCTCGAGCGACAGGATGACCTTGATGACGCCCGCGATGCCGGCGGCTGCTTCCAGGTGCCCGATGTTCGTCTTTGCCGAGCCGATCAACAGCGGCTCGCCGGGCTCGCGGCCCTCGCCGAGCACAGCGCCGGCGGCCTGAGCCTCGATCGGGTCGCCCAGCGATGTCCCAGTCCCGTGTGCCTCCAGGTAGTCGACGTCGGCGGGCGCGAGGCCGGAGCGCTTCAGTGCCGCAGTGATAACCCGTTGCTGGGCAACACCATTGGGCACCGTCAATCCACCCGACGCGCCATCTTGGTTGATCGCACTGCCGCGTATCACGGCCCGGATCCGATCACCGTCGCGGATCGCGTCCTCGAGCCGCTTGATGACGATGACGCCGCAACCCTCGCCGCGCACGTAACCGTCCGCGGCGGCGTCGAACGTCTTGCATCGCCCGTCCGGCGCCAGCATGTGCGCATGGGAGAAGGTGATCATCGTCGCCGGGGTGAGGATGGCGTTCGCGCCGCCCGCCAGAGCGAGGTCGCACTCGCCAAGTTGCAGCGCCTGACATGCGTGATGGATTGCCACCAACGACGAGCTGCACGCGGTGTCGACGGCGACCGCCGGGCCCTGCAGCCCCAATCGGTAGCTGATCCGGCCCGCCGCGGCGGCATTCGACGTTCCGATCGCCATATAGGCTTCGATCTCGGGGAAAGTCATGTCGCCCGACGCCATTCCCAGGTAGTCGTGGGTGGCCAGGCCGACAAACACGCCGGTGTTGGTGTCCGCCAAAGCCGTTGGCGCGGTGCCAGAATGCTCCACCGCCCGCCACGCCGTCTCGAGCAACAGCCGATGCTGCGGATCCAACAATCTGGCCTCGCGCGTCGATATACCGAAGAACGGCGCATCGAACCCCGTCACGTCGTCGACGAAGCCTGCCCGACGGGTCACAACCTTGCCGGGCGCGTCGGGGTCCGCGTCGAAGAACTCGTCGACGTCCCACCGGTCCTCGGGTATCTCCGATACCGCGTCCCGGCCTTCACGCAGCAAATCCCAGAACTCGACCGCATCCGCGGCACCCGGAAAGCGCGCCGCATAGCCGACGATCGCAAAACTTGATGTTGGCTGCAGGGGGCCTTCAACGGATACCATGCGCTGTCCTCTCGATTAGGGGGACTGTGAAAGATTCGGTCGCCGCGTGCGGCCCGGATGGGCAACAGAACTACCGCCGCGGGGCGGGTAATGCAAATGGCGTGCCGGCTGCGGTGCCGGATATTGGGCACCGTACCGCAAGGTACGGCTGTCATTGCCGTTCTACACCAGATGGTTCTATGTCAATAGCAAGGCCCGCCGGATCCGCGTGAGCTGTCGGTGAGCCCACGCAGGCGGGCGATATCGGGCGACAGTATGCGGAGCGGGATATCTTTGGTCTCGCTGCAAGCAGCGACCGCACGGGAGTCGTACACATCAGGAGGACGAACACTTGCGCATCGGGAAGATCACCGTCGGCTCACTCAAGGAATGGGTGCTGGCTCCAGGCTCAGTTACCTCCTGGCACCCGACGCCCGTGTCTGCAGGGAAGGCCCGGCACGCGCCGGCCAGTTCGGTGCCGGTCAGCTATATGCAGGGTCAGCATCTGCGAAATTACTGCGACCGGACCGCCGCGGGGCTGAACTTCTCCCGCCAAATCATCGCTAGCTGTGACGCGTCCGGCGAGTGCGATATCGCGGCGATGGATGTCGCCCTCAACGCCTACCTGCGTCGGCACGACACGTTCCGGAGTTGGTTCGAGCACACCAGCGATGACCAGTTCGTCCGGCACACCATCACCGACCCGGCTGACATCGAATTCGAGCCGATCAATCACGGAAACATGACCGAGGACGAAGTTCGCGCTCACGTCGTGGGTATACCGAATCCGTTGGAGTGGGGCTGCTTCACTTTCGGGATTGTGCAACGCGAGGGCCATTTCACGTTCTTTGTCGCAATGGACCACGTGCACGGCGACGCGACGTTGATCGGCACCACGATGATGGAGGCCAACGGCATGTATGCCGCGTTGAGCGGCGGCGGTAAGCCCCTCGAGCTTCCCGATGCCGGCAGCTACGACGATTTTTGCGTCCGCGAGCGCGAGTTCACGTCGACGTTGACCGTGGATTCGCCCGGGGTGAACGCCTGGATCGACTATGCGGAGAACAACAATGGCAGCTTTCCTGAGTTCCCGCTCCCACTGGGTAATCCGTCGGAATCGACCAGCAGCGAGATGGCCTCCGACCTCCTGATGGACCCAGAGCAGACCGAACGATTCGAATCAGCCTGCAAAACGGCCGGCGCGCGTTTCGTCGGCGGCTTGTTCGCCTGTCTTGCACTGGTGGAGCACGAGTTCACTGGTGCTCCGACGTACTACGGACTTACTCCGAGGGATTCCCGCACCGGCGCGGACAATTTCATGACCCAGGGGTGGTTCACCGGGTTGATCCCGATCACCGTGCCGATAGCTGCGGCCTCGTTCGGCGACGCGGCGTGGGCAGCGCAGTCTTCTTTCGATTCGGGTCTGGACATGGCGCGAGTGCCTTACTACCGGGTATTGGAATTGGCGCCGTGGTTGAAGTGGCCGCAACCGAACTTTCCGGTATCGAACTTCCTGCACGGCGGAGCTGCGCCGCTCAACGCCATTCTCGCGGCCGCCGATCTGGGCCTTGCGGACAACGTCGGGATCTACCCCGACGGACGCTTCTCATACCAGTTGACGATCTACATCTTCCGGTACGGCGAAGGCACGGTCATGGCGATCATGTATCCCGACAACCCGGTCGCCCAGAAGTCGGTGACCCGCTATATGGAGGCGATGCGGTCGGTGTGTACGCGGGTTGCCGACAGCGGACACTGGGGCCGCGTCGCATAGCGTGAGCAGGTGGATGGTTAAAACGGTGGGTAATGCGTCGGCGAGCGTCGCCGACGGGCGCAGAAGCTGCGCCGAACGGGGGCGGGGACGCTATGCGGCGACTAGCTGACTTTGTGGTGCGATGGCCCCTGGTGGTGATAGGGCTCTGGGTAGCAGTTGCGGTCGCGCTACCGCTGACGTTCCCGTCGCTGAACGAGATGGCCCAGAAGCATCCACTCGCCATCCTGCCTAACGATGCGCCGTCGAGCGTCACCGCTCGGAAGATGACCGAGGCGTTTCACGAATCGGGCTCAGAAGACCTGCTGCTGGTCGTTCTGACCGACGACAAGGGGCTCGGCCCCGCCGATGAAGCGGTGTACGGCAAGCTGGTGGACGCGTTGCGTCAGGACACCCGCAATGTGGTGATGCTGCAGGATTTCATCACTACGCCACCGCTGCGTTCCATCGTGACCAGCAAGGACGACAAAGCCTGGGTGCTGCCAGTGGGTGTTGCGGGCGAGCTGGGAACGCCTCAGTCCTACGCCGCCTACAACCAGATCAGTGATGTCGTCAGTCATGCCGTCGCAGGGACGCCACTGCGGGCGAACATCACCGGGCCCGCGGCGACAGTCGCCGACCTGACCGTCGCGGGCGAGAAGGATCGGCTTCCGATCGAGCTGGCGATCGGCGTGCTGGTGCTGCTCGTACTGTTGGTGGTGTACCGCAGCGTGGTCACCATGCTGCTGCCGCTGATCTCGATCGGGTTGTCCCTGATGATCGCGCAGTCGACGGTGGCCGCTTACTCGGCGCTGACCGGTACCGGTGTCTCGAATCAGTCCATCGTCTTTCTGAGCGCGATCATGGCCGGCGCCGGAACTGACTACGCGGTCTTCCTCATCAGCCGATATCACGACTACCTACGGTTGGGTGAGGCATCCGATCAGGCGGTCAAGCGGGCATTGATCTCGATCGGAAAAGTGATCGCCGCATCCGCCACCACGGTGGGAATCACGTTCCTGCTGATCAGCTTCGCCCGCATGGGCATCTTCAAGACGGTCGGGGTGGCTGCGGCGATCGGGATCGGCGTGGCGTTCCTGGCCGCGGTGACGTTGCTGCCGGCCATCCTTTCGCTTGCGGGCCCCCGTGGCTGGGTCAAGCCGCGCCGCGAACTGACCGCCCGGTTATGGCGACGTTCGGGTATCCGCATCGTGCGCCGGCCCAAGACTCATCTGGTGGCCAGCATGTTGGTGCTGGCCATCCTGGCCAGCTGCTCGGCCTTTGTCCGTTACAACTACGACGACCGGAAGGCATTGGGGGCTTCCGCTCCGAGTTCCGTCGGATATAACGTGCTGGATCGACATTTCCCGGTGAATCAATCGATTCCGGAATACATCCTGATCCAGTCGCCCCGCGACCTGCGCACGCCGCAGGCCCTGGCCGATTTGGAACAAATGGCGGACCGAGTCAGCCAATTACCGAACATCGCCGCGATCAGTGGTATCACCCGGCCGACCGGGAACGTACCGGAACAATTCAGGGCCACCTATCAGGCGGGAGCCATAGGCACCTTCCTGCAGGGCGGTTCGGAGCTGATCAACGACCACACCAGCGAGCTCAACCGGCTGTCGGAAGGGGCAGGCACGCTGGCCAGCAACCTTGACGAGGTGCGCGGCCAGGTCAGCCGTCTCGCAGCCAGTGTGCAGGACCTGGAGAATTCGATGTCCTCGACGAAGGACCAGTACAGCGGCGACGCCCTGGTGAAACAAGTCGACATCACCGCCCAGCTCGTCGACCACGTCAACTCGCTCACCAATGCCATGGGCTTTACGTACGGCGGCGCCAAGGACTTTTTCGCCTGGATAGGTCCGGTGGCGATGGCCCTGCGCGGTAATCCTGTGTGCAATATGGATGAGTCCTGCAGCAACACCCGCGACACGTTCGAGCAGCTGCTGAGTTCGCGAGATCGAGAAGACGTCGATGCGATCAACGACCTGGCCCACCAGCTGCAGCAATACCCGGACAAAGCGGCATTGAAGGCATCCGCAGACCGTATTCGGGCGTCATTCACGAGGCTCACCGGTGTGCTGCAGTCCATGGGGATGGATCAGCCGGGCAGCGTCAAGACCAACCTCAGCGCCCTGCAAAGTGGCGCGGACCAATTCGCCGGTGGAAGCCGGGAGGTGGCTGATGCGGTGGCTCAGCTCGTTGACCAGGTCAAACAGATGGGCGCGGGGCTCAGCGAGTCAGCCACGTTCCTGTTGTCGCTGAAGCACGACGCGGCCCAACCCGCGATGGCCGGGTTCAACATCCCGTCACAGTTGCTGCACTTGGAAGAATTCAAAAAGGCCGCCAACGTCTTCATGTCACCGGACGGCCATTCGGTGCGGTACTTGGTACAGACCAAGCTCAATCCGTTCAGCACCGAAGCGATGGATCAGGTCAACTCGATCCTTGCGACCGCCAAGGGAGCTCAACCGAATACCGCGCTTTCGGACGCCAAGATATCGATGGCGGGGTTCACCGTTGGCCTCAAGGACACCCGCGATTACTACAACCACGACATCCGATTCATCATCGCGGTCACCCTCCTTGTGGTGCTGCTGACCTTGATGGCGCTGCTGCGCGCGATCGTCGCGCCGTTGTATCTCGTTGCTTCCGTGGTGGTTTCGTATCTGTCAGCGGTCGGCATCGGCGTGCTGTTCTTCCAATTCATCCTCGGTCAGCATCTGCACTGGAGCGTGCCGCCGCTGGCATTCGTGGTATTGGTCGCGGTGGGAGCCGACTACAACATGCTGCTCGTCTCACGAATGCGTGACGAGTCGCCGCGCAGCATGCGCTACGGCATCATCCGCACGCTGAGTTCGACGGGCGGTGTGATCACTGCCGCAGGCGTGATCTTCGCCGCCTCGATGGCTGGTTTGTTGTTCTCCAGCATCGGTACTGTGGTCCAGGGTGGTGTGATCATCGGCATCGGAATTCTGCTGGACACCTTCCTGGTTCGCACCATCACGGTTCCGGCTTTGGCGGCGCTGATCGGGAGGGCGAACTGGTGGCCATCGCGGGCTGCGAAGGTTCGCGGACCCGCATGATCTGTGTGAGACTACGAGACAAAGATGAGTGGTCGGGGGTCGCGGTGAAGAAACTACTCGCAGGAGTTAGTGCGCTGGTAAGCATCGGCGCCACAGGGTGTTTCGGCATCGGCGCCGCTACCGCCGACGACACGCCCATCAGCGGGCCGCCAACTCCGGGAGCGCCGGGTGACCAGACCGCCTACGCCCTCGGCGGCGCTCACGTCCTGGGCGTGCCCTACGACCAATACATCAAGATGGAGGGCGCGGACTGGTTCCCCGGCCAGCGGCGCCAGATCGTTCGCTACCCGGCCGGCCAGGTTCAGGGGCACGTGCTGGCGACCCTCTTCCCAGGTCTCAAGCCGGAAATCGACAATTTCGACCACGACTTTCCGGGCATCGGCCTGGACGGCCCCAGCGTGGGTTATTCGGTCGACGTGGGAGTGGACAATCTCGTTGCGGCGATCCGCAACACGGGTCGGCCCGGTACGGCAATCGGCCTATCCGAGGGCGGTTTCGTGGTCGACGGCGCGCAGGCCCGGCTGGCGACTGACCCGAACGCTCCCCCGGCTAACGCGCTGAACTTCGCCACGTTCGGCGACCCGATCGGGCGCCATGCCTTCGGTCAGAGTTTCCTGTCCGCCACATTCCCGGTCGGCAGCGTGGTTCCCGCGCTCGACTACACCATGCCGCCTCCGTACGAAAGCCAATACGACACCGACAGGTTCGTGGCCGCATACGACTCGATCGCGGACTACCCGGATCGGCCGGACAACATGTTCGCTCTCGCCAACACGCTGATGGGCCTGGCCACCGGACACACCGCGGTGGCCTTCACGAACAAGAGCATGGTGCCGCCGCAGAACATCAGGACGACGATCAACTCCCGGGGCGCCAAAGACACCACGATCATGGTGCCGCAAAAGCACATTCCTCTTGTCATGCCGCTGAAGTACATAGGGATCCCGGAAGACACGCTGAACAAGCTCGACGCCATCCTGATCCCCCGAGTGAACGCGGGCTACTCGCGGAACGACGACCCCTCGACCGCTCCGGTTCAGGTGGACCCGGTGAACGGCTTCGACCCGGCGGAGGTCACTGCGCCGGCCAACCAGGCGACTTTCGGCGGCGGCGCAGATCCGTTCTCGCAGATCATCGCGGGTGCCATGTCCGTGTTGGCGCATGGCGCAAACGAAGCCGGCGCCTGACCGCAGCCCTTACCACCCAACTGCTCAGTACGGACGTAATCTGACATCTATGCCCCAGTCCACGATTCTCTCGATGTTGCATGGCCGCGCCAGCCTGCGGCCTGATGACGTCGCGTTTACCTTCACCAATTACGAGAAGGACTACGCGGGCGTTCCCGAGACTATGACGTGGTCGCAGTTATCGCGCCGAACGATGAATGTGGCGCGCGAGATCCGCGCGCACGGGTCGGTGGGAGATCGCGCAGTAATTCTGGCCCCGCAGGGCCTGGAGTACATCCTGGCTTTCCTGGGATCCATGCAGGCCGGGTTAATCGCGGTTCCACTACCGCTGCCCCACCGCGGCTCGAGTTACGAGCGGGTGGGCGCGGTCTTTGCCGACACCTCGCCTGCGGTTGTTCTCACGACCTCTTTCTCGGCCGAAGATGTCGGCGACTACGTCGATCAATCGCGCATGGACACCGCGCCGAAGATCGTCGCGATCGATGCGTTGAATCTGGATGCCGAGGGCGGTCCAAGCCTTCAAAGAGCCGATCTACCGAGTATCGCGTATTTGCAATACAGCTCGGGTTCGACGCGACTGCCCACCGGGGTGATGATGTCGCACCGCAATCTGACAGTGAATTTCGAGCAGCTGATGGTCGGCTTTTTTGCGGACTCCAAAGTCCCGACAGATACCACGATTGTGTCGTGGCTGCCCTTCTACCACGACATGGGTTTGGTGCTGGGCGTTTGTGCGCCGATCCTTGGCGGCTACCACGCGCAGCTGACGAGCCCGACCGGGTTCCTGGAGAGACCGGCACGGTGGGTGCGGACACTGGCGGAGAATCCCCATGCGTGGTCGTCGGCGCCGAACTTCGCCTTCGACCTGGCCGCACGCAAAACCGCCGACAGCGATCTTGCCGGGCTCGACCTCGGCGACGTGTTGGGGATCATCAGCGGCGCCGAACGCGTCGAGCCGGCCACAGTGCAACGCTTCGTCGATCGGTTTGCCCACTTCAATTTCCAGGACCACATGGTGCGTCCGTCCTACGGCTTGGCGGAGGCAACCGTCTTCGTGACGGCGGGCACTTGGAGTGAGACGGCGCCGGCGGTGCACTTCGACGTCGGCGAGCTCGGCGCAGGCCGCGTCGAGCGGTGTGCGGCCGGCGACGGCACCCCGCTGGTCAAGTACAAGGTGCCACGATCACCCAAGCTGCGGATCGTCGACAGCGAGACACAGCGGGAGTGTCCGTCTGACGTGGTCGGCGAGATTTGGGTACACGGCGAGAACGTTGCCGAGGGATATTGGCGCAAGCCGCCGGAGGAGCAGGGCTGCTTCGCGGCTACGCTCGCCGACGCTTCGCCTGGCACCCCCGAGAGCCCGTGGCTACGCACCGGCGATCTGGGTTTCATCTACGACGGTGAGCTGTTCATCGTCGGCCGCATCAAGGACCTGCTGATCATTCGTGGGCGTAATCATTATCCCGAGGACATCGAGGCGACTATCCAAGAGATCACCCAGGGTCGGGTCGCGGCGATATCGGTCCCGGTGGACAGCACCGAACAGCTGGTCACCGTCATCGAGATGAAGAAGAAGCGGGGCGAGCCCAGCGAGGATGTCTTGCAGCGGTTGAGCGGGGTCAAAAGCGACGTCACCTCGGCAATCTCCAACTCGCACGGCTTGAATGTCGGCGACGTCGTTCTGGTCCCGGCCGGATCGATACCCACCACGACAAGCGGCAAGATCCGGCGCGCCGCTTGCGTCGAGCAGTACCGTCAAGACCAATTCACTCGGTTGGACGCGTAGCCCCGCCGAGGGTCGCGCAACCAGGATTACCTCATGCTGGCGACTGTCTTGGTAATGGCTCTTGCCGTCAGCATCGAACCGTTCCGAATCGGTATGACCGTGCTGATGCTGAACAGGCCCAAACCCGCGCTGCAGTTGTTCGCGTTCTTGGGTGGCGGTTTCGTCATGGGAACCACGGTGGGACTCGTTGTGCTGTTTGCGCTTCGACGCACACTGCTCGGAACTTCCTTCGTCACCGTGCCCAGGGTTCAGATCCTGATCGGGTTGCTGGTTCTCTTCGTCGCAGCGGTCGTGGCGATCGACGTCTTCGGGCGGCTGGGTTCGCGGCCGGCGAGGTTGGCGAGGCCGGCCCGCAAATTGATGAACGGGGATTCGCTCTCGGTCGCGGGGGTGGCGGGCCTCAGCATCGCTTTGCCGTCGGTCGACTATCTGGCCGCGCTAGCCGTCATCCTGGCTTCCAGGGCGCCAGCCGTGACACAGGTCTCAGTGCTGGTGTTGTTCAACATGGTGGCCTTCGCGCTTGTCGAGATTCCGTTAGTGGCCTATCTGTTGGCGCCCAAGGCAACCGCCCGGTGGGTGACCGCGCTGCATGACTGGATTCGATCGCGTCGGCGCCGTGACGTGGCGATCCTGCTGACCGCGATCGGCTGTGCCCTCCTCGCGGCCGGTGCCGCCGGGCTGTGACCTTTCTCAGGGCCGAAAACCTGCAAGCGTCAATCCAATGCCCGGCACGGGTCAACGTCGGCCGGTTGAACATAATGAGTTCAATCACACCGGCAAAGGAGCCCTAGATGAGCGCGATCAAAGACCATCCGCTTCGAGTCATCCAGTGGACCACCGGCAACATCGGGCGACGATCGCTGCACGCCATCATCGGCCGACCGGACATGGAACTCGTCGGTGTGTACGCGCACGGGCAGGACAAGGTCGGAGTGGACGCCGCCGAGTTGTCCGGGTGGCCGGAGCCGACGGGCGTCAAGGCCACCAACGACATTGATGCGCTGTTGGCACTTCGGCCCGACGCTTGTTGCTATAACCCGTTGTGGCCCAGCGTCGATGAGTTGGTTCGGCTGCTCGAGTCGGGTATCAACGTGTGCTCCAGCGCGGCCTGGATCACCGGCGGCAAGCAGACACCGCAGGACCGGCAGCGGATCCTCGACGCGTGCGAGCGGGGTGGCTCGACGATCTTTGGCAGCGGCGCGCACCCCGGGATGACGAACCTGGTCGGCATGGCGCTCAGCGGGTCATGTGAACGCGTTGACGAGATTCGCATCACCGAATCAGTGGACTGCTCTACCTACGAATCGGCGGAAACCCAAACGGCCATGGGCTTCTCGCAAGATCCCGACACACCCGGGCTGGCCGAGAACGTGCGACGCGAAAGTGAGGTCTTCGCCGAATCCGCGGCGATGATGGCCGACGCGATCGGCGCGAAGCTGGACAAGCTGACCTTCGACGTCACCTTCACGGCGGCCACCGGCGATTCAGACCTTGGTTTCATGAAGATCCCGGCCGGCACGGTCGGCAGCGTCTTCGGCTACCACCGTGGCTGGGTCGGCGACCGCAACGTGGTCAGCGTCGGCTTCAATTGGACGATGGGCAGTCACGTGGTGCCACCCAAGCCGCTCGAGCACGGTCACGTCATTCAGGTGTTCGGGGTGCCGAATATGCGCACTGTGGTGCACTGTCTACCGCCCAAGGGTTGGACCGAGCCAGGATTCATGGGCCTGGGCATGATCTACACCGCAATGCCGGTGACCAATGCGGTGTCCGCAGTCGTGGCCGCCGAGCCGGGAATCGTCACGCTGGCCGACCTCCCTCCCGTCACCGGCCGCGCCGCGCAATAGCCGTGCGAGGAGCGGTACTTCGTTGGCACTTAGCAGAACGCGGGCGTGCCCTATCGTCTAGCATTGTTAGCCGAGCAAAGGTTCCACGCGGTATCGGCGAAGATGACCGGCAATGGCCAGCTCTTTCGGCAGACCTGCGTCCGTTCTCGACCGCGGAAAGCATCCGTGGCTCGACGCGTTCGCGGGCAATATTGCGGACGGGCGGCGGGAGGAGACCGAGTGAGGGCGATGTCGATTAGCGGTCTGCTCAAACGTGCCTGGATACCGCTGCTGCTCGTGGTGGTCCTGTCGGTTTCCGCCCTGACTGTGACGCGCCTGCACAGGGTTTTCGCGTCGCAGGACCTCAACGCGAACTCGGGAGCTGGAATCAAGATCGTGCAGTTCAACCCCAAAGTCGTGAAATACGAGATCGACGGGCCCCCCGGCAGCGTCGCGAACATCAACTACTGGGACGCCGAGGCCAACACCCACCAGGTCAACAACGCGCCGCTGCCATGGTCGTACACCATTTCCACCACTTTGCCCGCGGTGAGCGCCAACATCATGGCGCAGACGGATGCCGGCTACATCGGCTGCCGCATCACCGTTGACGGAGAGCTACGTGAGCACCGGAGCTCGGACGGCCACAACGCCCAAACGTTCTGCCTGGTGAAGTCCGCATGACCCGCGCCGGCGACGATACGTCGCGAAGCGACGGTGAGAAGCGGCGCATGAACACAGCCGACACTGGAACCACAGCAGCCAAACCGCACCGCCCTTTCATCCCGCACGTCATCCGGATCTTCGCGATTCCGATCATTCTGGGCTGGGTCGCGCTGACCGTCCTGGTCAATATGGTCGTTCCCAGCCTGGAAATCGTCGGCGAAAACCATTCCGCGCCGATGGCGCCCCTGGAAGCGCCGTCGAATCAGGCGATGATGCGGATGGGCCACAACTTCCACGAGTTCAGTTCCAACAGCACCGTCATGGTGGTGGTGGAAAGTCAGCAGCCACTCGGCGACGCGGCGCATCGCTACTACGACGATATTGTCCGTAAGCTGCGGGCCGATCCCGTGCACGTGCAGCACATCCAAGACTTCTGGGGTGACCGGTTCACCGCGGCGGGCGCCCAGAGCGCCGACGCCAAGGCTTCCTACGTCCAGGTCAACCTCGCCGGTAACCAGGGCACCACGCAGGCCAACCATTCCGTCGAGGCGGTCCGCAAGGTCGTCGACGACGAGCCCGCCCCGCCCGGGGTCAAGGCTCACGTCACCGGGTCGGCGGCGCTGTCCGACGACACGCACGTGATCGGCAATGCCAGCCTGGCGAAGATCACGCTGTTCACCCTGGGCGCGATCGCGATCATGTTGTTGTTGGTCTATCGCTCGATCGTCACCACGCTGATCCAGCTGTTCATGACCTTCGTCGCTCTGGCGTGTGCGCGCGGAATCGTCGCGATTCTCGCTTATAACGACGCCTTTGGGCTCACCACGTTCGCCGCGAACATCCTGACGATGCTGGCGATCGCAGCCGGCACCGACTACGGCATCTTTCTGGTCGGCCGCTACCAGGAGGCGCGTCGCGCCGGCGAAGACCGCGAAAGCGCTTACTACACAACGTTCAAGGGTGTGGCCCCGGTCGTGCTGGGGTCCGGGCTGACCATTGCCGGCGCGACGTATTGCCTCAGCTTCTGCCGGTTGCCCTGGTTCCACACCATGGGCGACCCGGTGGCGATCGGCATGGTCGTCGTGGTGGCAGCGGGCTTGACGCTGGGCCCAGCCGTGGTTTTCCTGGGCAGCCGGTTCGGGCTGTTCGAGAAGAAGAAGCAGGCCCGCGGCCGACTGTGGCGCCGGGTCGGCACCGCCGTCGTGCGTTGGCCTGCACCAGTTTTCGCGGTGAGCGCAGCCGTTGTCCTGGTCGGCATGGTCGCGTTGCCCGGATACAAGCCGAGTTACAACGACCGTCATTACCTACCCGAATCGGCACCGTCCAACGTCGGGTATGCCGCGGCCGACCGGCACTTCTCCGAAGCCCGGATGAATCCGGACCTGCTGATGATCGAGGCCGACCACGATATGCGCAATCCGGCCGACATGCTGGTGCTGGACAAGGTCGCCAAGAACGAGATCCGGACCGTCGGCATCGCGATGGTCCAGGACATCACCCGGCCGTTGGGAATTCCTATCCAGCACAGCTCAATTCCGTTCCAGAACAGCATCCAGGGCCAGACGACCATGCAGAACATGGACTTCCTCAAAGACAGAATGAAAGACATTCTGAAAATGGCCGACGAGATGCAGATCATGATCGACGTGACGGCGCGCCAGGCGAAGGTCACCCATGACTTGGCGGACGCCGCCACCGACAGTGCGAAGACCACCGCGGAAACGTCGGAGATCACCGACCGCCTGCGCGACCACATCGCGGATTTCGACGACTTCTACCGGCCGATCCGCAGCTACTTCTATTGGGACAAGCACTGCTTCGACATTCCAATCTGCTACTCGTTCCGGTCGTTGTTCGACACGATCGACGGTTTCGACGAACTCGCCGAGAAGTTCCACCAGCTCTCCGGCGATATCGACCGCACGGCGGCGGCCTCGCGCGAGTTCGAGCAGCTGATCCCGATCATGCTCGAGACGTTGAAGACGACGCACGGTCTGACGCTGACCATGTACCAGACGTTCAAGGCGATGATCGACCAGATGGAGGCGATGAGCGACACCTCCATCGTGATGGGGCAGAGCTTCGACAAGTCGCAGAACGACGACTTCTTCTACCTACCGCCCGAGGCGTTCACCAACCCGGAGTTCATCCGCGGCGTGAAGTTGTTCTTCTCGCCCGATGGAAAGTCGGTGCGGTTCTTCATCACTCACCAGGGTGACCCGATGTCGCCCGAAGGAATCGAGCGGGTTTCCGCGGAGCGCACCGCTGCCCAGGAAGCGCTCAAGCAGTCCTCGCTGTCGGGCGCCAAGGTGTATCTCGGCGGCACCGCCGCGACATTCCGCGACATGGCCGACGGCGAGAAGTACGACCTGATGATCGCGGTGGTATCGGCGCTGACACTGATCTTCATGATCATGCTGCTGCTGACCCGCAGCGTGGTGGCGGCACTGGTCATCGTCGGTACCGCCAGCAGTTCGATCGCGGCGTCCGTCGGACTGTCCGTGCTGATCTGGCAGGACCTGTTCGGCATGCACCTGCACTGGATCGTCGTGGCACTGTCGGTGATCATCCTGCTGGCCGTCGGCTCCGACTACAACCTGCTGCTGGTCTCGAGGTTCAAGGAAGAAATACACGCCGGACTCAAAACCGGATACATCCGGTCGATGGCCGGCACCGGCGCGGTGGTGACGTCGGCGGGCCTGGTGTTCGCGTTCACGATGGCCGCCATGCTGGGCAGCAACCTGACCGTGTTGGGCCAGTTCGGTTCGACGGTCTGTATCGGCCTGCTGCTCGACACCCTGGTGGTGCGGACGCTGTTCATGCCGTCGCTGGCAACCATGCTCGGCCGCTGGTTCTGGTGGCCCTTGGTAGTCCATCCCCGCGGCGATCACGCCAAGCCGAAGACTCCGCCGACAGTCGCCGAGGAGGACAACACCGCGCCGCTGGCCGTGCATAGGTCGTGACGGCGCGGGGCTAGTCGGTCAGTCCAAGCTCATCTCGGGCTGGAGGTCGCGGCTTTCCGCGAGCCGCCGCCCGATGTAGTCGGCCACTGCCGTTGGGGTGGGGTGGTCGAAGATCAAGGTGGGTGACAACGCCAGCCCCGTGGCGGTCTTGAAGTGGTTGCGCAGCTCGACACCGGTCAGCGAGTCAAACCCCAGAGCCTTGAACGTCGTGTCAGGGTCGATTTCGTCGGGGGCGGGATGTCCCAGCACCGCGGCCGCCTGCGAACACACCAGGTCCACCAGCAGGTTGCGTTGGTCGTCGGGCGCCAGCGCATCCAGACGTCCGGCCAACACCGACCTCGACTGGGTGGCATCAACGGCTTCTTCCACCACACGCCGTGTTGGCCGGCGGGTAAGGCCGCTGAACAACGCCGGCAGCTCGCCGCGTTGAGCCCGGGCATCCAGTGCGGCGCGGTCGAGGCGGGCAGCGACGACAACGGGGTGGTCAATCGCGAGCGCAGCGTCGAACAACTCGAGCGCCTGCTCGGTGCTCATCGCGGCCACCCCGGCACGGTTGAGCCGGGCCAGATCGCGGCTGCTCAAGTGAGCGGTCATCGCGCTGGAACGTGCCCACATCCCCCACGCCAGGGACACCCCCGGCAGGCCCGCGTCCTGGCGATGAGCGGCCAGTGCGTCCAGGAACGCGTTGGCCGCTGCATAGTTGCTCTGCCCGGCCGCACCCACCGTGCCCGCGATCGAGGAACACAGCACAAACATCGACAGCCCCAGATCACGGGTCAGCTCGTGCAGGTTCCACGCCGCGTCCACCTTGGCTCGCAGCACGGTATCCACCCGATCCGGCGTCAGCGATGTGATCACCGCGTCATCGAGCACTCCGGCGGCGTGGATCACTCCGCGCAGCGGCGGGCACCGTCGCTTCAGCTGAGCCAGCATCTCGACAACGGAACGTCGATCTGCCACATCGCAGGCCAGCACCTGTACCTGGGCGCCGGCCCGGGCCAGATCGAGGGTCAGCTCCGCCGTCGACTTCGAGCGGCTCCCCCGCCGACTGACCAACACGATGTGGCGCACCCCGTAGGCGCTGACCACGTGGCGGGCCAGCTCCCCACCGGCCATGCCGGTGCCTCCGGTGATCAACACCGTGCCTCGGGCAAGGTCATCGCCAAGCGCCGACGACATCGTCAGGACCACTTTGCCGGTGTGCCGGGCCTGGCTGATGAAGCGGTAAGCCTCTACCGCGCAGCGCACATCCCAGGTGGTCACCGGCAACACCTGCAGCGCTCGGGCGTCGAACAGCTCCGTCAACTCGTTCAGCATCGCCTTCACGCGCTGCGGGCCGGCCTCGATCAAGTCGAATGCCTGATAGCGCACTGCGGGATATTGGTCGGCGATCACCTGCGCGTCGCGGATATCGGTCTTACCCATCTCGATGAAACGTCCGCCGCGAACCAGTAACCGCAGCGAGGCATCGACGAATTCGCCGGCCAGCGAGTTGAGCACCACATCGATTCCGCGGCCTTCGGTGACCGACAGGAACTTCTCTTCGAACTCCAGCGAGCGAGAGTCGCCGATGTGGTCGTCATCGAAACCCATGGCCCGCAACGTGTCCCATTTCCCGCGGCTGGCGGTGACGAAGACGTCCGCGCCCCAGTGCCGGGCCAGCTGCACTGCTGCCATCCCGACTCCGCCCGTGCCGGCATGTATGAGCACTGACTCCCCGGTACGAGTCTTGGCCAGATCCGCCAGCCCGTACAAGGCCGTCAGGAACGCCACCGGCACGCCGGCCGCCTGAGCGAACGACCATTCCTTCGGCATCATGACCAGCATGTGCTGGTCGGCCACCGCCGACGGACCTGTCCCGTCGATCAGCCCCATCACGGCGTCGCCGACGGCGACATCGGCGACTTCGGGACCAGTCTCGACCACCACCCCCGCGCCCTCAGCACCCAGCACCGGGGCCTGGCCGGGATACATCCCCAACGCCGCCATCACATCGCGGAAGTTGACTCCGGATGCCGCCACCGCCACCCGCACCTGCCCTGCTTGCAGAGGAGCCTGCGGCGGCGGGCAGGGCCGAATCTTCAGGCTCTCCAACGTCCCACCCGCACCGGCCGATAACCGCCACGCAGGGTCTTCTGCCGGCAGCTCCAGCAGTGCAGGGGCCGGGGCCAACCGGGCAGTGTGCACACCACGGGCGCGCACGACCAGTTGGGGCTCGCCGGTGGCGACGAGCTCCGCCGCATCGATCGCCGTATCAGCGTCGATCAGCACGATGCGGCCCGGGTGTTCGGCTTGCGCAGAACGCACCAGACCCCACACCGCTGCGCCGGCCAGGTCGTTGACCGTCTCCCCAGACAGCCCCACCGCGCCACTGGTCAGCACGACCAATCTGCCCGAGTTGCCACCAGCCAGCCAGCGTTGCAGTACATCCAGGGCGGCGTGCGTCGCAGTGTGCACCGAGCCCACCACGTCGTCACCGGCAAACCCGCACGGCCACACCACCACACTGTCTGCGGCAGTGGTCTCACCGTCACCGTCGACAGCCCAGTAGTCATCCCAGGACACCACCGAAAGCTGCGCCAGCCCGTCAATTTTGTTGGACGTCAACGGTATCGGGGACCACACCACTTCGAGCGGCTCGCGATCGGGGCGGGCGGCAGCCGTGGTCACCGCGGCATGCAACTGCTCGCCGGTCATCGGGCGGGTCATCAGCGAGCGCACCGTCAACACTGGCAGGCCCGCCGCATCGGCCACGTCGATCGACGTCGCACCCGCATCCAGCGCGGAGAAGCGGGCCCGCACCCGACTGGCGCCGCCGGCATGGAGCGACACTCCCCGCCAGCAAAACGGCAACACAGTCTCGGCGGTGTCTACGCCAAGCCCAAAGGCATGCAAGACCGCATCCAACAGGGCCGGGTGAATTCCCATCCCGTCGGCCCGAACACCGGCGTCCGCTGGAGCGGCGGCCTCTGCAAAGAGTTCCGGTCCGCGCCGCCACAGCGACACCAACCCTTGAAACGCCGGGCCGTATTCGTAGCCGCGCGCCGTAAGACGCGCATAGCCATCCGATATGTCCACGCTTTCCGCGCCGTCCGGCGGCCACACCGACAGATCGGCCGACGCCTCTGCGGCCGCCACCCCGAGCGTGCCCTCGGCATGCAGCAACCACTCCGCATCGGGCTGATCGCGCCGGGAGTACACCGACACCGGGCGGCCGCCCGACTGATCGGCGGCTGCGACCACGACCTGCACCTGCAAACCGGCGCCCTGCGGCACCACCAGCGGCGTGGCCAGCACCAGCTCGTCGATGGCGGCGCACCCGACCTCGTCAGCGGCGCGAATCACCAACTCCACGAAACCGGCGCCGGGGAACAGCGCCACGCCGCCCACCACGTGATCGGCCAGCCACGGTTGAGCCGTCATCGACAACCGACCGGTCAGCACGACGCCGCCAGAATCGGGTCGCTGCACCACCGCACCCAGCAGCGGGTGTCCGGTTCCCTCGACGCCCATGCCCGTCGCATCAGCGGACTCCGTCGAACCCTGCGCCCAGAACCGCCGTGCTTGGAACGCATAGGTGGGCAGCTCCACCCGATGCCCGCCCGAGCCGGCAAACGCCGCCGGCCAGTCCACCCGCACACCGGCGGTGAACATCTGACCGATCGCACCCACCAGTGAGGCCACCTCGGGGCGGCCTTTGGCCAACAGCGATGCCACCTCAATGTCGTTGGGCGACAACGATTCTTCGATGTGGGCCGCCAAACCACCACCGGGGCCGACCTCGATGAAGTGGGTGGCACCGCGGGTTTGCAAATGGCGTGCACTGTCGGCGAACCGCACAGGACGGCGAATGTGCTTCAGCCAATAATTCGCGGATCCGAATCCAGATGCCGACCCGACCAACTCCGCTGTCACGTTCGACACGATCCCGATCTGTGGCTGGCGCACCTCGACGCGGGCGGCGATCCGGGCGAACTCGTCGAGCATCGGCTCCATCAACGGCGAATGAAACGCGTGAGAGACGGCCAAAGGCCGGACCCGTCGACCCTGCTCGGCCAACTCCTGCGCGAGCGCGCTCACCGCGGACTGCGCGCCAGAGATGACCACCGATTCGGGGCCGTTGATCGCCGCGATCGCCACACCGTCGCGCAGTAGCGGCAGCACCTCTTTTTCGGCGGCGTTGACCGAGGTCATCGCTCCACCGGCCGGCAGCGTCTGCATCAATCGGCCGCGCGCGGCGACCAACATCGCGGCGTCCGCCAGCTTCAGCACCCCCGCTACATACGCGGCAGTCAGCTCACCGACCGAATGACCCATCACAAAATCCGGGCTCAGACCCCAGCTCCGCAGCACCGAGAACAACGCCGACTCGATCGCGAACAACGCCGGCTGAGCGAACTCGGTGCTGTCCAGCAGCCCCTGATCGTCGCCCCAGACAACCTGGCGCAGTGGTAACCGGAGATGCCGGTCCAACTCGTCGGCGACCGCGTCAAAAGCGTCGGCGAACGACGGCAACTGGCAGTACAACTCGCGACCCATCCCGATCCGCTGCGAGCCCTGCCCGGGGAACACCATCACCGTCTTGCCGACATGCCGCGCCTGGCCGATCACTGCGCCTACACCCGGCTCACCGCCGACGACCCCGGCCAAACCCGCCACCAACTGCTGGCGATCGGCGCCCACCACCACCGCTCGATGCTCGAACACCGATCGCCGCGCCAGCGTCCATCCCACATCGACCGGGCTCAGAGAGTCTTCGGCCTTCAGGTCGGCCAACAGTCGGCTCGCCTGCGCGGTCAGCGCCTCAGCCGATCGGGCCGAGATCACCCACGGCAGCGCCGCCAACCCGATCTGGTCATGGTCATCGGAATTCGTTGCGTCGCAGGCAGTTTCAGCCGGTTCAAAGGGGGCTTGCTCCAAGATCAGGTGGGCGTTGGTGCCGCTGATGCCGAACGACGACACGCCCGCACGGCGGGGACGCCCGTCCGCCGGCCAGTCCCGAGCTTCGGTCAATAGCGACACCGCCCCGCTCGACCAATCCACATACGGGGACGGGGCGTCGACGTGCAGCGAGGCCGGCATCACGCCATGACGCATCGCCTGCACCATCTTGATCACGCCGGCCACCCCGGCAGCCGCCTGCGTGTGCGCCATGTTCGATTTGATCGAACCCAGCCAGAGTGGCCGACCGGCCGGGCGGTTTTGGCCGTAGGTGGCCAACAACGCCTGCGCCTCGATGGGATCGCCGAGTTTGGTTCCGGTGCCGTGGGCCTCCACCACATCGACATCGGCGGGAGTCAGCCCCGCGCTAGCCAATGCCGCACGGATAACGCGCTGCTGGGACGGCCCGTTAGGCGCCGTCAAACCGTTCGAGGCACCGTCCTGGTTGATCGCGCTGCCGCGCACGACCGCCAACACCGTGTGCCCGAGCCGTCGCGCGTCCGACAGCCGTTCGAGTACGACGACCCCGGCGCCCTCACCCCACGCGGTCCCATCGGCGCCGCCGGCGAACGACTTGCACCGACCGTCGGAGGACAGTCCACGCTGGCGGCTGAACCCGACGAAGACGGCCGGCGACGAGATCACCGTCGCGCCGCCGGCCAACGCCAGGTCGCACTCCCCCGACCGCAACGCCTGCACCGCCCAATGCATGGCCACCAAAGACGACGAACAGGCGGTGTCGACCGATACCGCGGGACCCTCCAGCCCCAGGAAATACGACACCCGCCCCGAGGCCACGCTCGACGCCGAGCCGGTCAGCCGATATCCCTCCAGGTCGGTCGCCTCGCTGGAGTAGCTCTGCCCGAATATTCCGGTGAACACGCCGGTAGCCGAACCGCGTAGTGACGTGGGTTCGATACCCGCGTGCTCCAGGGCCTCCCAGGAGCACTCCATCAACAATCGCTGCTCTGGGTCCATTGCCAACGCCTCGCCCGCGCCGATCCCGAAGAACGCCGCATCGAAGCCGGCCACGTCCGCGACGAATCCGCCCTGCCGCGCATAGGTCTTGCCCATCGTGTCTGGATCGGCGTCGAACAACCCCTCCAGGTCCCAACCTCGATCGTTGGGAAACTCCGAGACCACATCCCGGCCGTCCGCCACGACCTCCCACAACCCGCGCGG
>NZ_JBAPRN010000359.1:0-6238 GCF_049281135.1 Mycobacterium sp. | reverse complement strand
TCAAGGTCGTTCTGGGCCCATCGGCCCGAGCGAGGTACGGCGCGCGCGATCCGCGCGCACCGTTCCAGCGAGGCACAACAGGACGTCGAAGGAAGACAAGTCTGTATCGCGCGGTCTTCGGTAGTGGCTGCCGAGCTCCCCGGATTGGGGTAGGTCGGCCGCTTCGATCGATGGCCGTAGCCGCATCCAGACTCTGCATCCGTCAAGTTGTCCTGGAACCCTCCGGGTTGCGCGTGCCTGCGCGAAATAGCTGAACAAATCCAGAGAGGCTGCACGGACGCACATGTCTGTAGCTGAAATTGACGAAGGCGTGTTTGAGACGACCGCCATCATTGACAACGGGAGCTTCGGTACCCGCACTATTCGTTTCGAGACCGGTCGGCTGGCCAAGCAGGCCGCCGGCTCCGTCGTTGCCTACCTCGACGACGAGACCATGCTCTTGTCGGCCACCACGGCCAGCAAGTCACCGAAGGACCACTTCGACTTCTTCCCGCTGACGATCGACGTCGAAGAGCGGATGTATGCCGCGGGACGCATCCCCGGTTCGTTCTTCCGCCGCGAGGGCCGTCCCTCCACTGACGCGATCCTGACTTGCCGCCTGATCGACCGTCCGCTGCGGCCGACCTTCGTGTCCGGTCTGCGCAACGAGATCCAGGTCGTCGTCACCATCCTGAGCCTGGATCCCAAGGATCTGTACGACGTGCTGGCGATCAATGCCGCGTCCGCGTCGACCCAGATCTCGGGTCTGCCGTTCTCCGGCCCCGTCGGCGGTGTGCGCGTCGCGCTCATCGACGGCCAGTGGGTCGCGTTCCCGACCGTCGAGCAGCTCGAGAACGCCGTGTTCGACATGGTCGTCGCGGGCCGCAAGACGGCTGATGATGTTGCGATCATGATGGTGGAGGCCGAGGCCACCGACAACGTCATCGAGCTCGTCGCGGGCGGCGCGGGTGCGCCCACCGAGAGCGTCGTGGCCGAGGGGCTGGAAGCCGCCAAGCCGTTCATCGCCGCGCTGTGCAAGGCCCAGCAGGAGCTCCACGACGCCGCCGGCAAGGAGACTGCCGACTACCCGCTGTTCCCCGACTACCAGGACGACGTCTTCTACGCGGTGTCCTCGGTGGCCACTGAGGAGCTCTCCAAGGCGCTCACCATCGCGGGCAAGGAAGAGCGCGACGGTCGCACCGACGAGATCAAGGCCGAGGTGCTCGACCGCCTCGCCGAGACTTACGAGGGACGCGAGAAGGAGATCGGCGCCGCGTTCCGCTCGCTGACCAAGAAGCTGGTCCGCCAGCGCATCCTGACCGACCACTTCCGCATCGACGGGCGTGGCATCACCGACATCCGGGCGCTGTCGGCCGAGGTCGCCGTCATCCCGCGGGCCCACGGCAGTGCGCTGTTCGAGCGTGGCGAGACCCAGATCATGGGGGTCACCACCCTCGACATGGTCAAGATGGCGCAGCAGATCGACTCGCTCGGGCCGGAAACGTCCAAGCGCTACATGCACCACTACAACTTCCCGCCGTTCTCCACCGGTGAGACCGGCCGTGTCGGTTCGCCGAAGCGGCGCGAGATCGGCCACGGCGCGCTCGCGGAGCGGGCCCTGGTGCCGGTGCTGCCCAGCATCGAAGAGTTCCCATACGCGATCCGGCAGGTCTCGGAAGCGTTGAGCTCCAACGGTTCTACCTCGATGGGCTCGGTGTGTGCCTCGACTCTGTCGCTGCTGAACGCCGGTGTGCCGCTCAAGGCGCCGGTCGCGGGTATCGCGATGGGCCTGGTGTCCGACGACGTCGAGGTGGAAGGCGGTGGCAGTGAGCGCCGCTTCGTCACGCTGACCGACATCCTGGGCGCCGAAGACGCGTTCGGTGACATGGACTTCAAATGTGCGGGTACCAAGGACTTCGTCACCGCCCTTCAGTTGGACACCAAGCTCGACGGCATCCCGTCGCAGGTGCTGGCCGGCGCGCTGGCTCAAGCCAAGGACGCCCGGATCACCATCCTGGAAGTGATGGCCGAGGCCATCGACGAGCCGGACGAGATGAGCCCGTACGCGCCTCGGATCACCACGATCAAGGTGCCCATCGACAAGATCGGCGAGGTCATCGGGCCCAAGGGCAAGATGATCAACTCGATCACCGAGGAGACCGGCGCGCAGATCTCCATCGAGGACGACGGCACGGTGTTCGTCGGCGCCAGCAACGGCGAGGCGGCACAAGCCGCGATCGACAAGATCAATGCGATTGCCAACCCGCAGCTGCCCAAGACCGGCGAGCGGTTCCTCGGAACCGTGGTCAAGACCACCGATTTCGGTGCGTTCGTGTCGCTGCTTCCGGGCCGCGACGGGCTGGTGCACATCTCCAAACTCGGTAGGGGAAAGCGGATCGCGAAGGTCGAAGACGTCGTGAACGTCGGCGACAAGCTTCGCGTCGAGATCGCCGACATCGACAAGCGGGGCAAGATCTCCCTGGTGCTTGTGGACGAAGACGCCGGACCATCCGGCGACGGCGAACCTGCCGCCAGCCCGGAGACCGCGCCTGCCGATGCCGCGACGGCCAGCAGTTAGCTCAGGGACGCAGCCGCTGCGCCGCGGCCGGCGCACTTCTGAGCCGTCCGCGGCGTTTCGGCGCACCACGCTGCCCGGTGGATTGCGGGTAGTCACCGAATACCTGCCCGGGGTGCGCTCGGCCTCGGTCGGGGTGTGGGTGGGCGTGGGATCGCGCGACGAGGGTGCCTCGGTGGCCGGTGCTGCGCACTTCTTGGAGCATCTGCTGTTCAAGTCCACTCCGACGCGCACGGCTGTCGATATCGCGCAGGCGGTGGACGCGGTCGGCGGTGAGCTGAACGCCTTCACCGCCAAGGAGCACACCTGCTACTACGCGCACGTGCTCGACGGTGATCTTGCGCTGGCCGTCGACCTGGTCAGCGACGTGGTGCTCAATGGGCGCTGCGCCTCCGAAGACGTCGAGCTGGAACGCGCCGTCGTCCTCGAGGAGATCGCCATGCGCGACGACGACCCCGAGGACGCGTTGGCCGACCAGTTCCTGGCGGCACTGTTCGGCGATCATCCGGTAGGTCGTCCGGTGATCGGCAGCGTGCAATCGGTGTCGTCGATGACGCGCGCCCAGCTGCATTCGTTTCACCAGCGGCGCTACACGCCTGAACGGATGGTCGTCGCGGTGGCCGGCAACATCGACCATGACGAAGTGGTGACTTTGGTGCGCGAGCACTTCGGGCCGCGATTGGTCCGGGGCCGCCACGCGATCGCGCCGCGCAAAGGCGCCGGCCGGGTCACCGGTCGCCCACGGTTGACGGTGGCCAACCGGGACGCCGAGCAGACCCATGTCTTCCTCGGGGTGCGCACCCCGGGTCGGCACTGGAAACATCGTTGGGCGCTGTCGGTGCTGAACACCACGCTCGGCGGCGGCTTGAGTTCCCGCCTGTTCCAACAGGTCCGGGAGTCCCGCGGGCTGGCCTACTCGGTCTATTCGTCGCTGGACACGTTCTCCGACGCCGGTGCGTTGTCGGTGTACGCGGCGTGTCTGCCCGAGCGTTTTGCCGAAGTGACCCGGGTGGCCGCCGACGTGCTGGAGGAGGTGGCGCGCGACGGCATCACCGAGTCGGAATGCCGGATCGCCAAGGGTTCACTGCGGGGTGGGCTGGTGCTCGGCCTGGAGGACTCCAGTTCCCGGATGCACCGCATCGGCCGGGGCGAACTCAACTACGCTGAACACCGAAGTATCGACCGGACGCTGCAGGAGCTCGATGAGGTCACCCTGGACGAGGTCAACGTCGTGGCGCGCCAACTCCTCGGTAGACCTTATGGCGCAGCCGTTCTCGGGCCTCATCAATCAAAAAAGTCCCTGCCGCAACAACTTCGGAAAATGACGGGGTAGCGCGATGGTACTGGGCTTCTGGGATCTCGACGTGCCGATCGTGGGAGCGCCGATGGCGGGCGGCCCGGGTACGCCTGCCTTGGCGGCGGCGGTGTCCAACGCGGGCGGCCTCGGCTTTCTGGCGGGTGGCTACATCAGCCCAGACCGGTTGGCCAATGACATCGTGGCGGCGCGCGCCGCGACCACCGGCCCGATCGGTGTCAACCTTTTCGTGCCCCAGCCCAGCGTCGCCGACATGCACCAACTCGACTATTACGCGGAGGCTCTCGACGAGCTGGCTGAGCATTACGACGTCGAGATCGGCTTCCCGAATTTCGGTGATGACGACGGGTGGCAGCAGAAACTCGAGGTGGTGGCCGACCTCCGGCCCGAATTGGTGTCGTTCACCTTCGGCGCTCCGTCACCGGATGTGCTGCGCTGGTTCGGCGCGCGGGGAATGCTGCTCTTCGTCACGGTGACCTCGGCGTATGAGGCGGGCGTGGCGCTTGCCGCCGGAGCGGACGGCTTGGTTGTTCAGGGGCCCGACGCTGGCGGGCACCGTGGCACGTTCGCGCCGGACATGAGTCCCGGTACCGAACCGCTGACTGAACTGTTGCGCCGCATCGGCAGGGCCCATGACGTTCCGCTGATCGCGGCCGGTGGCCTGGGCAGCACCGAGGATGTCGAGGGAGTGTTGCGCAGGGGAGCGGTGGCCGCCCAGATCGGGACCGCGCTGCTGCTCTCTGATGAGGCCGGCACCAACGCCGCGCACCGCTCGGCGCTCGGGCATCCGCAATTCGACACGACCGTTGTCACCCGGGCGTTTTCGGGCCGGTATGCCCGCGGTCTGGCGAACGATTTCACCCGGATGCTCGACCACATAGCGCCGCTGGGCTATCCCGAGGTCAACCAGATGACCTCGCCGATCCGCAGGGCCGCGGTCGAGTTGGAAGACCCGCACGGCACCAATCTGTGGGCAGGGACGGCGTACCGGCAGGCACAGACCGGGCCGGCGAAGGACATCGTCAGCAAGCTCGGCCACGTATAGGGTCAGCGACCGACGTCCGGGGTGCGGTGCGCCCACGGCCTGGCGGTTTCCAGCTGGCTGGCCACCCGGAGCAGAACATCCTCGCGACCGTAGGCGGCTACCAGTTGCACGCCGACCGGCAGCCCGGTGTCGGTCCACTCGACCGGCACATTGATCGCGGGCTGACCGCTCATGTTGAAGGGCGGCGTAAAGGGAATGAACTCGAACGCGCGTTCCATCACTTCCAACGGATTGTCGGGGTTGTTGGCGATGACGCCCAGCGGCAGCGGGAGCTCGGCGACCGTCGGCGTCAGCAGCAGGTCCCAGCCATCGGTCCACCACGCCTGCAACGCACGGCGGAAGTGCGTGGCAGCCGAGAATGCCAGCGCATAGTCGACCGCGGTGATATGTGCGGCGATCTCGGCCTGCACGCGGTTCATCGGTTCGAATTCATCTGCGGTAAGCGGTCTTCCGACCTGTTCTTCGAATCGCCGAAGCCCGACGCCCATGTTCGTGCTCCAGAGCGCGGCGAAGTGCAAACGCAGCGACGTATCGGCCAGGGCTGCGGGCCATGCCGGTTCGACGGTGTGGCCGAGCGATTCGAGCAGCGTCGCGACCGAGCGGGCAGCGGCCGCGCACTCGGGTGCGACGGCGCCACCCTGCGGATGGTGGTCGAGCAGGCCGATCCGCAGCCGGCCGGGGTCCGCGCCGAGCTCGAGGACGTAGCGGCGGGCCGGAAGCCGCGCGATGACCGTGTCACCGATGCCGGGCCCGCGGACCGTGTCGAGAAGCGTTGCGGTATCACGTACCGTGCGGCTCACGCACAGCTCGACCGACAGCGCCGTTTCGTCCCGGATCGGGCCGAGCGAGATCCGGCCCTGGCTGGGCTTCAGGCCGACCAGTCCACAGCACGACGCGGGGATGCGGATCGAGCCGCCGCCGTCGCTGGCATGCGCGAACGGGACCATGCCGCTGGCGACCGCGGCGGCTGAACCGCCGCTCGAGCCGCCGGGCGACCGGTTGAGGTCCCACGGGTTGTGGGTCGCGCCCCATGCGATCGGCTCGGTGGTCGGGACACTGCCGAGTTCGGGGCTGTTGGTCCGGCCGGCGGTCACCAGGCCGGCGTCTCGGAAGCGGCTGACCAGCGTGGTGTCGGCGTCCGAGACCACCGACGCGTTTTTCAGGGCGAGGTTGCCGTTGGTGATGCGCTGGCCGGCGTATCCGGCGAACAGGTCCTTGATGAGGAAGGGCACGCCGCGAAATGGCCCGTCGGGCAGCGCAGCTCGGGCAGTATCACGCGCGTGGTCGAACCAGCGGATCACCACCGCGTTGAGCACCGCATCGA
>NZ_JBAPRN010000358.1:0-6919 GCF_049281135.1 Mycobacterium sp. | reverse complement strand
CTGCGCGGATCACCGATATTGGACAACGTTTCAGGTCGCACACCTGATAAGAAACTACCGGCCAATGCTGCGTCACTCCGGCGCACGATCAGGTGCCTTACGCTATCCGGGTTTGCGCATCCACGCGCTCCATTTAGAAACCATATAGGGCTGCGGCGGTACCATCCGCGCATGTCATTAGAGGTCGGGGTGACCTTTGACGGGTACATCGTGTTGCGGCCGCTGGGGTCTGGCGGGATGGCCGAGGTCTATCTCGCTCAGCATCCCAGGCTGCCGCGCCACGATGCCCTGAAAATTCTCTCCGAAGCGATAACGGCGGACGGCGAGTTCCGTGAGAGGTTTCAGCGCGAAGCCGACCTGGCCGCCTCGTTGTGGCACCCGAACATCGTCGCGGTGCATGATCGCGGCGCGTTCGATGGTCAGCTCTGGATCGCCATGGACTACGTCGACGGCACGGACGCAGCGCGGTTGGTCAAGGACCGCTACCCGGCGGGGATGCCGATACAGGACGTATGCGCCATCGTCTCTGCCGTGGCCGCCGCCCTCGATTACGCGCACGGCCAAGGGCTCTTGCACCGCGACGTCAAGCCGGCGAACATCTTGGTCGCCGAGCCTCGGGATGGCAAACGGCGAATCCTGTTAGCCGACTTCGGGATTGCGCGACCACTCGGTGACATCAGCGGGCTCACCGCGACCAATTTCATCATGGGCACCGTCACCTACGCCGCGCCCGAGCAGTTGATGGGCGAAGACATCGATGGTCGAGCCGATCAATACGCGTTGGCGGCCACCACGTTTCACCTTCTCACTGGTGTGCCACCGTATGAGCATTCCAATCCGGTAGCGGTCATCAGCCGGCATCTCACCGCACCACTGCCTAAGCTGAGCGACCGGCGTCCGGAATTGACGAACCTCGATGAGGTGCTGTCGCAGGGGTTGGCCAAGAACCCCGCCGACCGGTTCGAACGATGTCGCGACTTCGCCGCGGCCCTCAGCAGGCGGGCCGGTGCGGATACCGACCGCACCGAGGGCGATATCACGGTCGCCGCGCCGATCATGGAGCGCGAGACTCAACCGTCTCCCCGCGTGACATCGGCCGCGTCATTGTTGGGCACCGCGGCGCGCGAGACTCCACCGGGCGCGGGAAAGCCGAAGCCGCGCAGCCGATCCCGGATTCTCGTCGCTGCGGCGATAGCCGCAGTGTTGCTCACTGCCATCGGTGTCGTTGCGTTCGTGATGCGGCCGACGACGGGCACCGTCTCTGCCTCGCAGGCCAGCTCGGCAACCAGCCCCCCGGTACCTGCTGTCGCACCGTTCGACGGCACCTACAGCTTCGACTACGACTACAACAAGCAAACAATCAACGGCGCCCCCTACGCCGTGCACACCACCGACACGACCTCATGGTGGGCTCTGCGCTCGTCGTGCAAATCCACCGGATGTGTCGCCACGGCGACCGAGCTTGATCCGAAAGACCACCAGGTGGCGCATACCCCCGCCACGTCAGCCGAATACCATTTCGTCGACGGCCACTGGCAATCCGCGCCCGTGCAGCGCCAACTTGGTCAGCCGCGCTGCCTCGGCACAGACGGTCAAGTCGTCGCAGGCGCTAATACCGTCATGCTGACCTGGTCACTGGCGCCCCAGCCGAACGGCACACTGACCGGCGCAAAGACGGGCACCGCGCTCACCAACGAATGCGGCTTGCAGGGACAGGTTGCCGTGGCCCCGGTCGTGGCGGCTCGGGTCGGGGACGTGCCGGCCAGCGTCGCAGTCGCCGATCCGGCGACAGTCAGCAGCTCCCCGTCGACCAATACCACAGCACCACACGTCGCGGGCCCCGTCCTGGACGGCACCTACCGGGTGGACTTCGATCTGCAGAATCAGACGATCAACGGCGCGGTGACGGGCCTCGCCACCGCGGTCCAGCAGTGGTGGGCTTTTCGTTCCGTATGTACGTCGGCCGGATGCGTGGCCGCCGGATCTGAATTGGACGAATCCAACCAACAAGAGGGCAACGGCACGACAGGTGTTCTCCGCTTTACCGACGGTCATTGGCAGGGCATGCCCGTCCTTCAGGCACCCTCGCAGTGCGACGGCACAACACAGCCGCTCACCGACGACGAGACGCGGCTATGGTCCTGGGACCCACAGCCCGGCGGAACGCTTCGAGGCATTGAGATCGGCACCATCCTCAGCAATGAATGCGGCAAGCAAGGAACGGTGTACCGGACTCCATTTGTCGCGACACGCACGGGAGATGTCGCGCCGAGCGTGATCGTGGCCGACCCGGCATTGTTCGAGACCCGCGCAAGTTGATGAGGCTGGACGTTGCCGGCTTAGCGTTGACTGCGCGAGGCGGCCCTGCGCATCTCGAGCTCGAACCCGCCCGCCTCCGCCGCGTAGCCGATTGCGCCGACGGCGACACCGACCACCTGCCACAGCACGTGGCCGCTTAACAGAGCAAGTTGACCGCGGACATTACGACTGACGCCCACCTCGGCTGGACGAGCGAGAGTTTCATTCACGCGTATAAGGCTAAAAGCGTCACCGGCCGCTGGAACGGAGGGGCGCTCAGACGGCGTGTCGAGCCCGAATTAGGTTGCTAGATAACAAATGCGGCGTAACCAATCGGTGTCACGCCTTGGCATTGCCGGCGTGCCACTGATCCCACGGGATGTTCCAGTCGCCGAGCCCTTCGGTCCCCGACAGTGGCGGGCCAAGCGTGTTGAGCACCTGCACGATGTCGCCGCGCTTGGTGTGCTCGAAGAACCATTGAGCATTGCTCGGGCTCACGTTGAGGCAGCCGTGGCTGGTGTTGGTGTGACCTTGAGCCCCCACCGACCACGGCGCCGAATGCACGAATACCCCGCTGTAGGACATCTGGGTGGCGAAATCCACCTCGGTGCGATATCCGTTGGGCGAGTTGACCGGAACGCCATAGGTGGACGAATCCATGATCATGTGCGCGAATCGCACACCGAGAATGTAGGTACCGCTGGCGGTGGGAGTGCTGTCCTTGCCCATCGACGTCGGCATGGTCTTGACCACATCACCGTTGACGCGCACCGTCACCACCTTGGTGTTGTCGTCGGCGGTCGCGATGACTTCGTCCCCGACGGTGAAGTGTGAGCGCACGTTGTCCTCGCCGAAAACCCCGTCACCCAAGTCGACACCGTAGGTGTTGACCGCGATGTTCACGTTCGTCCCAGGCTTCCAGAAATGCTCTGGGCGCCAACGAACTTCGCGCTTGTTCAGCCAATAGAACGCGCCCTCGACGGGCGGATCGGTCGTCACCACGATGGCCTTTTCGGCGGCCTCACGGTTCGCGATGGCCTCGTCGAACTGGATCGCCACCGGCTCGCCGACACCCACCACCTCGCCGTCGTGCGGCATGGCGTACGGCATGGTCAGGTTGTGCGGCGAGTGAGTCTGGAACGTCAACTGGCGGGTGGCCACTCCGCCGAGCCCGCGGGCTTTGGCGGTCAACGTGTACATCCTGTTGTAGCCCAGCCGCTCCGTAGTAGCCCAGTGCACGCCGTCGGGACTGAGTTGGCCGTCGACGCTCCCGCCGTTTTCGTTGACCATCTCGACGGAGGCCAGCACGCCGTCGTCGGCGTTGACAGTCACCGGGCTGTCCACCGCAACGCCGACAGCGCCGTCGGTCACCGATGCGCTGAGTTTGGGGACGAGCAGGTCACCGAACGGTGTGGCCTTGTCCATGATGGCCTTCGGCGCCGGAGGGCCGCCGCTGCCGCTGCAGGCCGCCGCCCCGAAAACGGCAAGCGGCACCATCAGCACAGCCAGCAACCGCCGGCCTCGCTGGTGTGACCTGATGAAACGATCCCCCACCTGCGTTGTTCCCCTTCACGACGTGTATTGGTTTGTTACTGCGGAGTATTCTAAGCGGTGGACGACTGTTAACAGTCATCAGCGACCGATCGCAGCCTCGACGATTTCGTCCCCCGACGGAATGACTGTTATTGTCGCAAACGCAGTCCAGCAGGATGCACGCGCCGTTAGCTCAGTTGGTAGAGCAGCTGACTCTTAATCAGCGGGTCCGGGGTTCGAAACCCTGACGGCGCACTTCAAAACGTCGGCCATATCTGTGGTCCTTGTCGACCGCGCAAATCCTGCCTCACCAGTGATTGCTGGGAGTAGTTTTTTCTCGTGCCAGACGGTTGATTGGCACCTCGGGAAGAGCTGCGCCGAAGGAGCCGCAATGGGATTCGTCCAGCCCAACCTGCCCGTCGTCGACATGGCCGAGTGGAGCAAGAAGCCGCGTGCCGAACGGGTGGTGCCGATGGTGCGCCACATCGCCGAGAACGGCTTCGGCACCCCACTGATCATGCACGTTATGTACGGCATCAAGATCGCGCTCTACGTTCTCGGTGCCTGGCTGTTCGCATGGTCCACGAACGGCATCGACGGGTTCACCGATGTCGCCGCGTGGTGGACAGAGCCGATCGTGTTCGAAAAGGCTGTGCTGTACACGATGCTGTTCGAGGTCGTAGGCCTCGGTTGCTGCTTCGGGCCGCTGGCCGGTCGCTACTTCCCGCCGATGGGATCGATCCTGTACTGGCTACGTCCCGGCACCATCCGGCTTCCCCCCTGGCCCGAGCGGGTTCCGCTGACCAAGGGAAACGACAGAACACCGTTCGACGCACTGCTTTACGGCATCTTGCTCGGGTTGCTGGTCCTTGGGCTGGTGTCCGACGGGTCCGACCCAATTCCCGCGCTGGGCACGACGATCGGCGTCGTGCCGCGTTGGCAGACCGTCGCGATTCTGACAGTCCTGGCCGTGATCGGCCTGCGAGACAAGGTCATCTTCCTGGCCGCCCGCGGCGAGGTGTACGCGCCCCTGGCGCTGGTGTTCCTGTTCCCCGGGGCGGACATCGTCGTCGGGGCCAAGGTGGTCTTCATGGTGATCTGGCTGGGCGCAGCGACGTCCAAGCTCAACCGGCACTTCCCCTTCGTGATCTCGACGATGCTGGCGAACAACCCATTCATCCCCTCGGGCGCGCTCAAGCGCGCGTTGTTCAAGCAATATCCGGATGACTTGCGGCCCAGCGGATTAGCGGGTTTCATCGCCCACTTCTCGACTGCCGTGGAGGGGCTGGTGCCGCTGCTGCTGTTCGTTTCGCACGGCGGCTGGCCGACGACCATCGCCGCGTTCGTGATGATCGCGTTCCACCTGAACATCCTGTTGGCCTTCCCGATGGGAGTGCCGCTCGAATGGAACGTGTTCATGATCTTCGGGGTGCTGTGGTTGTTCGTGGCGCACGCGCGGCTGGGCCTGTCAAACCTCGCCACCCCGCTGCCGGTCGCGATCCTGTTTACGGTCATGGCCGGAACCGTCGTCATCGGAAACCTGTTCCCCCGCAAGGTGTCCTTTCTGCCCGGGATGCGTTATTACGCCGGCAACTGGGACACCACGGTGTGGTGCGTCAAGCCCTCGGCCGACGAGAAGTTCCGCATCGGCTCCCGCGCGCTCGGCCCCATGTACCACTTACAGCTCGAGCGGTTGTACAAGACCAAGGAGGAGGTGCAGGTCCCCATTCATCTCGCGTTTGCCTTCCGGGGGATGAACACCCACGGCCGCGCGCTCTACACCCTGGTCCACCGTGCGTTGGCCGGCTACGACGAGGACGACTACAACCTGTGCGAAGGCGAGAATCTCTGCGCAATGGTTCTCGGCTGGAACTTCGGCGATGGGCACATGCACAACGAGTGCCTGATTGATGCGCTACAGCAGCGATGCGGGTTCGAGCCCGGCGACGTGCGGGTGGTGATCCTCGACGCGCAGCCCATCCACATCCAGCGCCAGGAGTACCGCCTGGTGGACGCGGCGACGGGCGAATTCGAGCGGGGCTACGTCGACGTCGACGACATGGTCACCACCCAACCCTGGGCGGACGACCTCCCGGTACACGTTCAACACAGCACCGCGGCCGGCCAGGCGTAATCTGGCGCCGCGGGGCGGTCGGTGTTGGCGCGTTGCAGCGCAAGCACAATCGAATTGACGCCAGGTGCTACGTCTACGACTCCGGCGGTGCCTCATGTCGCGGCTGGTACAACAGCGCACGAACCAGCGGACGCGGCCCGACGGACCGAAGCATCTGGCTGGCCGGGCGAACCCGGACCCGCTTCGGCCACCAGAACCAGCGTCCCATGATCGTCATGATCGACGGCGTGATCAGCGTTCGGACAACGAAGGTGTCGAACAACAGGCCGATACCGATCGTGGACCCGAACTGACCGATTGCCCGCAGATCGCTCGAGAGCATCGCGGCCATCGTGACGGCGAACACCACACCGGCGGCGGACACCACCGGGCCGGTCACACCCACGCCGCGGATGAGCCCGGTGTTCAGGCCGGCGCCGATCTCTTCCTCGATTCGGGACACCAGCATCAGGTTGTAGTCGGACCCCACAGCCAGCAGCACGATCAACGCGAATTCCGTTGCCACCCAGTGCAACTGGAAATGGCCCAGATGCTGCCAGATCAGCGTCGAGAATCCGAACGCCGCGCCTAGCGACAGCACGATCGTGCCGACGATGACTCCCGCAGCGACCAAAGCGCGGGTGACGAGCACCATGATGATGAAGATCAGCACGATCGACGCCACCGCGGCGATCAGCAGGTCGTACCAGGCGCCGGTGGCGATGTCGTTGAACGTCGCGGCGGTGCCGCCAAGGTAGATGTCGGCGTTCTCCAACGAAGTGAGTTTCAGCGCCTCTTTCGCCGCATTGCGCTCCTGATCGACGGACTTGATGCCCTCCGCCGTCGCGGGATCCACGGCGTGAGTGATGATGAAGCGCGCGGCCTTGCCGTCGGGCGACACCATCAAGCTCAAGCCAAACTGGAAGTCCGAGTTCTGGAAGATCTCCGGCGGCAAGTAGAACAGGCTCTCCACCC
>NZ_JBAPRN010000357.1:0-3636 GCF_049281135.1 Mycobacterium sp. | reverse complement strand
GTTCCATGAGGTGCCAGGGGTGGCGTTGACGGTGAAGTAGCTTATGCCCAGGTCGTTGCGGAGCCGGTGAATACGCTCGGCGGCTTCGTCGACCGTTCCGTCGAGCAGCGTTGTCCACTGGCGCATTTCGGACTCGCTGGCGTCGGGTGCGACCATCTTCAGCAGTGACAGGTCGCTGGGATCGTCCATGGAGACCTGAAAGAATCCGAATCCCAACTCGATGTTGTCGGCGCGAGCGCCCGCCTGCGCTCTGACGAAAGCGATTCGCTCGGCCAAGTCGGATTCGGTCCCCGTCGACGCGATCGCGACGATGTCGGCCTGTTGCGCAGCCATCGTCAGCAGCTTGTCGCCGACGCCGGCAACCATGATCGGCGGCGGGGTTTGCACCGAGGGCGGTATGTGACCGGGGTCGGACAGCAGTCGACGGATCTCGGTGACGTGCTCGGTGAGTCGGTTCACCCGTTCGCGCGGGCTGGGGAACGGCAGACCCGCGGCATCGAATTCTTCTTCCACGTAGCCAGTGCCCAACGAGATGATGAGCCGCCCTCCCGTTGCGGAGTCCACGCTCGCCAGGTCTCGTGCCAGCAACGCGGGTGAGTAGAACGAAGCGTTGAGCACCAGATTGCTGACCTGGACAGTGGGTGCGGCTTGGGCGATGGCGACCAGCGGCACCAGCGGTGCGGTGAAGCCGAGGTGGTCGGGCAGCAAGATCACCTCGAAGCCGATGGACTCGGCTCGCCGAGCCTGCTCGACCATTTCCGAAACAGGTCCCTGGCCCAGCAAAGCCAGGCCCAGCTTGATGGGGCGAGTCGTCATGACAGTGTCCTTCCGCTAAAAGAGGTCAAGTTCGTCGTACTATTAGTACAGTCAATGTCACAGGAGTCCGATGAATTCCCGTCCGGCGAAAAAAGGTGGATATCAGTCACGGCTGCGCACCGAGCAGGCCGCGGCAACTCGCGAGCTCGTGCTGGACGCGGCGACCCGACTGTTCGTGGAGCGCGGGTACGCGGCGACGTCGATCGATGCGATCGCCGAAGCCGCGGGTGTGGGCCGCTCGACCGTGTTCGCGGCGGCGGGGGGTAAACCCTGGCTGCTCAAAACCGCCTACGACCGCGCGATCGTCGGCGACGACGAGCCGGTTCCGCTGCTGCAGCGCCCGGCGGCGCGCAAGTTGTTTCAGCTGACCGACCCGGCCGAGATCGTCGCCGGGCATGCGCGCATCGTTGCCGAGGCGGCCGAACGGGTCTCAGCCATCTGCGAGGCGATCCACTCCGCGGCCGGGTGTGACCCCGAGGTCGACGACCTCTGGAAAGAAATCGGTCAGCAACGCCTCACTGGCGCCCGGGCTTTCGCAGCATTAATCGACGAGAAGGGCGGCCTGCGAAGGGGTATGGATGTCGATGAGGCGCGCGACATCATCTGGATCTTCAACGACCCCACCCTGCATCACGCTCTTGTCCGCCTACGCGGATGGACTCAAAACCAGTACCAGCGATGGCTGACCGACAACCTCCAACACCAGCTATTGCGGTAGCGCTGGCGCCTCGTTGTTCTCCACCGCCGCAATGACTTTCGCGATCAGCCATTGCACGGCCTGCGCCGCTTCACTCTTGTCGAGGTTCCACGCGCCCACCAACCGCTCGTAGGTGGGCGGGCTCCACAACACGTCGAGCAATCCGGCCAGCGCCCGGCGTTGCGCGTCCGGCAACTGTGGCGCGAGAACGGCGCGATCCAGGGCATCGTGTCGTTTGGCTTCGGCGCCCACGAAAGCCGCTCCGTGTGGCGCGCCGATCGAGTCCTTGATCGCGAACTGCCCCAACGACGCGAAAAGCCGGGCCGTCACCTCGGCGAAGTTGTCCAGCCCGACGTCCTGATAGGCAATGCCGGCCTCGTCTTCCAACCGGCCCATGATCGCGTCGTGCAGATGCCGCTCGGTCGGGAAATGGCGGTACACCGTGCGCTCGCTGACCTCGGCGCGTTCGGCGACAGCGCGGAAGGTCAGCTCATCCCAGTCCCAGGTGGTGAACCCGCGCACCAGTCCGACGCCGGCATCGATGATGCGACCCCGCGTGGCCGCGGCGGCTTTTTGCCGCGCCGGGCTGTTGTAGCTGCGCCGGGACGTTGACAACTCGCTCATAATCGCGTCAGTATACTGACACGGATTCTCCGGAAAGGGCTAATGATGGCCGATGTCGACGGCGTCGTCGGAGCAGCCGTGGCGCAGACCGGTCTCGAGGACTTCGGCGACGACTCGTTCCGCGAAGGACTCGAGTTGTTGCTCGCCTCGCTGCGCGATGAAGCCCGGCTCAACGCGCGCGGTGAGGGCTTCATCTACGCCCGCATCGTCAACGCGTTGTCGCAGCGGCTGCAGGTCGAGGACTGGTATCGCCGTCACCCGGAGATCGACGACCTCGAACTCTTGCCGCCGCTGATCGGATTGGGTCTACCGCGCACCGGTTCGACGGCGTTGTCGGTGCTGCTCGCGCAGGATCCGGCGATCCGATACCTGCGCCGCTGGGAGTCGTCGCAACCCTGCCCGCCGCCGTCGACCGTGACGGGCCCGGATCCGCGGATTCCCATGGACGAGGGCAACACGGTCGGCTCGCGGGCGCACGTGCCGAGCGGCACCCATGCTCCGATGGAGTGTCTGGAGCTGATGACGCTGGACTTCAAATCCCATATCTTTCAGGCGTTTGCGCAGATTCCGTCGTACTCGACGTGGTTGGTGGAAAAGGCCGACCTGACGTCGACCTACGCCTACCAGCGGCGGGTGATGAAGCTGCTGAGCTGGGGCGAGCCGGCGCGGCCATGGCGGTTGAAGTCGCCGTCGCACGTGTTGTGGCTCGATGCGTTGAACGAGGTGTTCCCGGACGCGCGGTTCGTGATGACCCACCGCGATCCGACCGATGTCATCTTGTCGGTGGCCGACCTCTACGCCGACATCGTCGGCGGTTTCACCGATCATCTGGATCGCCGTTACCTCGGCCAACTCAACGTCGAGCACTGGTCGGTCGGCATGCAGCGAGCGCTGCGCTTCCGCGACGGCGAAGCCGATAAGCGCTTCTACGACATCGACTTTCGCGCGATGCAGGCCGATCCGATCGGCTCCGTGAGGGGACTGTACGGCTGGCTGGGCGAACCGGTCAGTGACGAATTCGAATCCCGCATGCGGGATTGGTGGGCCGAGGCGGCCTTGGAACGCGAACCCAGCTCGCACGCCGACCCGATGGCGTTCGGCATCGATCTCGACAAGGTCCGGCCGTTATTCGCCGACTACGTCGCAAGGAGCTTGCATGGCAATTGATTTGACCGGTGGCATCGACCCGGAGCGCGAGCAGGTATTCGCCCAGAAGCCCGACGATCCGGAGATGCGCGACTCGGTGAGCTTCTGGGTCGTCGACGACCACGGCGCAGTGGGACTGCCGCGCATCGGGATTGAGGCCGTCGCGGCGAACTGGGATGCGCACGACGTCCAAGTCAACGTCGCCTTCCCGGACGGGCGGGTGTTCCGGTTGCGCGACAACGGCTCCAGTTGGCCGGTCGACGGGCCCGATGGCCGTCCGACCGTGCTCGGCGCCGGCGGACTGGGATTCCGCTGCATCGAGCCGTTCGATACCTGGACGATGACCTTCGAGG
>NZ_JBAPRN010000356.1:0-6668 GCF_049281135.1 Mycobacterium sp. | reverse complement strand
GGGACGACCACCGCGGCCGCCCAGAATCGCATGCTAACTGACGGCCCGAATCACTTGACGCGCAGTGTGTTTGATTTCAGCGACCATGTCGCGGCTCAACGAGAGATCGTCCAGATCGGGCACGTCGACGACCGTGGTGACCACTCCGATGTCGTCGCGCTCCCACAATGCGCCGTAGTGGTCCATGATCGTGCGCATCGCCACGTTGTCGGCGAGCATGCGGCCGGAGAACTTGTCGACTCCGGCGACCCGTGCGGCAACGGAGAGGGCGTCGATCAAAAAGGATCCGATCCCGCGGCCCTGATAGGCGTCCGCGACGGTGAACGCGACCTCGGCCACCTCCGGATGGTGGTCGTCGCGCACGAAGCGCGCGTCGGCCACCGGATTGCCGTCAAGATCGGTCATCACCCAGACGAAGTGATCGACGTAATCGACCTCGGCCAGATAGTCCATCAGCGCCGGGCTGGGCACGCGCGCCGACATGAATCGCCGATACAACGTCTCGCTGGAAAACCACACGCGGCCCTGCAACGTCCGCTCGCTGTCGCCGGGCAACACCGGACGCAGTAGCAGTTCGGTCCCGTCGCGAGTGCGGACCGGGATCGGCGTGAGAAAGGCCGCCAGTCGCTGGCGCACGGTGCGGACCAACCTGCTCATGATCCCGGGAATGTGCACCAGCCGCGCGAACGCGTCGCTGTCCCCGATCCAACCGGTCAGCACCTCGGTGGTGGTCACCGTCGCCGTCCGCGGGATGTGGCGCAGCAGCGCGATCTCGCCGACGATCGCGCCGGCCGACACGTGCTCGACGGTCACCACGTCGTCATCGGCGACGTGCTTGATCTCGGCCGTGCCCGACGCGATGAGCAGGAACGACACCGCCTGCTCGCCCTGCTTCATCAGGATCTGACCCGCAGCGGCCTGTAGCGGCTGCAAGCTGGCCGCCAGCGGCATCAAGTCCTCGGCGGGACACCCCTTGAAGATGTCCAGCATAGTGAGTTCATCGGCGCGCAGCGCGCTCAGTTCGGTCACCATGCCGCCCCTGTCGCCGTCTCCGAGATAATGCCAAGGCTAGGGGCTTTGATCGTGTTGCAGCAAGGACATCTGCCCCGGCAGACTCACAGGATGGGCAGCGCCGAGAATCCGCTGGAGACGACGCGTCATTTGCTCGATCGCGAGGCCAGCCTGCGGCACGGCTTCCTCGACGTGCTTGGTGAGTCGGTCGCCAGCGAAACCCCCACGGTGGCGCAGGTCGCGATGAACAGCCCATTGGTCGCCACGGTGTACGAACGGCTGTGGCGCCCGGTGCTGTTCTACGTCGCCAGCGGCGTCACCACGAGCAGCGAGCAACGTCGCGCGGCCGACGCCTTGGATCTGTCGGGCACCCACAGGTTACTTGATATCGCTTGCGGCCCGGGCAATTTCACTGGAAAGCTGGCGCAACATCTGCCGGCGGACGGCCTGGCGGTCGGGTTGGACATCTCCGTGCCGATGCTGACCCGCGCCGTGCTGGACAACAGCGGGCCGCGTACCTGCTATGTCCGCGGAGACGCGGGAACGCTGCCGTTCGCCGATGAAACCTTCGATGCCGTCTGCTGTTTCGGCGCGCTCTATCTAATGCCCGAACCGTTCCAGGTCGCCCGCGAAATGGTGCGCGTGCTGCGACCCGGGGGGCGGGTGGCGATATTGACCAGCTACGCGGGCGAGATACCGCCCGTCCGGCGGGCGATGACCGCGAGCGCCCGGATGATCGGGCTGCGCTTGTTCGATCGGCACGAGTTCGTGGACCTGTTCAGGTCATCGGGCCTGGTCGACGTCGAGCAGCAGACCCAGCGCACATTGCAGTTCGTCACCGCCGGTAAGCCCGGCTGACGGTCAGGCCAACGAATAAAAGCCCTCGTCGGCCTGCAGGCCGACCAGCTCGCCGGCGGCGGCCAGCGCCTGCGATTTGAACACGTGGGCAGCCGCACTCGGCCGGTGCCGGCCGGCGACGAACCTGCAGTTCAGATTGGTCGGGTGGTGGCGGCCCCAGAGCAGCACCTCGGCCTCTTTGTCGTTGCCGGCGGCAAGCACCTGCCGGCGGACGGCTGCGCTTTTGACCATCACGTCGGTGGCGATCGCAAGCATGTGCGGCCGGGCCGGCGGCCGGACAAGGCTCTCCAATCGTGTGGCGACGCTGCCGCCCAGGATCCGGATCGGCCGGTCGTCAATCAGGCGATCAGAACCGCCGTCGACCACGACGCTGACATCCCATCCCGCCATCGCCCGATCGAAGATCAGGCCGCCGATCGACATCACCGCGTCGGCGATGTCGGCAGCCACCACCTGAAATCGGTAGCGGCCGAAATCGTCCAGGTCCGAGCGCGGCGACGATGCCCGCGGCAGCGGAATGGGACGCTCTAGTTGCTGGAGCGGGCTGGCGGGAGCGGCCACGCGTTGTCCGTTCGACGTTATTGCACAATTCTCAGCTGACACTACGAATATAGAGTAGCTTGGAACCGAATACCAACCTAGCTCGCCGCCAGGATCTGCTTTGACACCGAAACCGCGGGTGACCCGCCGCTACACTGCCGGGATACCAAACAGACGCAAGCCCAATCCCGACCAACGCCGCCGTGAACTTTGCGACGCGGCGATACAGCTGCTCGCCGACGACGGCGCAAAGGGCCTGAGCCACCTGAAGGTCGACGGCCGCGCCGGTGTTCCCGATGGCACCACCTCGTTCTACTTCCGCACCCGGTCAGCGTTGCTGCACGCGGTCGCCGAGCGCATGGTCGAGCTCGACCTGGCGACGCTGCAGGCGGTTGCCGACAGCGCCGGCATCGAAGCCGGGGCGTCGGCGTCCACACTGGCCAAGGTGGTCATCCAAACCGGGGAAGAACCGCAGCTGACGCGTACCAAAGCGCGTTATGAGCTGACCATGCAGGCGACCCGTGATCCGGCATTGGCTGCGACATTGGAGCGCGCCACCCGGGCCTTCACCAAGCTGCACCACGACATCTTTGTGCAACTTCTGCCGCATGGGGCCGAGCTGGATCCCGCCGTCGTCGATGACCTCACCAACATCACCCTGACCTTCATCAACGGCCTGCTGCTACGACTCGCCCACGGCGATCGGATCATCGAGAGCCCCGAACAGCTCGACGGCGTCCTGTCGGCCATCGTCGCCGGTGTCCTGGGCAGCGACCACCAGGGGCGACTCACCCAGGCCGGCACGGCGTTGCAACCGCGTTCGAAATAGATCGTCAGCTCTTGCCCAATACGGGCCCATATGGTTCTCTACGGCAATAGAGTTAGCCCGTCCCGGGTAAGCGCGCGAGCGCGGTTCTGTTAAGCGAAAGGTACAAATCGCCCGAACCGCCTCGGACGCTGACACACTGGCGACAACGATCCGGCATGCGGCCCATCCGGATCGCCGAAGTTGTGGCGAAAGGCAAGATTTCGTGACGATCAGCACCGATTTGGACGTCCAGGACGTCCACTACGACCCCTACGATGTCGTCGTCAACGCCGACCCTTACCCGACTTTCGCGCGGTTACGTGAAGAGGCGCCGCTGTACTACAACACCCAGCACGATTTCTACGCGCTGAGCCGGTTCGCTGATGTCGACAAGGGGCTCGTCGATCACGGCACGTTCAGTTCGGCGCGCGGCATCATCCTCGAGCTGATCAAGGCCAACCTCGACATCCCGCCCGGCCTGCTGATCATGGAAGACCCACCGATCCACGACATTCACCGCAAGCTGCTGGCCCGGATGTTCACCCCACGCAAGATCGCCGCGCTGGAGCCGCAGATCCGCGAATTCTGCACGCAGTCGCTGGACCCGCTGGTCGGAACGGGACACATCGACTTCGTCGCCGACCTCGGCGCCCAAATGCCGATGAAGGTCATCAGCATGCTGCTCGGCATCCCGGAAGACGATCAGGAATTCATCCGCGACCGCACCAACGCGCAGCTTCGCACCGAGGCCGGGAAACCGATGAAGCACGAACGCGGCTTGGCCACCGGCGAAATCTTTGCCGCCTACATCGACTGGCGCGCCACCAATCCCTCCGACGACATCATGACCGAGCTGCTCAACGTCGAATTCGTCGACGAGACCGGCACCACCCGCCGCCTGACCCGCGACGAACTGCTGATTTATCTCAACGTTGTTGCGGGCGCGGGCAACGAGACCACCACCCGGTTGATCGGTTGGGCCGGAAAGGTTCTCGCCGAACACCCCGACCAGCGCCGCGAACTGGTTGAGCACCCTCAACTGATACCGCAGGCCATCGAAGAACTCCTGCGATTCGAAACACCGGCCCCGCACGCGGCCCGCTACGTGACCCGCGACATCAGCTTCCACGGCCACACCGTCCCCGAAGGCGCCGTGATGATGATGCTCCTCGGAGCCGCCTGCCGCGACCCGCGCCAATTCGGCCCGGACAGCGAAGAATTCAACATCCACCGAACGCCCCGGCAGCACCTGGCCTTCAGTGTCGGCACCCACTTCTGTCTGGGCTCGGCGCTGGCGCGACTCGAAGGGCGAATCGCCATCGAAGAGATCCTCAAACGCTTCCCGGAATGGGAGGTCGACCTGTCGAACGCCGAACTCAGCCCGACATCGACGGTGCGGGGATGGGAGTCGATGCCGGCCTCGACACCATGACCGGTCGCGTCGAGGGCAAGGTCGCGTTCGTCAGTGGGGCAGCCCGCGGGCAGGGCCGCAGTCACGCCGTGCGACTGGCTGAAGAAGGCGCCGACATCATCGCCATCGACGTCTGCGGGCCGATCGCCAACCTCAGCTACCCGCATGCAACGCCGGAAGACCTCGACGAGACAGTGGATTTGGTCACGGGACTCGGCCGGCGCATCGTGACTGCTCGAGTCGACGTGCGTGACTACGAGGCCCTGAAGGCCGCTGTGGACAATGGCGTCGAGCAGCTCGGTCGTCTCGACATCATCGTCGCCAACGCCGGTGTCGGCACCGACGGCAGAATGCTGCACAAGATCCGGGAAAACATCTGGCAAGACATGATCGACATCAACCTCACCGGCGTCTGGCACACGGTCAAAGCAGGCGTGCCACATATGCTTTCGGTCGGCTGCGGTGGGTCCATCGTGCTCACCAGCTCGGTGGGTGGCCGTAAGGCCTATCCGAATACCGGCCACTACATCGCCGCTAAGCACGGCGTCATCGGCCTGATGCGCACCTTTGCCGTGGAACTGGGGCAGCACATGATTCGGGTCAATTCGGTGCTGCCCACCCAGGTCAGCACCACGATGGTGATGAATGAGCAGACCTACCGTCTGTTCCGCCCGGATCTGGAGAATCCCGGCCCTGACGACTTCGCCCCGATCTCCCAGATGATGCACACCCTGCCGGTGCCCTGGGTCGATCCGATCGATATCAGCAACGCCGTATTGTTCCTCGCCTCTGATGAATCTCGTTACATCACCGGCGTTTCGCTTCCCGTCGACGCGGGCAGCTTACTCAAATAATCAACAACCAACATTGGAGATGACTCATGGTCGAATTTGACTACGAAAAGCTGAAGAAAGAGGCCGAGCAGTACATCAAGTTCGAGAAGGACAAAAAGAACCGGATCGCCTACATCACCTTCGATCGCCCCGAAGCCCAGAACGCCACCAGCCTGGGTATGCGGCAGAACTACGCCGACCTCATCCACAAGTGCAACGTCGACGACGACGTCAAGGTCGTCGTGATCCGCGGCGAGGGCGATGATTTCGGCAGTGGCGGTGATCTTCCCGAGCAGCGCCCGATGCTCGAGAACCCGGGCCTGCCGCTGCATCACGAACTCGCGATCAACGACGACGACGTCAAGTACCCGCCGGGTGGCTCCTACCGCTACTTGTCCACCGTCACCGACTTCTACGCCAAAGCCCGCGCCGGAAACCGCCCGCTGCAGGAGCTTCGGAAGATCAGCATCATCGAGGCCAAGGGCTACTGCTACGGCTGGCACTTCTACCAGGCCGGCGACGCCGACCTGGTGATCTCGTCCGACGACGCCCTGTTCGGTCACCCGGCTTTCCGCTACGTCGGTTGGGGGCCGCGACTGTGGTGGTGGGCCGAGACGATGGGTCTGCGCAAGTTCTCCGAAATGCTGTTCACCGGACGGCCTTTCAGTGCGAAGGAGATGTACGACTGCGGCTTCATCAACAGCGTCGTGCCGCGCGACAAGCTGGAGGCCGAGACCGAGAAGTATGCGCTGGCGTGTTCGCGGTCCCGCCCGACCGACACCGTCGCGGTGCAGAAGACCTTCCTCGAGCTGTACAAGCAGCACAAGGGTGAGTACTTCGGCAGCCTGCTGACCGGCATGGTCGAGGGCATGCTGCCGATGATCCAAAACGACGCGCAGAACGATGTCGACCTCACCGGTGGCACATTCGAGAAGGGCCTCAACAACGTCGTGAAGGACAACGACCTCAACTTCCCGCCGGAGTGGCGCCTGAGCCGCTCGGGGCGCGCCAAGCCCTGACGTCTCGAGGTATGGCATGTCGGCGCTGACTGGTATCACGATCGTCGAGCTGGCCGAATCGGTTGCCGGAGAATACTGCGGGAGGCTTCTCGCCGACTTCGGGGCCGAGGTGATCAAGATCGAACGCCCGGGTGGTAGCCCCACCCGGGCGATGGCACCGCTCGTCGGCGGCAGCGGCGGGCCGGAGC
>NZ_JBAPRN010000355.1:0-19998 GCF_049281135.1 Mycobacterium sp. | reverse complement strand
TTGGAGCTCCGGGCCGGCTACGGAGTCGGCGTGGTCACCGCGCTGGTCCGAGTCGAAGGTATGGCGTTCGGGTTGCTCGCCAACAGCAGTCATCACCTCGGCGGAGCCATCGACGCCGAGGCCGCGGACAAGATGGCCGACTTTTTGACGCTCTGCGAATCGGCTGGGCTGCCGATCATTTCGCTGTGCGATACGCCGGGCTTCATGGTGGGCCCGGATGCCGAAGTCGACGCCGCGGTCCGGCGGTTCAGTCGGCTGTTCATCGTCGGGGCACGGCTGACGGTGCCGTTCGGAATGGTCATCCTGCGCAAGGGCTACGGGCTGGGCGCGATGGCGATGGCCGGAGGCTCTTTTGACGCTCCGGAGTTCACCGTTGCGTGGCCAACCGGGGAGATCGGCGGCATGGGTCTCGAGGGTGCCGTTCGGCTGGGGTTCAGCAAGGAATTGGCGGCTGTCGCCGACCCGGTCGAGCGGCAGAATCTGTTCGACAAACTTGTCGAGGCCGCTTATCAGCACGGCAAGGCACTGACCTCGGCCACCACCTTCGAACTCGATGACGTGATCGACCCGGCCGAAACCCGGGGATGGATTGTCCGGTTGCTGTTCAAACAGGAAGGGAATCGGTCGTGAAAGTTGCCGACAAAGTCGCTATCGTCACCGGCGGCGGTAACGGTATCGGGGCGGCGCTGGCCGCCAAGCTGGCGCACCAGGATGCCAGAGTCGTGGTCGCGGATATAAATTCGCAGGCTGCCGACGCCGTGGCAAGCGGCATCAACGCCGACCGGGCCGGCATGGCCATCGCTTCCGGCGGCGATGTCTCCGACACCGAGCACATCAAGCAGTTGATCGCGCTGGCAGAAAACCAGTTCGGACCCGTCGACCTGTATTTCGCGAACGCGGGCATCACCGGCGTGTCCGGCTTGGACGTCACTGAGGATGAATGGGATCAGTCCATCGACATCAACCTGCGGGCCCACATCCGCGCAGCGCAACTGCTGGTGCCCGGATGGGTCGAACGCGGCGAAGGCTATTTCGTCAGCACCGCGTCGGCGGCCGGGCTGCTCACCCAGCTCGGGTCGGCGACCTATTCGGTGACCAAGCACGCCGCGGTCGGATTCGCGGAGTGGTTGAACATCACCTTCGGCGACCGGGGCGTGCGGGTCAGCTGTCTGTGCCCGATGGGAGTCAACACCAACCTGTTGCATTCGCCGGGGGAGTCCGAGGATCCGTTAGCCCGCCTGGCAACCCGTGCGGTCACCAGCGCGGGCGACGTGATCGAGCCGGCGGACGTCGCAGAAGTCGTGCTGGCGGCCATCGAGGAGGAGCGCTTCCTGGTCCTCCCGCATCCGGCAGTTCTCGAGATGTATCGGCACAAAGGCACCGACTACGACCGTTGGCTGCGGGGCATGCGCCGCTACCAGCACAGCCTGATGGAGGCACTGTGACCACACCAAACCTGAAGGGCCGCACCGCGATCATCACCGGAGGTTCCCGGGGGATCGGGTTGGCCATCGCGCAACGGCTGGCGCTCGAAGGGGCGAACATCGTGCTCACCTCGCGCAAACAGGAGAGCGCGGACGAGGCGGCCGAGCAGGTCGGCGGCAACGCCATCGGAGTGGCCGCGCACGCGGTGGATGAGGCGGCCGCACGACAGTGCATCGATCTGACACTCGACCGGTGCGGCAGCGTCGACATTTTGGTCAACAATGCGGGCACCAATCCGGCGTACGGTCGGATGATCGATCAGGATCACGACCGCTTCGCGAAGACTTTTGAAGTCAATCTCTGGGCGCCACTGCTGTGGACCTCACTGGCGGCCAAGGCGTGGATGGTCGAGCACGGTGGCGCGATCGTGAACACCGCATCGATTGGCGGCATGCACCAGTCGCCGAACATGGGCATGTACAACGCCACGAAGGCGGCGCTGATCCTCGTCACCAAGCAACTGGCACTGGAACTTTCACCGCGGGTACGAGTAAACGCCATCTGTCCGGGGGTGGTTCGGACGAAACTTGCCGAGGCGCTGTGGAAGGGCAAAGAACAGTTTGTCTCGCAGCGCACGGCGTTGGGACGCATCGGTGAGACCCCCGACGTGGCTGCTGCGGTCGCCTTCCTGGTGTCGGACCAGGCGAGCTGGATCACCGGCGACACCTTGGTGATCGACGGCGGTCAGGTGCTGGGCAACGCGGGGGAATTCCGATGAGCGTCGACGAGCAGGCGGTTGCGCAGGATCTGCACGCGCGGGTGCGGGCGCTACTGGCGGAGCACGATCCGGCGGGCGATGCAAGAGGATTCCTGGGAGCCCGTTTCGATGCGGGACTGGCCTGGGTGCACTTCCCCAGCGGCTCGGGTGGGCTCGATCTGCCACGGACCTTTCAATCGCTGGTGGAAGACGAACTGGGCGCGGCGGGCGCGCCGGTGGGAGGCGGACCACACAACGGCATTGGGATGGGCATGGCGGCGCCGACTATTGCCGCCTTCGGCACCGCGGAGCAGCGGCGAATGTTCCTGCGGCCGTTGTTCACCGGAGAACATTTCTACTGTCAGCTATTCAGCGAGCCGGGTGCCGGATCTGACCTGGCCGGGGTATCCACCCGCGCAGTGCGAGACGGCGACGACTGGATCGTCAACGGGCAGAAGGTGTGGACCTCGAGCGCGCAGAAAGCCCAGCGGGCGATCCTGGTCGCACGGACCGATCCCACGGTTCCCAAGCATCAAGGCCTGACCTACTTCGTCTGCGACATGACCGACCCCGGGGTCGACGTCCGGCCGCTACGGCAGATCACCGGCGAAGCCGAGTTCAACGAAGTCTTTCTCACCGATGTCCGGGTGCCTGACGCCAACCGCCTCGGCTCGGAGGGTGGCGGCTGGAAGGTCGCGACCACCACGCTGAACAACGAACGCGTTGCGATCGGCTCAATGGCGGGCGGCACCCGTGAAAGCGGGATCATCGGCAAGGTCACCGACGCCTGGCGGGCGAAACCGCAGCTGCGCAACCCGGCGATGCACGACGAGCTGATGCGGCTGTGGGTGGACGCCGAAGTTATTCGGTTGACCGCCCTGCGGCTGCGTCAGCGGATGGCGGTCGGTCAGCCCGGGCCCGAGGGCGCCGGCATGAAGGTGGCGTTTGCCCGTCTGGCGCAAGCGGTTTCGGGGTTTGAGATCGAGTTACATCCGGAAGAGGGATTGCAATACGACGATTGGACGATGCGTCAACCCGAAGGCGTTGACTTTACCGGGCGTGAGCCCGGGTACCGCTACCTGCGAGCGAAAGGCAACTCGATCGAGGGGGGCACCTCGGAGATCCTGCGCAACACCATCGCCGAGCGCATCCTCGGTCTACCGCCGGAACACCGGGTCGACAAAGACGTCGCATACAAGGACTTGGACAAAGGAGCAGCCCGATGAGCGATCTCCTGTATTCCGACACCGAGGAGGCGTTGCGGGACAGTGTGCGTCGGCTGTTCGCCGACAGGTGCCCGCCGGACGCGGTAGCAGGCATCTACGATGGTGCGTCGCAAGACTTTTCCGGCGTCTGGCATACGTTGGGGGCCGAGCTCGGGATGGCCGGCCTGTTGGTCCCCGAGCAGCTCGGTGGCGCGGGTGCCAGCGCCCGTGAGGCCGCCGTTGTCATGGAGGAGATCGGCCGCGCCGTGGCGCCGGTGCCGTTTCTGTCCAGCGCCGTGCTTGCGACTGTCGCGCTGTTGCAGGCCGGGGACACCGACACGGTCAAGGGCTTGGCCGCGGGGTCGGTGACAGCGGCGCTGGCGGTGCCACTGTCCACCGCGCCCGGTGATGCGATTGCCGGTGTCAGTGCCGCCGGTGACGGCTTGACCGGACGGATCACCAGCGTCGCCGGTGCGGGCGAGGCCGACGTGTTGGTGGTGCCGGTGAGCGGTGCCGATGGGCTTGAGTTGCACACCGTTGCACGCGACGCGGCAGGCGTCACCGTGTTGCCGATACTCGCTCTTGATATGACGAGACCCCTGGCAAACATTGACTTTTCCGGTGCCCCCTCATCACGTGTCGGTACCGCCGATGCCGCAATCGCGACGGCCCTGCAGACGGGTGCCGCCTTACTCGCGTCCGAACAATTGGGCATCGCGCAGTGGTGTTTCGAGACCACACTTGCCTATGCCAAGCAGCGCAAGCAATTCGGTCGAGCCATCGGTTCCTACCAGGCCATCAAGCATCGGCTCGCGGATCTGTGGGTCGAGCTCAATTCCCTTGCGGCGGCAGCCCGGTATGCGGCCGACACCTGCGCCCGACAAGACAAGGACGCGTCGATCGCGGCGGCCGTCGCGCAGGCCTATTGCAGCGGCGCCGCGGTGCATGCCGCGGAGGAATGCATCCAGTTGCACGGTGGCATCGGGATGACGTGGGAGTACCCGGCGCATCTCTATCTGAAGCGGGCCAAGACCGACCAGTTGGCGTTCGGCACCGCCTATCGCCACCGCGCCCGGTTGGCCGAACTGGTCGACCTGCCACCGTCTCGAGAGGAGTAACACATGGACAAGCGCATCCTTGGCGACAACCTCGAGGTCTCGGCAATCGGCCTGGGCTGCATGGGCATGAGCCGGGGCTTCGGACCTGCTGGGTCCAAAGCCGACATGATCGCGGTGATCCGCGCCGCGGTCGAGCGTGGAGTGACCTTCTTCGACACCGCGGAAGCGTACGGCGACAACGAAGAACTGGTCGGCGAAGCACTCGCGCCGTTCACCGGACAGGTTGTTATCGCAACAAAATTCGGTTTCGCCTTCGGCGCCGACGGCAACGTCGCCGGGCTGAACAGTCGCCCCGAACACATCAACGAGGTCGCCGACAATTCGTTGCGCCGACTGGGCGTGGACACCATCGACCTGCTGTACCAACACCGGGTCGACCCCGAGGTTCCCATCGAGGATGTCGCGGGAACCGTCAAGGGACTGATCGACGGTGGGAAGGTGAAACACTTCGGGATGTCGGAGGCGTCAGCCGAGACGATTCGCCGTGCCCACGCCGTGCAACCGGTGACGGCGGTGCAGAGCGAGTACTCCCTGTGGTGGCGCGAACCGGAGAGCCCAGAGACCGGGGTGCTCTCTACGCTGGCCGAACTCGGCATCGGTTTCGTGCCCTACAGCCCGCTGGGCAAGGGTTTTCTCACCGGAAGCATCGGCGAGAACACGCAATTCGACAAATCCGACATCCGCAACAGCATCCCGCGGTTCGGCGCCGACGTCCGCGAGGCCAACCGCGCCGTGGTCGATCTGCTCGAGCGGATCGCGGCCCGCAAAGGCGCGACGCCCGGCCAGATCGCGCTGGCCTGGCTGCTGGCTCAGCGGCCGTGGATCGTCCCGATTCCCGGCACCCGGCGTCTGGACCGGCTGGAGGAGAACCTGGCAGCCGCCGATGTTGAGCTGAGCGACGACGACGTCCGTGAAATCGGTGACGCCGCAGCGCGTATCGAGGTACAGGGCGCGCGCTATCCCGACTTCATGAAGCGGTTGATCGGGCGCTGACCCGGCGTGCCACGTCACCGTAGCGCTCGAAGCGCTCCCGATCGCCGACCGCGTTGTACAGCACCAGGCGAGTCGCCGTGCCCGCGTATTTGTCGGTCAACGCGTCACCCAACGTGTCCCACGTCGCCTCGGTGGCGAAAGCGGCGATGTGCTCGTCGGTGATTTGGGCTGCCATGCCGGCGATGTCACCGGCCTTCTGCTTCTCCCGGATCCGCGCGGTGGTGCCCTCGAACCCAGCTTCATCCCAGATGAACGCGTAGTTCGGTGTGCTCCCGTAGAAGCTCATGCTGGCGCGCACCGACTCTCGTTCCTTGGCGCGTTCTTCATCGGTGTCTCCGACGATCGTCATCACCGGCACGATGACCGCGACGTCCGACGGCGAGCGACCCGCCTTCGCCGCGCCCTGCGCGATGTTCGGCAGCGCGTGCCGAGTGATATAGCCCGGCTCGCCGAGCGGATGGATATGCACCCCGTCGGCCACTTCGCCGGCCATTCGCAGCATCCACGGATTCACCGCGGCGATATCGACTTTGGGATCGGGCTGTTCGATCTGTCCCGGACTCCATTGCGGCGTAATGAAATTCAGGTCGTAGAACTCGCCGTGATGGTCGAGCTTTCCGGTTCGAAACGCGGAGAAGCAGGCCTTCACGGCGAGCAGGTAGTCGCGCAACCGCGGACCGGGCCGCTCGAACGCCACGCCATAACGCCGTACGACGTGAGTGCGTACCTGCGTGCCCAAGCCGAGCCGAAAATTCCCGCCGGTCGCTTCCTGCAACTCCCACGCCGTTGCCGCGGTGACGAAGGGGCTCCGCGGGAAAGCCACTGCGACGCCGGTGGACAACTCGAGACCCGGCGCCGCCTGCGAGGCCACCGCAGCGTTGAGATACGCCGTGCGACCGGTCTCAGTGAACAGTAGACCCGAGAAACCGGCGGACTGCGTTCGGCGGGCCAGGTCTCCGATCCGGCCCAATGGCTGCGGAATCGTCATCGCATCGACGTGCATGGCGGAACAGTATGCCGCGCGGCACAACGTCGGTGGGCGTCAACCGCGCGATGCCGTGCGGAATCTCTCGCGATAGGCCTTGGGCGAGACCCCGAGGTGGTCGACGAATACGCGCCGGAGGCTTTCGGGGCTGCCGAACCCTGCCATGCGGGCAGTGTCGGTAACACTGCGGCCGGCGTCGAGCGCGGCACGGGCGGCATCGATGCGCACCATTTCGACGTAGCGGGCCGGTGTCGTGCCAAGTTCCGACTGGAAAAGTCGAGTCAGCTGCCGAGCACTCAAGGAGGCCCGCATGGCAAGAGTATTCACGCTGTGATCTGCGGCGGGAGTGGCCGAGATCGCATCAGTGACCTTGCGCAATGGGGACCGCGGCGATAGTGCGGTCTCGACCAGCACCGAGAATTGCGATTGTCCACCCGCTCGCTTGAGATAGACGACCAACCATCGGGCCACGGAACGGACCAGCTCGATCCCATGATCCATTTCGACTAGCGCCAGCGCCAGGTCGATGCCCGACGACACCCCGGCCGAGGTGAAGACATCGCCGTCGCGGACGAAGATCGCATCCGGCTCGACGGTGACGTCGGGGAACGCCCGCGCAAACAACGTGACGTCATGCCAATGCGTGGTGGCGCGCCGGCCGTTGAGGAGGCCGGCCTGCGCCAGGACGAACGACCCCGTGCAGATCGAGGCCAGCCGCCGGGTCCGCCCGGCGATTGACTTGACCGCTTCGACTAGCGCGGGATCAATCGCCCGCCTCGGCAAGTCATCGCTGCCGGCCACCATGACGGTATCGGCGGACTCGATTGACGCAATGGCGTCGGTGACGCCCAACCGCGTCCCGATCGAGGTGGTGACGTCGCGACCATCCACCGACGCGATGGTGAGCCGATAGTCCGCGCCGAAGCGGTTGGCTTCTGCGAACACCTCACCCGCTCCCGCGACGTCCAACATGGTCACACCGTCGAAGACGACGATAACCACGACCCGCGACGACGCGCCGGCTTCAGCCACGGGCTCATTGTGTCGCAATTTGTGGGAAAAGCGGCTGAAACGACTCCGGTGGGATAGCGGCGTAGCGCCGCAAAATGAGGCTACCAAAAGGAAGGAACGATCATGACCGTTGAGTCCATCGAAACCGTTGCCGGCGTCCGCGTACCCGATAGCGCGCTGGCGCGGGAAGTCACCGAGTTCATTCGTGATGTCGAAGACGACCTGCTGTTCAACCATTCCCGGCGGGTGTTCTTCTTCGGAGCACTGCAGGGCTTGCGTCGCGGACTGCAACCGGATCTGGAGTTGCTCTACGTCGGCGCGATGTTCCACGACCTGGGGCTGACCGAGCGCTACCACACCTCCACCATCCGCTTCGAGGTCGACGGTGCCGATGCGGCACGCGACTTCCTGACGCGGCATGGCGTTGACGACGCCGACGCCGACAAGGTCTGGCTCGGTATCGCCCTGCACACCACGCCGGGTGTGCCCGAGTTCATGGCGCCCGAAACAGCGTTGATTCAAGCGGGTGTCGAAGTCGACGTGCTGGGCCTCGGCCGCGGCGACCTCGCTCCGGAGGCCCAGGCCGCGGTGACCGCCGCCCACCCGCGTACCGATTTCAAGAACCGCATCCTGGCGGCTTTCACCGACGGCATGAAGCACCGCCCGCAAACCGCCTACGGCACCATGAACGCCGACGTGCTCGAGCGCTTCGACCCCACCTTCGCGCGCGACAACATGGTCGAGCACATCCTCAACAGCACCTGGCCGGAATAGCGGAGGGAGTAGGTAAATGGATATCTACGAAGGCCTGTACACCACCAGGATGATGCGGCGGTTGCGGCCGGATCCGATTCCGTTGGACACCCAGGCCCGCATCCTGGATGCCGCCGTTCGTGCTCCCAACGGGGGTAACACCCAACGCTGGCACTTCGTGGCCGTCGACGATCCGGAACTCATCCGCGGGTTCGCCGGGCTGTTTCGACAGGCCCGCGCATTGGAATACGAGAAGTTCAAGACGGGAACGGGACCGATGGTGGCCCCGGCTCCGGGTATGGCTCACGCTGCTCACGCCGAATCCATGCGCCGGATGAAGGGCTCGGGAGACTACCTAGCCGACCACTTCGAGGAAATCCCCCTGCTGCTCTTCGTATTCGCCATCGACGACCTCGGCGGTGCCAACATCTACCCGGCGATTTGGAGTGCGTTGCTCGCTGCGCGGGCCGAGGGCGTCGGCGGCGTCATGACCATGGTGCTCCGCAATTTTGCGGACAAGGTGAACGAGTTACTGGGTGTGCCCGTCGAGGAAGGCTGGACGATGTCGGCCATGCTGGCCCTCGGCTATCCGCTGGGCAAGTGGGGTGTAGCGGCCAATCGCCGTCCCGTGCACGAGGTTTCATCCCGAAACGGCTGGGGCAAACCGTTCGGGGTCGAGGTGCTGCAGCCGCTGTGGCCGCATCAAGATCACACGACGACCGACCTGGCCGCGGCGGGGTGAATCGCTACCTGAGCTACCCGCCCAGGGTCGCTCCGAAGAGCTCGCGCGTCGCGGTCCAGTGCCGCTCGGCGGCATCGGCGTCGTAGGACCCGTTGTCCGGCACGGCATACCCGTGCCCGGCGGCATAGGTTTCGATCGTGTGCTCGACACCGGCTGCGGTCAGGGCCTTCTCGAGCTGTTCGGCGTGGTCGTCGGTGAACGATGCGTCGTTCTCCGCTCCGCCCACGTAGACGACGGCCTGAATCTGATCGGCGCGCAGATGCGGGCTGTCGCTGCCGTCGGTGACCAGCCCACCGCCGTGGAACGACCCCGCGGCCGCCACCCGGTCCGGAACGAGCCCGGCGACGGTCAACGCCGCGCGACCGCCCATGCAGTAGCCGGTGATGCCGAACCTGGTGCCGCTGACCTCGGGCCGAGCGGCGAGGTAGTCGAAGTAGGCGTTCGCATCGGACGCCCACTTCTCGGGGGTGATACTGCCGATGAACGACATCAGCCGCTTGCGCTCGTTCTCATCCGTGAACGCGGTCTTTAGGTCGAAGGGCGCCCACTCGCCCTGGCGGTAGTAGACGTCCGGCAGCAGTACCGCGTATCCGGAATCGGCCAGCTCAGCGGCCATATCGAAGAAGGTCTGCCGGAACCCGCCGGCGTCGGGAATCATGACCACGCCCGGCCAGGGTCCTTGTCCTTCGGGGGTGAAGAGGCGGACCGGGCAGGAGCCATCGCGGGTGGTGACGGTGTCGCTGATATTCGGCATGCCATCCGTTCTACTCCCCGGGTCTGGACGTAAGTCAATGGCGTCGACCCGCGGCGCGTGGCTTCGCCGCGCTTGCGATCGCCGCTAAGGTGAACGCGTGCCGATCGTGACGCCGTATGAGGATCTGTTGCGTCTGGTGCTCGAGCAGGGCACAGCCAAATCCGACCGCACCGGCACCGGCACCCGCAGTTTGTTCGGCCACCAGATGCGGTTCGACCTGTCGGCGGGTTTCCCGTTGATCACCACCAAAAAGGTGCATCTGAAGTCGGTGGTGTACGAGCTGCTGTGGTTTTTGCGCGGTGACTCCAACGTCGGCTGGCTGCGGGAGCACGGGGTCACGATCTGGGACGAATGGGCAAGCGAAGCAGGCGATCTCGGTCCGGTCTACGGAGTGCAGTGGCGATCGTGGCCCACCCCGTCCGGCGATCACGTCGACCAGATCACCTCGGCGCTGAACCTGCTTCGGACTGATCCGGATTCGCGACGCATCATCGTGTCGGCCTGGAATGTCGGCGAGATCCCGCAGATGGCGCTGGCGCCGTGCCATGCGCTGTTCCAGTTCTACGTGGCCGACGGTCGGCTCAGCTGCCAGCTCTACCAGCGCAGCGCCGATCTGTTCCTGGGCGTGCCGTTCAATATCGCCAGTTATGCGCTGCTGACCCACATGATGGCCGCGCAGTCCGGCCTGAGCGTCGGCGAATTCGTCTGGACTGGCGGCGACTGTCACATCTACCACAACCATGTCGAACAAGTCACCGAGCAGCTCAGCCGCGATCCGCGTCCCTACCCGGAACTGGTCCTGGCTCAACGTGACTCGATCTTCGACTACACCTACGACGATGTCGTTGTGAAGAACTATGATCCGCACCCGGCGATCAAAGCCCCCGTCGCTGTATGAGTGGACTCGGCCTGATCTGGGCGCAGTCGACGTCCGGAGTGATCGGGCGCAACGGCGGTATCCCTTGGCAAGTGCCCGAGGACCTGATCCGCTTCAAGGAGCTCACCATCGGCCACACCGTGGTGATGGGCCGTCGCACCTGGGATTCGCTGCCGGCGAGGTTTCAGCCGCTGCCGGGACGCAGAAATGTCGTACTGACCCATCAAACTGACTTCATGGCTGACGGCGCGGCGGTGGTGCACCGCCTTGATGACGCGTTGACCGATCCGGACACCTGGGTGATCGGCGGCGAACAGATCTACGCGCTGGCGCTTCCGCGGGCCAGTCGGTGTGAGGTCACCGAGATCGACATCGACCTGCCGCGGGACGACGGCGACGCGGTGGCCCCGGTACTCGACGAGCTCTGGGCCGGTACGCCAGGAGACTGGCAGACCAGCAGGGCGGGTGTGCGCTACCGGTTTCACGGCTATAGCCGCAGGTAGAGCCCGTCTCGGCACGTGCCGCATAACGGTGACATACTCGTCGTGGGAGCCGATTCCGGCGGCTTCAGCAGGAGTTTTGGAAGGGGGAATTTGCAGTGGAGCCCGAATCCGCGAGAACGTTTACTCGGCGTTTCCTGGGCTACGAACCGGCCGCGGTCGACGCCTACATCGAGATGCTGGCCACAAAGCAGCAGTTGCTGCTCGACGACGTCGAGAGCCTGAGGGCCCGACTGAAGGGCATCGACGATGAAGCAGCAGCGCTGCGGAGTGAGGTCGACCTGCTGACCGAGACCTCACCGTCGCCGCACGCCGTGCAACAGCGGATGGCAAAAATGCTGCGAAGCGCGGTCGACGATATCTCCGAAATGCGGTCCGAGGCGAAGGCCGAGGCGGCGGCGCTGATCGCGGAGGCTAAGGCCGAAGCGGAGGCTTTGCAACAGAAGCACTTAGAAGTGTTGGCCGACCTCGGTGAGCAGGTGAAATCCAGGGAAGTCGAGTACGAGAAGGCCAAGGAAAAGCTCGGGGCCGAACTCGACAGGATGAGCGCTGAAACTCAGTCGGCGATCGCTGCGGCGCGGCAGGCCGCTCAGGAGGAACGTGAGCAGGTTCTGGCCGACGCCAAGCTGGAGGCTGATCACTATCGTGAGCAGGCCCGGCAGGCGGTCGACCAGGCGACTCAGCAGCGAATCGAGGTTCTGGAGCAGTTGATGGGCGTGTACCGCGACCTGGAATCGGTTCCGGCCACTCTCGAATCGGCGTACCGAGAACGCAAGGACGCCAATGAGGCGCGCGCTGAGTCGTCGTCGGACCAGAAAGTCAGCGTCAACTGAGCCCGCGATATTCTCGGGGCCGTGACCCGGCTCGTTAGGCTGACTTCCGCGCATGCGCGGCGGATAGCCGTTGCCGCCCAAGGGTTTAACGATCCAAGGCCGCGGGGCGCAGTCACCCGGGCCCATCTGCACCGGCTGATCTCGCGCATCCAGGTGCTGCAGCTCGACTCGGTGTCGGTCGCGGTACGGGCTCACTACGCACCGGTGTTCAGCCGACTCGGGCCGTACAACCGTGACGTGTTGGACCGGGCAGCCTGGGCCCACAGCGCCCGCTCACCGCGGCTGCTGGTGGAGTACTGGGCGCACGAGGCCGCATTGATGGCGGTCGACGACTGGCCGCTGATGCGGTGGCGGATGCGCCGCTATCGGCACGGACGATGGGGCACCCACATCGTGAAAGCCAACCCGAAGCTCGCCGACAAAATCGTTGCCGCCATTGCTGAAATCGGGCCGAGCACCGCCGGGCAGATCGAGGCGCATCTGTCCACCGCGCCGCGCGGCCCGAGAGGAGATTGGTGGGGGAGCCGCAGCGACACCAAGTGGGTGGCCGAGGCGTTGTTCGCCGCCGGAACCCTCACGACGGCGACGCGGGTCGGGTTCGCCCGGCACTACGATCTCGCCGAAAGGGTGCTGCCGGCGGAGGTGCTGGCCCGCGAGGTCAGCGAAGAAGATGCGGTCCGGGAGCTCACGCTGCGGGCCGCCACCGCGCTGGGCGTGGCGACCGAAGCCGACATCCGCGACTATTTCCGGCTGGCCGCCGGGCAGGCCAAGCCGGCGATCGCCAAGCTGGTGGCCGACGGCGAACTGGAGCAGGTGGACGTCGAGGGCTGGTCGAACCCGGCGTATCTGGTTGCGGGACAGACCATTCCGCGACGCGACCGCGGTACTGCACTGCTGTGCCCGTTCGACCCGCTGATCTTCTTCCGTCCGCGGGTCGAGCGGCTGTTCGGGTTCCACTTTCGAATCGAGATCTATACACCAGCCAACAAGCGGCAATACGGCTACTACGTGTGGCCGTTTCTGCTCGACGGTGAGCTGGTGGGACGGGTCGACCTCAAAGCCGATCGCTCAGTGGACGCGTTGCAGGTCGTGGGCGCGTTCGTCGAGGATGGTCGTCCACCGGCGAGGGTGGCCGAAGCGCTGGCCGGTGAATTGCAGACGATGGCAGGCTGGCTGGGATTGGCCGGCGTGACGGTCGCTGACCGCGGCAATCTGGCGGCCGGGCTCCGGGCGTCTCAGGGCATGTAGAGCCCGCGAATGCGGTGGAAACGGCTCCGCCTGAGCAGTGCGTTAGCGGCCTGCAACCCAGACAGCACGGCCGCCTCGATGCAGCCCGCATTGAGCCCGCAATCGGTCCAGTCGCCAGCCAGAACTAAGTTGTCGTAGCCACTTTCGTCCGGCCGTAGGCGGTATTGATCGCTGCCGGGCAACGACTGCACATAGCGATCAGACGGGTCGATATTCACGCTGACGTGCTGGGTCGCCAACGCCTCGTGTCCTCGCTGACCGTTTACGCCGCAGAGCAGATGCCAGGCGAAGCCCTCTTCGGTGACGGCCTTCGGAAAGTACAGCCCGACATGGTGATCGAGAAATCTGACGGCCGCGGACTGGACCTGCTGGTTGTATCGACTCGCGTAACGCGAATGGTCATCCGTTGTGGGCCATGGCGCCTCGAGGCTGCCGCAGAAGTACGCGACGGTGCCCGGGCGCTGGGCGGGTGGCCAACTCTCGGCCCACAGCGTCTGCGGCATCGAGGCCCAGGTGTCGAACGGCGGCAGGTAGGCGCTGACCGTCGCACCGGGCCTGTTGCAGCCGAGTGACGCCTCGTCCGGTCCCAGCCAGATCTGGAATGCCTGGGTGGCGACTGTGCCGACGTATGCTGCCATGTCGCGCCATTCCGGGCGATCGTTGATGAGTTCGCCGGCCACGATCGGGATCATCCCGATCGACACGGCGAGTACCACGTGATCGAAATCGACACCACTTCGCAGAGTTCGCGTTTCGGCATCATCGCGCGCGCCGAAATGCGATTCCGTCCCGTCCAGCCCAGCGGTCGTTCGGAGTTGTTCGGTAAGCGGCAGTTTGGGGAACACCGGGAGCCCGCGAATCCTGGTGAGGGGTTCGTAATGGTGAAGGCCTTCGGCGAGTTGGGCTTGGCGGCCCATCGTTATGGTGGCGACCGACTGGCGCGAGGTGTCCAGGTGCAGCGCGTCGAGACGGTGGAAGAACTCGAATTTCACGCCGCGCTTTCGGAGCGCCTGATACAGCGGTGCGATCACGACATCGCCCATCCCAGCCGTCATCTTCCAGAAAATTGCTCCTCGATAGCCGAAAAGCACTTGGCCGATAAGGAATGTCATCACGCCGGCACCAACCGCGGGCCGCCGCGGGTCGCCATCGCGGTAACCGAACACCAAGTCATAGACGCCGCGCACCATCGCCGAATCGAGGACATCAGGATGTGCGCCGTGCCGGACGATCCAGTCGCAGAAGTCCTCGTCGTTGATGGCCGCGAAGCCATGGGAATCGGTGATCAGCTTGTCGGCGATGATGCCGCGGATGGCCGCTACGACCAGGGAGAGCAACACCCAACTGCGCCTGCGATCCACTCGGTTGTCAGCGTCGATCGCGTCGCGCACCGCAAGGAGCGTGTGGTCGAGGATGTCGGACGGCGGGGCCTGGTTGAATTGCGGATCCACCACTGCCAGTAGCGTTGCCAAGGTCGCCCGTATCGCCGCGTCCGACGGCAGTGACGGCGGCGGCGCTGGAGCATCGGCCGACGTGCTGAGCATCAGATTCCCCGGGGCCGCATCACGGAGCGAATCGGCGAAGGCGAGTACGAGTCCTAGAGCGCGCTCGACGAAGGCGACCGCGGTAATTTCGCGGCCCGTCCTGTCTGGGTCGCCGGGCAGCTTGTCGTCGCGCGGGTGCGTTCCGTGCCACGTGACCCAGTTGTCATTCCAGCTATCGGCCAGCCCGGGGTTATCGGCGGGTGCGATCGCCTCTTCCCAGGTCTGTATTGGCGCCAGGGGATCTGTTGTGGCCCGGTCTAATTCGGTATAACACTCCCGAAGCAGGGCGAATGCGTTCTCATACGATCCCAGCCAGATGTGCAGTCCGTGCTCCTCGATGCGCCCATTGGGGCCGCGGCTGGATGCCGCCTTGCCCCCGAGCCGCCAGCCGCGCTGGTAGACGGTAATCGATTCGAAGCGATCATGCGAAGCCGGCTCACTTAGCCGCCAGGCGGCGCTCAACGCCGCCATGCCGCCACCAATGATGGCGACCTTCCCCCCGGGTCGTCTCACTCGAGCATTGCCCGGGCTGTCGCGACTTCCGGCCAGCTGCTCCCTTCGGAAAACGCACTCAGCGCGCCCGATACCGCGTGCCGGGCCCGCGCACCGTCGAGCGCGAAAAGATCTGTCGCGGCACGTAGCTGGAAGATCGGCGCATCCTGACGCCGGGCCAACTCCAGGGCCGCCTCGAGATCCTTGCGCCGCGCGCCGATGTCGCCCGTGGTGTGGGCTCGCAGCCGCAACAACTCCGCGTCGTAGACGTGCATTGTGGTTCGTTCGGCTAACTCCAATCCGATCTCCAAGCGTTCGCGTGCCTTCTCCAAATCGCCGCTGGCAATGAGCAGGCGCGCCAAGATGGCGTCATAGAAGGTGACGAGCGAGATTGTGCCCATCGCTCGGGAGACCTCGACGAATGCGGTCAGTGCTGCCACGTGTGGTTGCAGCATGGCCCCGTCGGCAGTGTCCGCCAAGGCCGATACGGCGGCCACGGTGGCCTGCTGGGCGGTCCCGACCAGCGCCCAAAAATCGAAACCGTGCTGCTCGCCCAGGGTAATCAGCTCGACCGCGGTCTCTGCGGCACGGTGCAGCTGCCCGGCTTCCAGCCGGATCAACAACTCCATTTGCCGCGCATAGGCCAAACTGAAAGCGCCTTTGGGAAAGGGTATTTCGGCACACCGTTGTTCGGCTCGATCCAGCTCGGCGGCCACGCCGGCGAGGTCACCGTCGATGTAGCGGGCCAGTGCCAGATGCGTGTACAGCCCTGCGGTGGCGTCGTTGGGCATGAACAACATCGCCTCGAGGTCGCGGGTACATGCCTCGGTCAGCGTGCTGGCTGCCACCTCAAGTTTCTTGTTGGCGTAACCGAATTCGCCTCGGTACCAGGCCAACATGCCCAGGCCGAATTCGTTGATGGGCAGGAAGCACTCGCGCGGACCGGTGAGCTGCGCACGCACCGACCTGACCAGCCGTTCGGCGCGGTCGAGGTCGGCCCGCATCGTGTAATACGGGTAGAGCGACATCACGGTAGAAAAGAGGTCGTCGTCGGCTAAGTCGCCGCTGCACAGGGCTAGACAACGTTCGAAGTCGGCGGCGGCGTTCTGGCTCGCCACACCCTCGGCCGCCTGCGCCAGGAACGCGCGCCCGAGTCGAAGCGCGATTTCAAGGCGGTCGCGATCGCCTCCGGACGGGCAGCGCTCTGCCTGTGAAATGGCATGCGCCAAGTAGGTCAGTGCCTCCCGGAGTGCGCCGCGCAGCCGGGCATTGGCCGCCGCCGCGGCATAGCCCGATGCCGCCTCGGAAAAGCGCTCGGCACGCTCGTAGTGGCGCGCGATCAACGGCCAGTCGGGATTGCCCTGCGTCGACGCCAGGCCGTCTGCGATGCGGCTGTGCAAACTACGGCGGAGCGTGGGTGGCGACAGTTCCTCGGCTACTTCGCGGAGTAGCTCATGGCGAAAGCGGAAACTTTGTTGGCTCAGTGATTCCAGCACACGAGCACTTACTAGTTCGTCGATCACCGCATCGACTTCGCCCTCGGGCAAGTCCAGCACTGATAGCAACAATCCACGCTCGATACGGCTGCCGATAATGGCGGCCGCCTCGACCACCTGCACCGCGCTTTGCCGGGACCGAAGACGCGCGAACAACGCCTCGTACAGAGTGTCGGGCACAGCGTGTGAGTTGGACGCATCGGAGGGTTGCTCCTTGACCTTTGCGACCACTTCTTCGATGTAGAGCGGAATCCCAACGCAGCGTTGGCGTATCGCGCGTTGCTGCTCGGCGCGTACCCCCGGGTGCAATGCGGTGATCAACTGGTCGGCTTCGTCGTCGCCGAGCGGCTGGAGTTCGAACAATTGCGCTTTTGCGACGTCAGGTAGCGACATCTGGTTGCGGTTGGTCATTGCGACAAGGACGTGCCCGCCGAGGTCGGCGTTCAAGAGTGAACCAACCACCTCGACGGTGTCCTCATCGAACCAGTGCATGTCCTCGACGAGAATGAGCGTGGGCGCATCTCGGCTGCATGCCACTAAATAATCGTGGACCGCGCCGGTAATTTGCTGAAAGAGCCTGCGGCCCTCGGCGGGTACAGCGCTGTAGCCTGTTTCCGGACCGAGGCCCAGCACCGGAGCCAAAAGCGGGACGCTCGTAGCCGGGTCAAGTGAACGTTCCTCGAGCTCGCGGCGTAGATGCCGCAGTCGTTCCTCCGGTTGGGAAGTGCGGCCGATGCCACAGCGGCGTTCCAACAGCCGACGGACCGGGCGTAGGCCGACGTCGGTATAGAACGGCGAGCCGATCAGCTGAAGAACGACGCCGTGCGACCGCTCAGCCATTTCGACGGCCGACCACGCCAGTCGGCTCTTGCCGATCCCGGCCTCGCCCACAAAGACGACTCCGGTGGTCCGCAGCTCTCCGACGCTCGCCTGAGCCCACGCTTGTTGTAAGTACGCGAATTCGGTTTCTCGTCCGACGAGCGGGCCCGCTGGAGTCGGGGTCAGGTCGCGCTCGGCCACAACCAGGAAATAGCGGACCGGTTGGTCAACACCCTTGACGGCCTTGGGAAGCTGTGCCTTGAGTTCGAATCGACTACGGGTGAGTTGCTCGACCGCCTGAGAAACCGCGACTGTGCCGGGTTCGGCGAGGCTGCACATCCGGGCCGCGAGGTTGGCGGCGAAGCCATAGACGTCATCCTGGGCGGTATCCAAATACGCGATTCCACGGTGGATTCCGACCCGTACCTCGATGTCGAAATCAAAGCGCCGCCGCACGCGGGTGCTGAGTACGGCGACCTCGCGGGTAATGTCGAGTCCGGCCTGCACGGCGCGTTGGACATCGTCCTCGTGTGCGTCCGGATGGCCGAAGACGGCGAGCAGCCCATCGCCCTTGGTGTTGCTGAGATGGCCACCATAGTGCCGGACGATGCGTATCACCTCGTCGCGGTAGCGTCCAACCACGGTGCGATATGTCTCGAGCTCGATTCGTGTCGACAGCGCAGTCGAATCAACGAGGTCCGCGAAAAGGATTGTTATCCTTCGGATTTCGCCCGGATCGGCCGGGGCGGCAAGTAGATCTTCGGCATCGACATTGTGACGGTCAACGGCCAGGACCTGCTCGGCGAGACGGTTGGCGGTGGCCCGATGCCCCTCGGCGAGCGCGTGCAGTGCGCGATCGAGCAGTTCGTCAACGCCGGGCGGTTGGTCGGGTCTGCTCACAGGTTGACAATGATCGGCGGAGCTAGGGTCGACAGGGCGCCATTGTTTATCGAAACACTGATCTCGGCGCGGAACATGCCGCTGGCAATCCCTGCGGAGTTGATCGTGAACGAAAAAGCCTTCGGAACACCTATTTTCAACACGCCCCCGGCAGGCGTCAGCTTAACCATGGCGGCGATGTTTTCAGCTACGCCGGGGCGAGCCAGTTTGTCCACTTTCAGCACGACCTCGTCTGTAAGATTGGCGCCGGGGACCGTATACGGCCCAAACTCCATCACCGGATCGGCCAACACGCCCGGTCCGGCGACGATCGCTTCGGCGACCTCGGCCGTCCGAAGCACGGCGACACTGGTCAACTTGATCGCCGAGTCGACCCATTGGTTTTTATAGGTACCCGCGTCGATCTTTTTAGCGGCGTCACCGGCAATCTCCGCCACGTCGGTCAAGGCGGTTTGGACCACCGACGCGACCTCGTCGACGACCAGCATTGGGCGGTTATCGGGCTGGATCTGCAACGGTATCCGGGCGAGCTCTGCCCCCCCGGTGATGGCGATGTCGGCGAGTTGGGTCATCGCCTTGATCGCGTCTCTCCCCTTGTATTTGCCGGGCTTGTTGTTGATCTTGTTGAAGGCATCGATCGCGACCTGTGTCGCGTCGTGGACAATTTTGCGTGTGATCGTCGCGTAACGCGTGGCGATCGCCTTCGGGTCATCCATTGGCGTCGTCCTTACTCGTTATTCGTTGGCGTCACTTGGGGTTTCACGTTACTTTCCGCGGTCTTGTATGCTTCCGCCGCGAACTTTTCCAGGTGTTTGCCGAATTCCTTGGTGATTTCCTTGACATCATCGAGCGTCATGCCGGCCAACCACCGCTCGCCTGCCATGGCTCCGAGCTTTTGCGATCGCTCGATGTGATGGTCCAGCAATGTGCGGACATCGCCCATCGCGTGGCCGAAATCCGGTGGCAGCTTGGCAGGTCCTTTGACGGGTTGTCCAACGCCGGACAGCGTCTCTTCCCCGGTCAACACCGTTTCCACGAATGGAAAGGTGATGGCACCGCTTTTAAGCACCGCTTCGGCTGTACCGGACAGCATGTCGTTGGCGTAGGTCCCCCAGCCCAGCAGGCACCCGAGCGCCGCTGTCGCAGTCGGGCTGAGTCCCTGCACGCGTTCCTGCTTGCTGGTGCGGATCCGCACGCCCTTCTGCGAAGGATCGTTGTTATTCAGCGGAGTGACCCAGATATAGCCGTTATCGACCTCAACCATGCCTGAGTCGTCCTGGCGGTCGGGATCGAGGTCGTAGTTGAGGAAGATGCCGCCGTTGCCGTCGCTTCCGTAACAGAAGAGCAACGCCGTTTTCATGTTCCACTCAGCGCATTCGGGGCCGATAGTTTCCAGAATCCGTGCCCATCCACATGCTGTGTCCGCCGGGTTTTGGGCGACGACATCGCAGAAGAACTTGGCGTACAGCTGCCAGTTTCTGGGATCGAGGATGTTCTCGATGTCGCCGACCTTCAGGTCGTCATCCGTCGTGTCGGTGTACAGCGT
>NZ_JBAPRN010000354.1:0-4003 GCF_049281135.1 Mycobacterium sp. | reverse complement strand
GACCAGATCAGCGCCACGAGCAGGATGACCAGCAACAACGGGATGCCCAGAAACAGCGAGTGGATTTCCATCGTGCTCACGACGCAAACCGTATCCCACCGGCGAACCGAGGGCTACACACGTTAGGCCGCGCCTTCGCCTAGGTATCGGGCCCATGCCGGGTCGAGCTCTTTGACGGTTGACAGCAGCCGCCAGTGCTGGCCTTTGGGCGACGTCGGCGCCCAGCGCAGCGACCAGCCCAGCTCGGCCAGTGACTTGTCACCCTTGCGGTGATTGCAGGTCGAACAGCAGGCGACGCAGTTCTCCCACGAGTGATCGCCGCCGCGGCTGCGTGGCACCACATGGTCCACGGTGTCGGCCTTGGCCCCGCAGTACGCGCAGCAGAAGCGGTCGCGATGCATCAGTGCCGCACGCGTCATCGGAACGCGGGCCCGATAGGGCACGCGGACGAACGTCTTCAACCGGATCACCGAGGGCACGGCGATCGACCTGGACGTCGAGTGGACGACCGGACCAGTCGGGTCGTCATGCACGACGTCGGCCTTGCCGCAGATCAGCATGATGATCGCCCGCCGGACAGGCAACGCGGTCAACGGCTCGTAGGTGGAATTCAGCAGCAACACCCGCCGGCGATTCCAGATCGATCCGCCGTCATGGGCGACGGGCGGATGCGTGTCGACGGTTTGGACGCTACGCAGGGTTGAACCGGTCGCGGGCCCGGTGAGGCCTGCCGCGGCACCCGAACTGTGGTGGCGGCGTTTGCGCTGCGCCATACGTCCTCCGCCAGACAGTCCACCACGATTCGCCAGCCAGCGCACGCCAAATTGCCGGGTGCCCGCTGGTCAATCCGGTGAACACCCGGTAGCCACACACGCAGCCAAGGTTCAGATGTCGCTCAGCGGCCCGCTCTGGGCATGGCCCACAATGGAACCGATGGAACAACCACAAGAGACCTTCTACGACGCCGTCGGCGGCGCAGACACATTCCATGCGATCGTGTCGCGCTTTTACGAACTGGTCGCCGAGGACGAAATTCTGCGGCGTCTTTACCCCGAAAGCGACCTCGCGGGCGCCGAGATCCGGCTCCGGATGTTCCTCGAGCAGTATTGGGGCGGCCCGCGGACATACTCCGATCAGCGCGGCCATCCCCGGCTGCGGATGCGGCACGCGCCGTTCCAGATCGGCCCGTTCGAGCGCGACGCCTGGCTGCGCTGCATGCATACCGCGGTCGCATCCATCGACTCGGCGACCCTCGACGACGTGCACCGCAAGGCATTGCTCGACTACCTGGAAATGGCCGCGCATTCCCTCGTCAACTCGGAGTTCTGATGACCTCACATGCACAGCGGCCGTGGTGGACGGACGCGGTGTTCTACCAGGTGTATCCGCGATCATTCGCCGACAGCGACGGCGACGGCGTCGGTGACATCAATGGCGTGGCGGCACACTTGGACTATCTGGAACGACTGGGCATCGATTCGATCTGGTTCAGCCCGATCATGGTGTCCCCGATGGCCGACCACGGCTATGACGTCTCTGATCCGCGCGACATCGACCCGCTGTTCGGCGATTTAGGGGCTTTCGAAGGACTGATCGCGTCGGCGCATGAGCGCGGCATCAAGATCACGATGGATCTGGTGCCCAACCACACCAGCTCCGAGCATCCCTGGTTCCAGGAGGCACTGGCCGCCGCGCCGGACAGCGCGGCCCGCAACCGCTACATCTTTCGGGACGGTCGCGGGCCCGGTGGCGCGGAGCCGCCGAACAACTGGCAATCCGTTTTCGGCGGACCGTCCTGGACCCGCGTCGAGGACCCAGACGGTAGTCCAGGCCAGTGGTACCTCCATCTTTTCGACGTCGAGCAGCCGGACCTCAACTGGGACAACCCGGAGGTCTTTGACGATCTCGAGAAGACGTTGCGGTTCTGGCTGGAGCGCGGTGTCGACGGCTTCCGCATCGACGTCGCTCACGGAATGGCCAAACCGCCGGGCCTTCCGGACTCCGATGTCGAGATGCGACCGCGGATGCTCAGCGACGGTGACCCGCGGTTCAACCATCCCAATGTGCATGCGATTCACCGCAATATCCGCCGGGTGATGGACGACTACCCCGAGGCGGTGACCATCGGCGAGGTCTGGGTCTTCGACAATGCCAGCTGGGCCGAGTACTTGCGCGCCGACGAGTTGCATCTCGGTTTCAATTTCCGCATGGTGCGTGCCGAATTCGACATCACCGAGATCCGCCACGCGATCGAGAACACCCTGGCCGCCGCCGAGATCGAAAACGCCACTCCTACATGGACGTTAGAAAATCACGACGTCGTACGAGCACCCAGCCGCTACGGCGGTGGCGCGGTCGGACTGGATCGGGCGCGCGCGATGGCGCTGGTGACGCTCGCCCTGCCCGGCGCGGTGTTCCTCTACAACGGCCAGGAACTGGGCCTGGCCAATGTCGAGTTGCCCGACGAAGCGCTGCGGGATCCGACCTGGGAACGCTCGGGTCATACCGTCCGCGGCCGCGACGGATGCCGCATCCCGATCCCCTGGCGCGGCGACACTCCCCCGTTCGGTTTCTCGGCGTCGACGGACACCTGGTTGCCGATGCCGCCGGAGTGGGCCGCACTGACGGTAGAAAAGCAGCTGGCGGACGCCGACTCGACATTGTCATTCTTCCAGCATGCACTCGAAATACGCAGTGGCCAAGCGGAGTTCGCGGGCGAGGGTATCGATTGGCTGGACATGGCTCCCGACGCCCTGGCGTTCGCCCGCAGCGGTGGCGGACTGCGCTGCGTCCTCAACACCGGCAAGCGGCCGCTTCCGCTGCCCGACGGCGAAGTCCTGCTGGCCAGCGCACCGACGGCGGACGGCAAGTTGCCGGCCAACGCCGCAGCGTGGCTGGCCTCGACGCCGATCTCTATACCTAACCCATGACTTACGCGTGGACGGTCATCGGCGCAGGGCCCGCGGGCATTGCTGCCGTGGGGAAGCTCCTCGATCGCGGGATAGCCGACAAGGACATCGCCTGGATCGATCCGGCCTTCGCGGCGGGCGACATCGGCGCGAAGTGGCGATCGGTGTCCAGTAATACAAAGGTTGGCGCTTTTCTGGAATATCTGAGCGGCGCCAAGGCCTTTCGGTTCTCCGAAGCACCCCCGATGCCACTGACCGAAACAGACCCCGAGGAAACGTGCGCCCTCGCCCTGGTAGCTGACCCACTCAGGTGGATCACCGAACAACTGCGCGAGCGGGTGGACACTGTCGAAGCCACGGCGACTGGCCTGGCCCTGGAAAACCGGGAGTGGCGGATCGAGACAGAGCAGCGGGACCTGACGTCGGCCAATGTGATCCTGGCGGTGGGGGCAATCCCGAAGAAGCTCAATTATTCTCAACTGAAGGAGATTCCGTTAGAGGTCGCTCTTGACCCGGAGAGGCTCGCCGCGGAGCCGTTGGATGGCACCACGGTGGCGGTGTTCGGATCTTCACACTCGTCGATGATCGTGCTGCCGCATCTGCTGCGTCACCCGGTCGCGAAAGTCATCAACTTTTATCGCAGCCCGCTCAAATATGCTGTTTATCTTGATGATTGGATCCTGTTCGATGACTCCGGACTCAAAGGTCAAGCGGCCGTCTGGGCGCGAGAGAACGTCGACGGTGTGTTACCGGACCGTCTGGAGCGTTGTCTGGTCGACGGCCCTGACTTCGACGAAAGGCTCGCCGAGTGCGACCTCGCGGTGTACACGGTCGGCCTGGAGCGCCGGACGTTGCCTGAAACCCGACAATGGGGTCAGCTGGATTACAACGCCGACAACGGCATTCTGGCTCCTGGGCTCTTCGGGATTGGGATCGCATTTCCCCAGCGAGCGGTCGACCGCTACGGCTATGTCGAATACCGCGTCGGCCTGAAGAAGTTCATGGATTACCTCCAGGAGATCCTGCCGTTGTGGTTGCACTACTCGACGTAGTCAGCGCAGCACCAGCAGCGGATCGCCCCGACGCCGGTACAC
>NZ_JBAPRN010000353.1:0-7609 GCF_049281135.1 Mycobacterium sp. | reverse complement strand
GTTCGGAGCGAAGTACGCCCTGGTCTCGTTGGCGAACTGACCATGCAGCGGGATGACGATCGCGGCGGCATCGGCGGAGCCGATCAGGTGCCCGCAGGCGAGACCGGCCGCATAGCGGAACGCAATCTTGCGGCCGGTCGCCCGCTGTGTTTGTCCGGCGTCGGTCACGGGACAAAGGTAGCCCGCTGACAGGCTGAATTACCGCAGGTGCGGTCAGCCCACGGGGTATCCGACGGATTTGACCTCGGTGTACTGGTCGAAACCGGCCACACCGTTCTGTCGGCCAACGCCGCTGTCCTTGTACCCGCCGAACGGAACGTCGGCGCCATAAGGTGCGCCGCCGTTGACGCCGATGAAGCCGGCCTTGATGCGCCGCGCCACCGCCAGCGAATGCTCCAGCGAGCCCGACATCACGTTGCCGGCCAGACCGTACGGGCTGTCGTTGGCGATCCGGATCGCGTCTTCTTCGTCGTCGAACGGGATCACCGACAGCACCGGGCCGAAGATCTCCTCCTGGGCGATCGTCATCTTGTTGTCGACATCGGTGAAAAGCGTTGGCCGGATGAAGTATCCCTTGTCGAAGCCGGTCTCCGCGCCGGGTCCGCCGACCAGCGCGGTGGCGCCTTCCTCGACGCCCTTCTTGATGTAGTCGGTCACGCGGTCGAACTGTCGCTGCGAAATCACTGGGCCGCACAGGGTGCCCGGGTCCTGCGGGTCGCCGCAGGTGACGTTCTCGTAGATGCTCTTGAGGATCACGACACCCTCTTCGTAACGCGACCGCGGCAGCAGCATCCGGGTCGGATTGGCGCACCCTTGTCCGGCGTGCATGCAGGGGGCGATACCGATCGCACAGGCCAACCCGAAGTCGGCGTCCTCCAAGACGATGGTGGCGGACTTGCCACCGAGTTCGAGGAACAGCCGCTTCATGGTGGCCGCGCCCTTTTCCATGATCCGCTTACCAACCACCGTCGACCCGGTGAATGAGATCAAGTCGACCTTGGGCGACAGCGTAAGCTCCTCGCCGACAAAGTGATCCGATGCGGTGATGACGTTGACGGCGCCGGCCGGGATGTCGGTCTTTTCGGCGATCAGCCGGCCCAGCCGGGTCGCGTTGAACGGGGTGTTGGGCGCCGCCTTGAGCACGACGGTGTTGCCAGTGCCCAGCGCCTGGCCGAGCTTGTTGAGGGTGACCTCGAACGGGAAGTTCCACGGCACGATTGCACCGACCACGCCGACCGGCTCGCGCCACTGCTTGATGGTGGTGTTCGCCCCGGTAAGGCTGATCACGCGGTCGCCCAGGTCGGTTTCCCAGGCGTACTCGTCGATCAGCCGAGCGGGGTACTTCAACCCGTCTTGCAATGGGGCGTCCAGTTGCGGGCCGAACGTGATGGCCCGGGGGGATCCGACTTCGAGGATGAGCTCCTCGCGCAATTCCTCTTTCTCCGATTCGATCGCGTCGTGCAGCTGCAACAGGCAGCGCTTGCGCAGCTCCTTGTTGGTCGACCAGTCGGTCTCATCGAAGGCGCGGCGGGCGGTATCGATGGCCCGGTGCATGTCCTCCTTCGACGCATCGGCGACTTCCCCAAGCGGCTCCTCGGTGGCCGGGTTGAGGTTGGTGAAAGTACCGGCCTGGCCGTCGACCAACTTGCCGTCGATCATCATTTTCGGCTCGAAGCGGACCTTTACAGTGTCAGTCATGTTTGTTGCGCTTTCGTAGTTGGGACGCTGAGCAGAGCGCCAAGACGCACGATACTATGGGAAGCCTTACCGGAAGATAGCCGGTTGGCAACCCGCCGACGGAGTTTGACCCATCCCCGATGTTGTTGACCAAATATCTGTTCCACCGTAGAGTTCGCCATTGCCCGTAGTCAATCGCCCCGAAGCCAACAGGAAACGTGGATTTCTCATACCCGCCAGAGGTGGAACAGGTCCGCAAAGAGTTGCGCGCGTGGCTGGCCGCGAACCTGACCGACGAGGTCATCGCCGCGAACCGCGGGCGAGGTAGGGACGAAGCGGCGTTTCAGACCCTTCGGGCCTGGAACGCGACGATGGCCGACGCCGGCTGGGCCGCGCTCTCCTGGCCGCAGGAGTACGGCGGCCGCGGGGCGGGCGTTCTCGAGCAGCTGGTCTGCGCCGAGGAGACCACCCGCGCGCGGGTGCCGGTCCATCTCAATGTGATCGGGATGAACAACATCGCCCCGGCGATCATGCAGCACGGCACCGAGGCGCAGAAGCGCACGCTGCTCCCGCGCATGATGCGCGCCGACGACATCTGGTGTCAGGGCATGTCGGAACCCGACGCCGGCTCCGATCTCGCCTCGCTGCGCACCCGCGCGGTGCGCAGCTCTGATTCGCAAGGCGATTTCTACGTCGTCAACGGCCAGAAAATCTGGACCTCACTGGGGCATCGGGCCAAGTGGTGCCAGCTGTATGTGCGCACTGACCCGGACGCGCCGAAGCACAAGGGCATCTCGTGCCTGATTCTCGACATGTCGTTGCCGGGCATCGAAGTTCGGCCGCTGGTCACGCTGAGCGGCGACGCGGATTTCGCGGAAGTGTTCTTCAACGACGTGCGGGTGCCTGTGGATGCCCTGCTCGGCCCCGAGAACGGCGGCTGGCAGATCGCCACGACGACACTGAGTCACGAACGGGCCGGGGCCGCACGGCTCTATACCGAGATGCAGGTGCGGATGGCGGAATTGGTCACCGATCTCGCGGACGTAAAGATCGGCGACCGGCCGGTGCTCGAAGACCCGACGACGCTGCGACGTCTGGGCGAAATCGCCTTGCGCATCAAATATCTCGAGGTGCTGTGCCAACGGTCGATCTCCGCGATCCTGCACGGCGGCGACGCGTTCGCATCGGCAAGCCTCGCCAAGACGATCTGGGGTGAGGTCGGGCAGAGCATCGCCGCGTTGGCCTTCGACCTGCTCGGAACACATCCCGACGGCCGCCGCTGGACCGACTACCGCCTGACGGCCCGCTCGCTGACCATCGCCGGCGGGACGACGCAGATCAACAAGAACATCACCGCCCAACGCGTTCTGGGGTTGCCGCGCGCATGAATTTAGAGCTGACCGACGAGCAGATCGCACTGCGCGACACGGTGCGAAGCTTCCTCGCCGAAAAGGCCTCCATAGCCGAGCATGTCCGCCCGATGCTCGACGACGCGACCGGCACCACCGAGGCGGTCTGGCAGGGGCTCGCCGACGTGGGCACCACCGGCCTGCTTGTGCCGTCGGAATACGACGGCGCCGGCATGACGATGGTTGAGGCAGGCGTCGTGCTCGAAGAACTCGGCGCCGGGCTACATCCCGGGCCGTGGCTATCGACGGCCGTCGCCGCGACCCGCGCGCTGACGCGATTCGAGGTGGACGCCAGCGTGGCGGCCCCACTTTTCACCGGCATCGCGGACGGTTCCACGACCGTCACGGTGGGCCCGCTCGGCGGTGACCGCCCGAGCGCGGCCGCAAGCGGCGACGGCGTGGTGCTGCGTGGCGAGATCGACAGCGTGTGGGATGTCGCCGCCGCCGACGTGATCCTCGTGATCGCCGACGATCGGGACGGCACTGGTCTTTTCGCGATCCAGACGTCGGCGCCCGGCATCGACATCATCCCGCAAGCCGGAATCGACCAGACCCGCAAGCGATTTCGTCTACGGCTCAACAACACACCTGGGCAACGTTTGAGTGGCGCGTCTGCCGACTCAGTCGAGGCGCTTGTCGATGACGTGACGATCGCGTGGGCCGCTGACGCGCTCGGCGCGGCGCGGGCAATCCTGAACCTCGCCGTCGAATACGCCAAAGTGCGGCGCCAATTCGGCCAGCCGATCGGCGCGTTCCAGGCGGTCCAGCACCTGTGCGTCGACATGTACGAGACAGTCGAACTCGCCCGCAGCGGCGTGATCCACGCCCTCTGGGCGGCCGATGCCGGAAGTCGCGCGGAACGACATTCGGCCGCATTGCGCGCCAAGGCATTCGCCGGCCGGCTGGCCGCTGTCGGCGATACGGCTATTCAGGTCTTCGGTGGTATCGGCTACACGTGGGAGCACGACGCTCACCTGTACCTCAAGCGCCTGCTGAGCTGGAGCGCGTTTCTCGACGCACCCGACCACTGCCTCGTGCAGATCGGCGCGCAGTTCGCCGAGTCCGTCCTTCACTGAAACCATGTCACCGCGCTAATACCCTTCAACCTGCGCAATTGACGCTCAGCAACCTGGTAGCGTTAAACCAAATATTGGGTCACGGATCGCGCGGGACCGGCCTGTGGAGGTGTCGTGGGGCTTCAGCAACCATCCGAGGCTGGAGCAACTTCGAGCTCTGCGCGCCTAGACTTGCCCGATGCCGATTCGTTGGCCCGGTCCGAGCGAGCCGGACGTTCGCGCATGACACCGCGGGGACGGGGTGCCGCAAAACGTGTCCCCGACTTGGCGAACGACCGCGGCGGCTCTTATGACGACGGCACCCGTCGCACCGAAATCCTGCAAACCGCCGCATCGTTGATCGCCTCCTCGGGCCTGCGGACATCCCTGCAAGAGATCGCCGATGCCGCGGGCATATTGCCCGGAAGCCTTTATCACCATTTTGAATCGAAGGAAGCGATCCTCGTCGAACTGGTCCGGCGATATTACGCCGATCTCGATCGCATCGGCGAAATCGCTCACGAGAGATTAGACCAAGCCGACCCGCGCTCCGTCGCCGACAAGATCGTCGAATTGGGGTCCGCGATCGCGCGCTGTGCGGTACAGCACCGCGCCGCCCTGCAGATGTCGTTTTATGAGGCGCCGAGCGCAAATCCGGAACTCGTCGAACTCCTCCAAAACCCGCCGACCGCCGTGCAGCAGGCGATGTTGCAAACGTTGCGCGCCGGCAGGTGGAGCGGTTTCATTCGGTCCGACATCGACCTGCCCACGCTGGCCGACCGGATCTGCCAGACCATGATGCACGTCGGACTCGACATCATCAGGCACACCGGCGCGGCCGATCAGACCGCGGTCGTCATGTGCCGCATCATCTTGCACGGTCTGGCCAGTCGGTCGCCCAGCGATCGGGAACTGAACAGCTCCAGCGCTTTTGCCGCGGCGGAGGCGGCCATCAACACCTGGACCGACGAGGGCGAGTCGGACGGCAACGACAAGGCGGCGCACGTGCGTGCGGTGGCACGAGCTGAGTTCGGCAGAAAAGGCTACGAGGTCACCACGATCCGTGACATCGCCGCGGCGGCAGGCCTGGGCACGGGGACGGTTTATCGGCTGATCGGGTCGAAGGACGAACTCCTCGCCTCGATCATGGAGTCGTTCGGCATCAAAGCCGGCGGCGGATTCGCCAGCGTTCTGCGCACCGATGCCACGCCGGTGGAGAAGTTGGACGCACTGAGTTGGGTGAACATCAATGCGTTGGATCAGTTCCCCGATGAGTGGAAGATCCAACTCGCATGGATGCGCCAATCGCCGCCCGATACGCCCAACCCCGGCCTGGCTTTCACCATGCGCTTACGACAACTCAGAACACTGTTGTCGGAGGGGATCGAGTCGGGCGACATCCGCATCGAGGATTCGCCGTCGTTGTCGATGCTGGCGCGCTACGTCATGGATGCGTTGTGGGTGCCGGAAAACATCGTGCGGGCTCAGGGCAAGCATGCGGCGCTGCTCAATGCCCGCGACACACTGGTGCGCGGCGCCGCCGAACGTGACACATCCGCTTCAATCTGACAACCAAGATTTCGAATACGCACCGGTGGGCGCACCGGTCCCCGCATACTTGCGGGGTGCGTGTTGCCGGACTCCGTGTGATGGATTCCGCTGTCGCGGCACCGACATCTCACGCACTCGCGTGCGGATCGCGGCCTCGGACCCGGCCTGGTAATCCCGTCCTGATACCAAATATCTGTTCACGTAAAGTACTCGTGAGCCTTACTGTTGGCGTCCCTAGAGAGGAATGAAATGACTGGTATCGAGCAGTTCCGCTACGACGGCAAGCGGGCGTTGGTAGTCGGAGGTGCCACCGGCATGGGCGCCGCTGCGGCCAAGATCGTTGGAGACCTCGGAGCCGAGGTGATCAACCTGGACTACGCGCCGGTCGACGCAGGCCTAGGTCGCGGAATCCAGGTCGACCTTCGGGACCCGGCGTCGATCGACAAGGCTCTCGAGGAGGTCGGCGGACCCGTCGACGCCCTGTTCTCGGCCGCCGGCATCGCTGACGGTCCGGACTTGATGAAGATCAACTTCATCGGGCACCGGCACGTGATCGACAAGCTGATCAGCAACGGCCAGCTGGGCCGCGGCGGGGCCATCTGCTTCATCTCCTCAGTGGCCGGCATCGGCTGGGAAACCGACCTGCCTCGGCTTCAGGAGTTCTTGGCCACGCCCGACTTCGAATCGGCAGACGCCTGGAGCAAAGCCCACGAGTCGGACAACTTCGGCCACTACGGCACCAGCAAGCAGGCGATCAACGCCTATGTCGCAACGCATGCATTCCCGTTCCTGGCCAAGGGCATCCGGATCAACGCGATCTGCCCGGGTCCGACCGACACTCCCCTCGCCCGGGCGAATGCCGACCTGTGGCTGTCGTTCGCGCAGGACTACCGCGAGGCCACCGGCACCGCGACGCACACGCCCGAACAGATGGGCAACGTGATGGCGTTCCTCAACAGCGACGCCGCCGCAGGTGTCAACGGCGTGACCCTGCTCGTCGACTACGGACACGTCAACTCGTCGAATACCGGGACGTTCGCAGCGGGCAAGCCGATCATCGACTTGCTCATGGGCCGCATCTCGCTGGGCTAGCCCGTCGCGCCTGTTTACTCCCGCGGACGCACGCAGGCTGATAGAAACAGCGTGCGGGACAAACCTGCGTGCGTCGGGAGGTGTCTGGTGGGACGACGGCTCATCACCGCGGCGGTAAGCGCTTCACTCGTGGCGGCATCGTGCTCCGGGTGCTTTACGGACGACAAGGCGACGCAGAAGACCGCGCGCATCACCGTCGACAAAAACACCCGCACCTCGCATGCCATCACGTGCAGCCAGGTCGACTGGATGTTGACGGCAAACATCAGCGCCGCGCCCGCCAATGTTCGCGTGCTGCTCAAGCTGGACTCGGAGACGCCCAAGGTTGAGTCGGTCCACTTCGACAACTTCGAGGGTTTCTCCGGCGTCTCCGACTCCGGACTCGGTCAGTCGAAGATCCGGTTCGCCAAGGACACGTACACCATCACGGGGACGGCCGAAGGATCTCAGGTCAACGATCCACGCGTCTCCGTGACGGTCCCGTTCAGCATCGAAGTTGGTTGCTGAGCGACGAGCGTTGGGCAGCGGTTAGTCGGCATCCTCGTCAGGGGGTGGCTGAAACTCTTGCGCAGGCGGCGTTCGCTTCAGCCATGCCCTCAGCCGGAGAAGTGGGCTGACGACGACGCCGGTGGCCAGCAAGATCAATAGGACGATAATCGCGGCGTTCACACTCTCAATGGTGACAGGTCGAGGCGAATTACTGCGCGATCGTTGTTCCGAATTTGACCCAGGCGGTACCAATACCACTGATACCGCTGTTGCAGGAGTTGCTTGAATTGCCTATCGCGATAAATCGTTGATTCTCCGTTTGCCCAGCTAGTGGGC
>NZ_JBAPRN010000352.1:0-3871 GCF_049281135.1 Mycobacterium sp. | reverse complement strand
ATATAGGGCTTGTCACTTTCACACTGCTTGACCGTCGGCGCCCGCTTGCCCGGCCGGGTCTCGCACGGATAGTTGCGCGCGCCCCGCACCGCGTTGAAGGGCGAATCCTGCGGTATCCGGCAATAGACCAGGCCCGGCGGCCGCGCCGGGGTGTCCTCGAAGGCAGGCGAGCGCTGCTGCTGAGCCGGGAAAAACCCGGTGGTGCACGGCGGCGGCCAGTTGAGATTCAAGTTAAAGTCCAGGTAAATACCGCGATAGGGTCGCTTCAGGTCCATGTCGCCCAGCTGGCCCGCCTGCGAGTCGGCCACCACCTGCGGCACCTCGGCCAGCAGCGCCTCAATGTTGTCCCGGTAGGTCAGCGCGACATCGCCGACCTTGTCAAGATTGGACACCACTCCCGGCAGCGTCGGCGCGAGTCGATCGGCCACGTCGGCTAATGACGCGAAAAGTGGGCCCAGCTTGTGAATCGATCCCGACAGAGCGCCGTTGTTTTGTTCGACGGTCTGAATCTGCTTGGTGACGTTGGCCAGGTGGGCGGCCCAGGCCTGGATCGAGTCCGAGGTGTCGATCTGGCTGTCGAGGATCGGCTTGGGCTCGTCGATCAAGGTAATGATCGCATCCAGGTTCTGGCGCGCCTCGGTCGCCAGTTTCGCGCCACCGCCGAACAACCGGGACAACTCCGGACCCAGCCCACCCACGGCCACATACGACTCGTCGACCACCGTCTTGAGGTTGTCGCGCGGGATGGCGTTCAAACCGCGACTGACCGCCGCCAACAACGAATTAACGTTCGGCGGAATGGTCGTACGATCCTGCGGGATCACATCGTTGTTCTTGAGCATCGGCCCGCTCGCGCTGCGCGGGATCAAATCCACATACTGCTCACCGATCGCCGACGCGCTGTGCACATGCGCGGTGAGATCGGCGGGGATATGAATACCCGACTTCATCGACAGCACCGCCTCCACACCGGTATCGGTGAGGTGCACCTTCGACACCCGGCCGACCTCCACACCCCGATAGGTGACGTTGCCGGCGCGGTAGAGCTCCCCCGCCCGATCCAGCTGCATGCGCACCGTGTACCGACCGATTCCGAGGTAGGCAGCCGGCAGGTTCGCGTAGTACAGACCAACAAGCCCGGCAGCGATCACCGAGATCGCCGAAAAGATCGCCAGCGTGATAATCGTCCGCCGATGTAAACGCATGTCAGGGCCCCTGATTGAACTGGTAAGGCGCAACAAGGGGATTGCGCGCCGTGTACGGGCTGGGCATCACCCCGAGGGTGCGGCCCCACTGCATCTCCAGCTCGGTCAGGTTGCCCTCCCACCGGGTGCCGGTGAAAATCCCCGAATCAAGCCGGCTCATCGTCAAGTCGAAGATGGCCGAGAGGTTCCCGTAGTCGCCCCGGATCCATTTGGCCACCGGCGGTTTGGAGAACAGCGGGACCGTGAGATAGTCCAGACCGCGGGTCAGCGCCAGCCCCGAGTCGGCCAGCGATTTTTCCACCGGACCCAGATCGCCGATCTCCTTGATCAAATTCTCCTTGGTCGGCTCGAGCGCGTCGGCGGCAAGGGCGCCCGTCTTGGGACCGATCAGAAGGGCGTCGGCGATTTTTCCCCGTTCGTCCTTCAGGACGGTGAGCGCGGCCGGGATGGTTTTGAGCGCCTTGTCCAGGACCGGCTTCTGCTCGGCGACTTGACCGACCAGGTTGTTGAGGCTGTCCAGCGCGGCGACGATGTCATCTTTTTGGTCGTTGAGGTAGGCGGTGAACTTATCCAGTTGCGGGATCAGGCTTCTGAGGTCTTTTTCGCGACCGGTGAAGGCGGTGCTCAACGTCGCGGTGATGTCTTGAAGCTGACCCAGACCGCCGCCGTTGAGCACCAGCGACACCGCGCCCAGCGTCTGCTCGGTGGACGGGTAGGAGCTCGCCGACGACAGCGGGATCACCGATCCGTTGTGCAGCTTGCCCTTCGCCTCCACGCCGGGGGGCGTCGCCAGTTCGACGTGCAGCGTGCCCAGCAGGCTGGTCTGACCGATCGTGACGGTGGCATTGGCCGGCAGCACGGCGTCCGGTTCGATGCTCATGGTGACCAGCGCATGCCAGCCTTGGCGTTCGACCTTGGCCACGTTACCGATCAGCACATCGTTGAACTGGACCCGGGAATTCTCCTTGAGGTTCTGCACATCGGGCATCTGCGCCTGAATGGTGTAAGAGCCCGGGCCGACACCCACTCTGCCCGGCAGCGGCAACGAGTTGGCGCCCCGGAAGTCCCGCAAGGCGCCGCAACCGGACAGCGCGGCCACGGCCAGCGCGATCAGAAGCACCGCGCCGCAGCGACGCCGGTGGCTGCGGCGGGTCAATGTCCACCTCCGACGTTCTGGTTATCCAGGCTGCCGGGCAACATCATGGAGCGCAGCCCGGTGGCCGGATCGACGGGCAGCGGGTTGGCCGGCTTGGCCGGCACATAGGGCGCGTTGGTGTTGATCATCCCGTTGCCGAAGAAGTTGAAGATCTCATTGGCCGGTGGCAGTGGCCCGTTGGGCGGCGGTGGCACCGTACGGAACGCCTCGGTGGGCGCCGGCCCGGGCGGCGGGATGTAGTCCGGGCGCAGAAAGTCCTCGCTGTAGGTCAATTCGTTAGGACGCGCCGAGGCCCCGGCGTACGGGTTCAACCCGAGCGGCAGCCAGTTGACCTGACGGTTCTTGAGGATCGGGGCCATGTACTGCACACACAGCTTGGCAGACTGCGCAGCGCCCAACCTCGATGCCGCCTGCACACCCGAACACAAGAACTGCAGCGGATTGGCGAAGTTCTGCAGCGCCAGCGCGCCGGTGTATGCGCTTTGGGCGGGTTGATAGATGTTCAACACGTTCTGGAACACGTTGGGGCCAATGTGCAGGGCCTGCTTGATGTCGTCGAGGCTCTCGACCACCGCGTTGGACAGCTCCGCGGCCTTGTCCGACGTAACGCCCAGCGTCTCGCGGTTGTCGTCCAGAAAGGCCGTGATCTTGGCGGCCTCCTCGTTGTCCGCATTGAACGTGTCGGCGACCTCGTTGTGGTCGTTGGCCAACAACTCGGTGACCGCGGCCAGGTTCTGGTTCAGGTGGCGCAGCAGCCCGCCGCTGTCATGCAGCGCCGACACCAGAGCCGCCAGGTTTCTGAAACTGCCGTACAGGTCGCCGCTGTGGTCAGCGAGCGCCGAAACCGCCTGTGACAGCTTGACAACGGCTTCCCGGATATCTGGGCCCTGGCCGCGCAAGTTGGCTGCCGCGGTATTGACGAACGATCCCAGTGTGCTGACCCCGCCCGGTTGCGTGGGCTGCAGGATCCCGGTGAGCTTCTCCAGCTGCGCACGAAGGTCGTCCCACTCCATCGGGACGGCGGTGCGTGCCAGCGGAAGCACCGCGCCGTTGGGCATCACCGGGCCGCCGGTGTAGGCCGGGGTCAGCTGAAGCTCCCGAATCGTCACCAGGTTCGGCGACAGCACCACCGCTTTGGCATCGGCGGGCACCTTGTATTTGTCGTCATACCAAAACGAGATCTTGACGCGGTCGGGCTGCGGTTCGATCTTGTCGATCTGGCCGACGGCCACGCCGAGGATCACCACGGCGTCGCCGACGAAAATGCCGTTGGCGTTGTCGAAGTATCCGATCACATGGGTGCGCCCGCCCGACGACCGCATCAGCGCGCCCACCCCACCCAGCAGCGCCAGCACCAGCGCCGCAGCAACGACGATCCTCGTCTTACGGGAATTCACTGGTGACCTCCCTGCGCCGGCGGCGGCGGCCCGGGCCGCGGACCGACGGACTCACGCGGCGCGAGCACCGGTCCTTGGTTGGGGGGTAGCTGCCCGGGCGCCCCCTGCTGGAC
>NZ_JBAPRN010000351.1:0-2318 GCF_049281135.1 Mycobacterium sp. | reverse complement strand
GAAGTGCACAAGCGCCTCTATGCCTTGATGGTGCTGATGAAGGCTGCCGACGACCGGCTCTCCAAAGGGATCGGCACCGGAGAATTCATGTGCGTGTACTGGCCGTCGCGCGGCCAGGAGGCGATCGCCGCCGCGATGGGTATCTCGCTGCGAGCCGACGACCAACTGGTGACCACCTATCGCGGGCTGCACGATCTGATCGGCAAAGGCGTACCGCTCGAAGAGATTTACGGCGAGATGATGGGGCGCACGACGGGCGCCGGCCGTGGTAAGGGCGGCACCATGCACATCGCAAAACCCGAGAACGGGGTGATGCTGTCGACCGGCATCGTTGGCGCCGGACCGCCGGTAGCGGTGGGCTTGGCGATGTCGGCCAAACGCAAAGGCCTTGATCGCGTCACCGTGGTCAGCTTCGGCGACGGTGCGACCAACACCGGCTCGTTTCACGAGGCGGCCAACATGGCCGCGCTGTGGGATCTGCCGATGGTCTTCGTGTGCCAGAACAATCTTTACGCCGAGATGACGCCCACCAGCGACACCATGAAGCTCGAGCACGTCGCCGAACGCGCGGCCGGCTACGGCATGCCGGGCGTGCGCGTCGACGGTAACGACCCGCTGGCGGTGAAATCGGTTCTCGACGAGGCGCTGCGGCGCGCACGCTCCGGTGGCGGCCCCACCTTCATCGAGTGCGTGACCTTCCGTTTCCGGGGCCACTACTTCGGCGACCGGATGCCGTACATCCCCAAGGAACAACTGGCCGCGGCGATGGATGCCGACCCGGTGCCGAAGTTCCGCGCGCAGCTCGCCGAAGCGGGCATCTGCGGTGAAGCCGAGTTGGATGGCATCGATGACGATGCGCTCGCGACCGTGGAGGCGGCGCTGCACACCGTGATGAGCGCCGATTCCCCGATGGTCGACGAACTCGACCGCGACGTGTACGCAACCCCCATCAAGTTCCCGGTGTAATGGTATGGACGACAAAGAGATGACGATGCGCGAGGCGCTGAACCTCGCGTTGGATCAGGCGCTGCAGGCCGACGACCGCGTGTTCCTGCTCGGTGAGGACATCGCTGACCCTGGCGCCTCGGGCCCCACGGCGGGCCTGTCGACGAAGTACGGCCACGACCGTGTCCTGGACACCCCGATATCGGAAGCGGCGATCGTCGGCGCCGCGATCGGTGCGGCCATCGACGGAATGTTGCCGGTAGCCGAGATCATGATCATGGACTTCATCGGTATCGCGGCAGACCAGCTGATCAACAACGCCGCCAAATTGCGATTCATGACCGCTGGGCGCACCACGGCGCCGATCACCATCCGCACCCAGGTCTATGCGGGGTTGGCCACTGGCGCAACTCATTCGCAGAGCCTGGAGGCGTGGTTCATGCACATCCCCGGGATGAAGGTGATCGTGCCCTCCACCCCGCGAGACGGCAAAGGCCTACTCGCGTCGGCGATCTTCGACGAGGACCCGTGCTTGTTCGTCGAAACGATTCGGCTGCAAGGCAAGAAGGGGCTGGTTCCCGTCGACCCGGGCTTCAGGATTCCGCTGGGCCAGGCCGACATCAAGCGGTCCGGCACCGACGTGAGCCTGATCAGCTACGGCCGGCCCGTGCACGACGCGCTGGCAGCGGCGGAAACCCTCGCCGGCCAGAGCGTCAGCGCGGAGGTCGTCGACCTGCGGACCCTGGTACCGCTCGACGTCGAGACGATCGTCGAATCCGTGCGCCGAACTCGCCGGGCCGTAATCATCCACGACGCAGTGCAATTCGGCGGCCCCGGAGCGGAGATCGCCGCGATCCTGCAGTCCGAGCTGTTCGGCGAGCTGGTCGCGCCCGTCGAGCGGGTCGCGGCCAGGTTCATCCCCAACCCCGCCGCGCCCGCGCTGGAGGCAACTGTGTATCCGTCGCCGGAACGGATCGTCGCCGCCGCTCAGCGGACCCTGGACCGGGCGGGAGCCCATGGCTGACTTCATCATCCGCATTCCCCGGGTATCGGTCGCCGTCTCTGAGGCAGAGCTCACCGATCTGCTCGTCGAAGCCGGACAGCATGTGGACGAGGGCACGCCGATCTACGTGATCGCAACCGAGAAGGTGGAGCAGGAAATCGAGGCTGGGACCTCGGGCACCGTGCAATGGACGGGCCAGATCGGGACTACTTACGACATCGGCGCAGAAATCGGCGTCATCACTTCATAGGGAAAGGTAAAAACGTATGGACCTCAACGAAACCCGCGAGAGAATCATCTACCAAAAAGAGGGACCGATCGCGAAGATCACCCTCAACTGGCCCGAGAAGGCCAACGCTCAGGACCAGAA
>NZ_JBAPRN010000350.1:0-16540 GCF_049281135.1 Mycobacterium sp. | reverse complement strand
GCCGTACACGGCGGCGCACTGATCTGCCGATGGCACGGCCTCTGCCTGGACGCCGACACCGACGAATTCGGTTGGCGGCCATTGCCCAGCCATGACGACGGCGTGCTCGCCTGGGTCCGTCTGGACGATGTCGGTGGCGAGGAGCCGCTCGATCAGCCCGTGATTCCAGCCAGACCAGCCGGCGACACACTAGACGCCGTCGCGAGAATGGTCGGCACGTGCGAACCTTCCGACATCATCGCCAACCGCCTCGATCCGTGGCACGGCGCCTGGTACCACCCCTATTCGTTCACCCGGCTAGAGGTGCTGACCACTCCGACCGAAGAGGCAGACCGTTTCCTGGTGGCGGTGACATTCCGGATCGGCCGCGTCGGCGTACCCACGGTCGCCGAGTTCACCAGCCCCGAGGCGCGCACCATCGTGATGCGCATCGTGGACGGCGAGGGAGCGGGAAGTGTGGTCGAAACTCACGCCACCCCATTGGGTTTAGGTCCCGACAACCGGCCGCGAACGGCAGTGATCGAAGCCACCGTGGCCCACTCCGACCGCACCGGGTTCAAGCGGGCGCGTCACGCCGCTCCGCTGATCACCGGGCTCATGCGCGTCGCCGCGGCCCGGCTGTGGAAAGACGACTTGGCCTATGCCGAACGCCGCTATCAGCTGCGGGCCGCTACACCGTAATTCGTTCGCCCGCTATGTTCGCGTGGAAACCCGTGCGCCGTTTGCCTGTGCGGTGACGTCGCGGGCGATGCCGCCGAACACCGCGCGACGAAGCCAGCCGGACGTCGTCCAAAAGGCTTCGCCAGCAAGGCCATACGGCTGGAACACCACCCGCTGCCGATAGCAGCAGCGACTGTCGCCGTCGGGGTGCGCCGACAGCTCGAGCCAAAGCCGGCCCGGCAGCGGAACATCCGCGCGCAGCCGCAACAGCCGGGGCTGATCAACGTGCTCGACGCGCCACCCGTCCAGCGCCTCACCCGCGTGCAGCTGGCGCGATGATGATGGTCGCGGCGCAGCATCGCCGGCCCGACCAGCCCATCCACGCGACGCCCAGCCCGGCGGGGTCGCAGACCAGCCGTGCTGGGAACCGATCGACTCGAACACCCGCCACAGCGTCTCGACATCGGCGTCGACCTGCCGTTCAGACACCTGTTCGTGCAGCGATCCGCCGGCCCAGGCCGGGTCGGTAGGCAGCGGCTGGGACGGTGAGTCCTCATTCCCCGGTCGCGACCAGCGAGTGGTCAGTGCCGTGTCGCGCGTTCGTTCCAGTGCGAGTTCGACGGCGTGTTGGTAGTGCGTCAGACCTTTTTGCGGGTCTGGGATGTGTTGGGCGATATCGTGCTCGGTGCAGACGACATCGTTCTCGAGCGATTTCATCAGCGACGACGCCAACGACCGTGGCAACGGGGTGATCAGGTTCACCCAGTGCGAGGACAGGTACGGAGTCAGCACCGGCACCGGGATGGCAACTCGGCGCCGCAGGCCCGCGATCGCCGCGAACGTCCGGATCATCTCGGTGTAGGTAAAGGTGTCCGGCCCGCCGATGTCGAAGGGGCGGCTCACGTCGGCGGGCAACTCCGCCGCGTTCGTGAGGTAATACAGCACGTCGTGGATCGCAATGGGTTGAACCCGGGTGCGCAACCATTTCGGCGTGACCATCAACGGCAGTCGTTCAGTCAGGTACCGCAGCATTTCGAAGCTCGCTGACCCGGCCCCGATGATCGCCGCCGCCCGTAGTTCCGCGGTAGGGACTCCCGAATCATGCAGCAGCCGGCCAACTTCGGCTCGCGACGCCAAATGGTCCGACAAATGCTGGTGATCCGCGATGATGCCGCCCACGTACACGATGCGCGAGAGGCCTGCCTGTTTGGCGGCGTCTGCGACGATCGAGGCCGCACGCGCATCCAGGTCGACGAAATCGTTGCTCAGCATCGAGTGCACCAGGTAGAAGAGCACTTGCTGACCTTCGAGTGCCAGCCGCACTGTGTCGGCGTCCGCGACGTCACCCTCGACGACCTCGACGTCCTGGCGCCACGGCACATCGTCGAGTTTGGCGGGCGTTCGCGCCATCACCCGAACGTCGTGACCCGCCGACAGCAGTTCGGGGACCAGCCGCACCCCTAGGTAGCCGGTGGCACCGAAGATGACGCAGCGCATCGCACACTCCTCGCTTAGCTCAGATCTGCAGCAACTGGACGCCCTGCTCCCGGGTGGTATACCCACTTTTTCTCACTGTGCCAGATTCTGGCATCTACTTCATAACATGAATAGTTAAGTTTATAGTGCAAACGTGAGCGCGGGTAGTGGTATCGGCAGCCGGCGACGGGTTCATCGGGTATCTGCCGCCAGCCAGGTGCGCTGCGACCCTACAACCGACGATCGGGAAGACCGCACAGTGAATGCGTCCAAATCCGAAGAGTTGTCGCTGGATTCGCGAACATCGACGTACTTGCAGGCAACCCAATTTGTCGCCGACCTCCACCAACGCGCCTCATTCGACATGCCCGCGCTGCTGAGCGGATTGATCACCGGCGCCGCGGAATCGGTCCCGGGAGCCCAATACGCAGGCATCACGGTGAGGCAGAGACGTCGCGGCATCGATACGGCGGCCGCGACCCATCGCTACCCAGTGATGCTCGACGAAATCCAGAGTCGCTATCAACAGGGACCATGCCTGACTGCCGCCACCTTGCAGGAAAGCGTCCGCGTCGATGATCTCGTTCGTGACGATCGGTGGCCGCTCTACCGTGGCGCCGCGCTCAAGCAGACGCCCGTCCGATCGATCTTGTCGTTCGGAATGTTCAAAGAAGGCGTCTCCGCTGCGGCGCTCAACTTCTATGCCGAATCGCCAGAAGTCTTCGATGACGAGTCAGTCAATTTGGGGCTGATTTTCGCGACGCATGCTGCACTCGTGTGGAACATGATGCGGCATGACCAGCAGTTTCGCGTAGCGCTGGTCTCGCGGGACATCATCGGCCAGGCCAAAGGCAGGCTGATGGAACGCTTTGATATTGACGCTGCTGAAGCCTTTGAAAGGCTCAAGCAGATGTCCCAAGACGCCAATACGCCCATTGCGCAAGTTGCACAGCGGGTCACGCGCGGCGACGGCTCACTTCTGAAGTAACCCTGCGACGGCGAATACCTTTGCCCTAATTGAGTACTCACAAGTTCTGACTCGTCCAGGTTGGGCGCCGATGGCTCCCGAAGCGGGCCAATACGTTATACCGAACCGCGGAGCAGCGACGCCGTTTGCGCTGCCATGAGATATTTTTGGCGGTTGCTGGCGTATTCTCGCTGATCCAGCAGATGTCCGTATATTCTTAACGGAATTTATCGCTAAGAAGGATGCGATCAGGTGACTAAGCGGGGAAACGGTTCACCTCCCAGCAGGCCAGAGCTGGAACAGCTCATGTCGGCCGATATGCGGGCGGTTACTGCACAGTCCGACCGAATAGGTCGCCATTTCGCGCGCCAAAACGACGTGAGTGGCAGCGACTTCCACGCGTTGTTGCACGTGATGGTCGCCGAGACGGCCGGGACGCCGCTGACGATGGCTCAGCTACGGCAGCGGATGGACGTCTCACCGGCCGCGATCACCTACCTCGTCGATCGCATGATCGATGCCGGCCATGTCCGGCGCGAATCGGACCCCTCGGATCGACGCAAGGCCCGTCTCCGATACGAAGCAAGCGGCATGGAACTGGCACACGGTTTTTTTCAGCCGCTCGGCGCGCACCTGCGAGCTGCGCTGGCCGACATACCCGACAGGGATCTGCTTGCCGCTCACCGGGTTTTCGGCGCGATGATCGCCGCGATGTCGACTTTTGAAGCCGAAATCGGGCTTCCCCAATCAAAGCCGACGACGGCTCCGGCCACGGCATCCAGCGACCTCGCCTGAGCAAGGCTTTCGCAACCAAAAAGTGTTGCGAATCAATGCTTTACTGGATTTTGCTGACGCCGATATGGCGCAAGGCCGTTAAATTCGCGGCACCAGACCCGTGCAGGCAGATCCGCAGCTCGTCGATGAAGCGCTGTAGCCAGTCCACCACCGCCGCACTGGATTCGATCGCCGCAGCCAGCAATGGCCGGGCAATGGCCACGACGTCTGCGCCCAAAGCCAGCGCTTTCGCCGCGTCCATGCCGGTGCGGATACCACCAGAAGCGACCAATGGGACAACGGGCAGAGCCTCGCGCACCTCCACGATGGCCTGCGCCGTGGGTATTCCCCAGTCGGCCAGGTCGGGGAATCGCACCTCGCCATAGCGAACGAGCTGCTCCACCCGCGACCACGAGGTACCGCCGGCACCGGCGACGTCGATCGCGGCCACCGGCAACTCGCCGGACGGACCCGTCAACTCGGCGATCGCGGAGGCGCCGATGCCGTGACCCACTTCCTTGAGCAGCACTGGGTAGTCCAATGCGTCGGCGACCTGGCGCAGCCGGTCGAGCGACCCGGAAAAGTCGCCGTCGCCATTTCGCTGGACGGCCTCTTGCAGCGGATTGGTGTGTACCGCGAGCGCATCGGCGCCAACTCGCTCCAACGCATTCGAGATGTCGTCAGCCGCAGCAGCGGTCAGCTGCGCCAGCCCAATATTGCCGAACAACAACACATCCGGCGCGACATCGCGGACCGTGAAGCTGGACGCCGCCTGCTCCCCCAATGCGCTGTCGAGCATGATCCGCTGCGAGCCAAGCATCATTCCGATGCCGAGCCGTTGCGCGGCTTCGGCCAGATTCTTGTTGATGGTCCCGGACAGGTCGGCGCCGCCGGTCATCGCCCCGACCAGGATCGGTGCCCGTAAGGGCACACCGAGGAAGCTGCTCGACAGATCGACCCGGGCGAGGCTGGTCTGCGTCAGCGCGTTGTACGGCAGCCGGTAGCGTTCCAGCCCAGTCGTCACGCCGGAATACGTCACCCGGTCGTCAAGGCAGACGTCGATGTGGCGCCGTTTGCGGGTCGTCATCCCGTTCGAATCAGTGGGCACCGCACCTCCGTCCCCGTTCCCGTGCTCAATCGGTCTGCTGCTCGGGCGGCTTCCAGGACGACAACTCATCCTGGTATCGCCGCATCGCCGCGATCAGCGAGGTGAAAACCCTGCTGGCCGCGGAGAGATCTTCGTCGGACAAGCCTTGCATCGCTTCATGGGAGTGGGCTCCCAGCGGGGCGAAGAACGCTCGCGCGGTAGCCAGGCCAGAATCCGAATAACGCAGGATCACCTTGCGCCGGTCGCCGGGGTCAGACTCGCGCGTGATGTGCCCCGACGCCATCATTCGGTCAACCAGATAGGTGATGGCCGCGCCTGACAGCCCCATGCGTTGCCGTAGCTCCCCCGACGTGATTGGCACCCCGGCGGTTTCGGCAACCATGACATGCAGCAGAGCGCGAAAATCGGTAGGCCGCACGTCATGCACCACGGCGAACGATCGGCCGATCTGTTCGGACTCGGCCGTCATCACCCGCAGATGAGCGGATATCTGCTGTTCGAGTGCGGCTCGGCCGCCCGCCGTCTCATCGGGGCCCATGACGTCGTTCAGCTTATCCCGCATTCGGGTATTACTTCAGTTGATTAATACTTAATACACTGAAAGACTTGCCGAAGTCGAAGGGATATCAGGTGAACAAGCAGATACTGGCCGCGACGACCCTTGCCGTCGGTGCGACCTCAGGAATCGGAAGCATCGCCAGCCAGCCGCGGATCACCCGGTGGTACTCCCGTTTACGTAAACCGAGCTATGTGCCGCCCAACGGTGTGTTTCCGCTCGCCTGGACCACGTTGTACGCCGACATCGCGGTCACCTCCGCGATTGCGATCGACCGACTGCGCGAGACCGGGCGTGACAAAGAAGCCCGCAATTACATTGTCGCGCTGGCCGCCAACCTCATCCTCAACGCCGGGTGGAGTTGGCTGTTCTTCAAGTATCAGAAGCTGGGCGCCTCGGCGGTCGGCGCAGCCGTGCTGGCCGCCAGCAGCGCCGATCTGGCCAGGCGTACCGCTGCGGCTGACGCGCGGGCGGGGGCCGCGTTGGCGCCGTATCCGCTGTGGTGTGCCTTTGCCACCGTCATGTCGGGCCACATTTGGGTACTCAATCGCCGATGAAACGCTTGACCCGCTGATGCCCGCGTTGTTGTGGTTCCGCCGAGACCTGCGACTGCGCGACCTCCCGCCACTACACAGGGCGGCCGCCGAGTGTGACGAGGTGTTGGCGTGCTTTGTCCTCGATCCCCGTTTGGAGGCGTCCTCGGGCAGTCGCCGGATGCAGTTTCTGTGCGACTCGTTGCGCCGGTTGCGCGACGACCTGGATGGACGGATTCTGGTGACACGGGGCCGACCCGAAGAGCGTATTCCTGCGCTCGTCAAGGAGATTGAGGCGACGTCTGTCCATGTCTCCGAAGACTTCGCGCCCTACGGTCGGCGGCGCGACGAGCGCGTGCGCTCGGCGTTGGGCGAGGTGCCGCTGGTGGCGACTGGGTCGCCGTATCTGGTCTCACCGGGGCGCGTGATCAAGGACGACGGCGAGCCGTACAAGGTGTTCACCCCGTTCTTCAGCCGATGGCACGAGATGGGGTGGCGGTCAGCTGCCCGATCGGGAGCCAAGTCCGCGAACTGGGTCGATCCCACCAAGCTGGGCAAGCGCGCCAAACCGGTCGACATACCCGACCCCGGCATCGAACTCGACCTGCCCGCGGGCGAGGCCGCTGCGCGACGGCAGTTGAAAAGGTTCGTCGACAAGGGACTTGAGAACTATGGCGACGACCGGAATCGTCCCGATCACGACGGCACGAGTCGGATGTCCGCCCATCTGAAGTTCGGCACGATCCACCCCAGGACCATGGTCGCGGACTTGGACCAGCGGCGCGCCGGTGCACGAGCGTATTTGCGCGAGTTGGCTTTTCGCGATTTCTACGCCGCAGTACTGCATCATTGGCCCGACAGCGTCTGGTGGAATTGGAACCGCGATTTCGACGCCATCGATACCGATACCGACGCGAAGGCCAAGCGGCACTTCGAATCCTGGAAAGCCGGCGAGACAGGATTTCCGATCGTCGACGCCGGCATGCGTCAACTTCGTGAGACCGGTTTCATGCATAACCGGGTGCGGATGATCGTGGCGTCGTTTCTGGTCAAGGACTTGCACCTGCCCTGGCAATGGGGCGCCCGGTGGTTCCTCGACCAGCTGGTCGACGGCGATATGGCCAGCAACCAACACGGCTGGCAGTGGTCCGCGGGGTGCGGCACCGATGCCGCGCCGTATTTCCGGGTGTTCAACCCGACCAGGCAGGCCGAGAAGTTCGATCCCGCCGGCGACTACGTCCGCCGCTGGGTCTCCGAGCTCGCTGATGCCGATGACGTCACTCTGACCAAAGGCGATCGGCCAGCCGGTTATCCCGAACCAATCGTCGACCACAGCGCGGAACGCAGCGAAGCGCTGCGCCGCTACCAAAGCATGAACTGAGTCAGCGGGCGGCTTTCTTGCGTTCGATGTCGGCCAGCGCCGCGGCAAGCTCGGCGCGCTGAGCGGCCGAAGTCTCCCAGGCCAGCTGGCGATTCTTGACCACCTTGGCCGGCGCCCCGACCGCGATGGAGAAGTCCGGCACGTCCCCCCGGACCACGGCGTGTGATCCCAGCACGCAGCCCCGTCCGATGGTGGTGCCGCGCAGCACGGTCACCTTGACCCCGACCCAGGTGTCCGGGCCGATCCGGATCGGGGATTTGATGATGCCCTGATCTTTGATCGGCAGCGTGATGTCGTCCATCCGATGGTCGAAATCGCATACATAGCACCAGTCGGCCATCAGGACCGAGTCGCCGAGTTCGATGTCGAGGTAACAGTTGATGACGTTGTCGCGGCCCAACACCACCTTGTCGCCGAAGCGCAGCGAGCCCTCGTGCGCCCGGATCGTGTTCTTGTCGCCGATATGCACCCAGCGCCCGATTTCCAGCTGCGCCAACTCCGGTGTCGCGTGGATCTCCACGCCTTTGCCGATGAACACCATGCCGCGAGTGATGATGTGCGGGTTGGCCAGCTTGAACTTCAGCAATCGCCAGTAGCGCACCAGGTACCAGGGCGTGTAGGCGTGGTTGCGCAACACCCATCTCAGTGAGGCCAGTGTGAGGAATTTGGCCTGGCGTGGGTCCCGCAGATTCGACCCCCGCCAGCGGCGATGAATCGGGGCCCCCCACATGCTCGTCATGGCCGAAAAGCCTATCGCCGTGGTGTGAAGCATGGCGAAGCGGGCAATGAGCCAGAAGCGACCCGCCGCGGGTTACCCTCGCACCGTGCCCTGGCCGATTCCCCGTCGCACTGTGCGGCATTGGTCATCTGTGGCGTCGGCGGTGCTTCTGACGGCCGCTGTGGCGGGCTGCGGCAATACCGACTCCTGGGTCGAGACCACGCCGGCGGAAGGCTGGCCCGCCCAGTACGGCGACGCGGCCAACAGCAGCTACAGCCCAACGCGCGGCGCGGACCGGCTGACCCTGCGCTGGACCCGTTCGGTGAAAGGGTCCCTGGCGTCAGCGGTGGCGCTCAGCTCGCGCAACTGGCTCGCGGCGAACGCGCAGACACCAGGCGGCTGTTCGCTGATGGAGTGGGAGAACGACGACAACGGCCGGCAACGGTGGTGCACACGGCTCTTCCAGGGCGGCGGGCTGGCCAGCCCGTTGTTCGACGGCTTCGACAACCTCTACGTCGGCCAGCCCGGGGCGATCGTGTCCTTTCCCCCTACCCAATGGATCCGCTGGCGGCGCCCGGTGATGGGAATGCCTTCCACGCCAAGGATTCTCGATCACGGACAACTTCTCGTAGTCACACACCTGGGGCAGGTGCAGGTGTTCGACAGCGATCGGGGCACCGTCGTCGGCAATTCGGTCGACCTGGTGGACAACGTCGACCCGAGCGACTTCACCCGCGGGCTCTCCGATTGCGGGCCGGCCCTGGCGGGCTGCCCCATCGCCGCCGCACCCGCATTCGCGCGAGCGAACGGGATGATCGTGGTGGGCCTGTGGGAACCCGACGCCCCCGCGTCAGTGCTGGTCGGGCTGAAGTACCACCCGGGTCAAAACCCGCTGCTGACCCGGGAGTGGACCAGCAACGCGGTCGCCGCCGGGGTCCTGGCCAGCCCGGTGGCATCCAGCGACGGATCCACCATCTACGTCAATGGGCGTGACGAGCGGCTGTGGGCGCTGCACGCCGCCGACGGCAAGCCCAAATGGTCGATTCCGCTGAAGTTCCAGCCGCAGACGCCGCCATCGGTCACACCGGGGGGGCTGGTCGTGTCGGGTGGCGGTCCAGATACCCGTCTCGTCGCCGTCAAGGACGCCGGTGGCCACGCCCAGGAAGTGTGGCGACGCAATGACGTCAGCCCGCTGTCGACGTCGAGCCTGGCCGGGAGCGGCGTCGGTTACGCGGTCGTCACCGGCGGGCCGGGCGAGGGCGCGCGAGGCATGACGCTGCTGGTTTTCGATCCCGGGAGCGGCCGCACCCTCAACAGCTACCGGTTGCCGGAGGCGACCGGTTATCCCGTCGGCGTCTCGATCGGCCATGATCGCCGGGTCGTCGCCGCGACCAGCGATGGTCAGGTGTACAGCTTCGCCCCGAGCTGACTCACCGGGCCGGTCTAGCCCTTGACGGCCAGCGGCGGGATGGCGTTGCGGGGGACGTGGACCTGGCTGGCGCCCGCCAGCGAGGGCAGCAGCTCACCGGGCGCGAAGTAGAAGATCAGCTCGTCATCGGTGATGGCGAAGTTCTGATAATGCGAGGCGTCCAGGCCGGATCCGGGCAGGATTGCGGCGCCGAGCCCGGTTTTCTTTCCCATCTCGCGCTGCACGATCGGGTAGATCGCGTCCAGCGGCTTGGTGTTCGGTGCGAAAAGCGTGTCGAAGGTGATCGCCTTTTGTTCACCGAGGTCGTAATTGAAGCCTTTGTAGAAGGTCGACGGGCGCGGGCCGCCGAGGTCTTCGAAGACCTTGAGCACCACGCTTCGGGTGCCGGTGGGCGACTGGCCGGAGTGATATTGCTCGGAGGTGACGTCCATTTGGTACGGCACTTCGCGTGGGCCGGAAGTCTGCGACGACGTCTGCGCGACGTTGACGAAGCCATCTCGATTCTGGATGAGGAAGTCAGTCAGCGCCTGGTCCGGGTAATCCACCGGAAAAGTCATGGCCAGCGTGTAAGTCGACGTCGTGATGTGCACGTTGCACGTCTGATCATCTTGAAGCGCGCCGCCCAAGCTGGTACACGCCGAGTCCGCGCCGGCGACCGCGATGCCCGACCAGCCCAGCAGGGCTCCGGCCGCTATTAGCGCGGCCGACATGATGTTGCGCATCGGTCGACTTGTCCTCGCAGACTCAGAACGGCTGAAATGCCGTCTAGCCAGACTACCTGGCCCCTCTGACCCCATCGCTTGCCTGGCCGGTGCTGACAGGCGCCTGCCCAGGTCAGCGGCCACCGTCCTCCCTGACGGCGGCCGCCGACCCGGCAGGCGGGTTCTCTAGAACAGCGACGCGAGCTCGGTCCACAGGGTGCCGGCGTCCGCAGCCGCACTTCCACCGTCGAACGCCGACAGCAGTTCAGTCCAGATGTTGCTGGCGTCCGCAGCGGCAGCCGAACCCCCCGACAGCAGGTCGGTCAGATGCTGCCCGCCGCTCTCAGCGGCCGCAGCGGTGGTGCTAGTCGACCCGTCGCCGTAGAACTTCAGGATGTCGGCGAGGTAGTCGCTGCCCTGTACTTGGGCGATCCCGAGATTGTTGCCCTCGACGTAGGCGCCGTCGTAGCTGCCGGCGCCCGCCGCGTCGCCGCCGGACAAGGCAGTGTCGTTGTCGCCGAAGATGACGGCGTAGTCGAAGGTGCCCGGGTTCGAGGCCCCGTCGCCGCCGGCGTAACTGAGGTCGTTGTTGCCGAAAGCGAAAGCGGTGTCGTCGTGTGAGCCGCTTGCCATGGCTGCGTCATAACCACCGGCTACGGCCGACGAATCCGTGCCGTCGACACTCGCGTAATTATTGGTGCCGAACGCGTACGCAGACGCGCCGGCGCCGTTCGCGATCGCAATGTCCCCGTCGGAACCGGAGTAGGCCTCCGCGGTGCCTGCCTGGAAGAACGTATCCCCGTCCATCGAGATGGCCAGGTTCAGAGCCGGCGTCGTGTCAGCGGCCGGGGCCGCAGTGCTGAGAAAACTGTCGACCGCCGACAGCCAGTCGCTGGATGTGTCTGCCGAGGCGATAGCGGGCATCGAAGCGAACGCTGCTCCGACACCCAACCCCGCGGCCAGCAACCCCAACCGAGTTAAAGCACGAGTGCACTTCATCGATTTACCTTTCCCCCAAACAACGCCAATTGGCGTGTTTGTCGCCATAGCGCCCAACCGCGCTGTGTCGGCCCAGCTTATGCGCAGCCGTTAATTTTGTTCGAACAAAGTCTAATAATTGGCGAAAAAGTCCTAAGCCCTTGTTTGGGTCAGGAGCGATTATCACTGGTATCTTCTGTCCCGCCTGTCAAGTCTGTTCTGCAGGTTTTGACTTCTGATCAGCGGTGACCGGTATGCTCCTGACCAGCGGTCACTCTTGTGAGATCGGAGATAAACCTGAGAGATACCGTCGGTTTTACGAATTATTTGTTCGACCGAGCGGAATGAGAAGCCGATATTCCGGACTCCGAGCGCTGGCCTGGACGCGATTAGCCGCCCTGCGGGCGTTATTACCGACTGGACAGCGCGGCGTTCAATTCAACGACGCGTTGACCGTCGCCCTGGGCGGCTGCAGATCGGCCGACGCTCCCGTTCGCAGCCACCGCCCATCGACTGCGCAGGAGTCCCAGTGACAGTGACGAGATGCCCGGCGTCAGCGCCGCCGCTGGTGAGGGCGGCGCTTTCGATGCCGGAAGCGGCGGCCACGACGATGTCCGTCGCGGGGCGAAGTTCCTGCGTACCGAACGCCACCGCCGCACTCAAGGCCAGCCCACAAGCCGGCAGGGCCAGTCGAGTCACACCACGAGCGTTCACCGTCGAACTTCCTTTCACGACCGGCCTGTCGGCAGTGCGGAATTCGCTTATCAAGAGATGCTGAGAACAAATCGTAGCTATGACGGCGTGTTAATACCAGGTTACCTGACAAAAAGTTATCAGTTAGCAAGCGCGGCTAAGCGCGTCGAGGAAAAGCCGCTTACGTGCAGCGAAACACATTGCGAACGTCGAATGTCCAAGTAGCTCTTGGCGTTGCTGGCAAACATCCGAAAGGGAGCGCAGCCGTGCGTGTGCATCCTGGCGGGTTCACGCTTTGGTCTAAACGCGGACCCGCCAGGAAGACTGCGCACTGCGCGGAGGGCCGTTGTCGCCGCCCCACCGTCGTCGCGCAACCGGGGGCGGCCAAGCTACAGCAGCTACATCATGTCCCGGTAATGCTTCGCTGTAGCGGTGCCGACCCCCCGGCGCGCTCACATCAGTCTGCGGTGTGCACCCGTCTCAGTTCATGGGGAGATTTCCCTATTTTTTGGCGTATCCCCCGATGGAAATGCGCTCCGCCCGGCCGGTGGGCCGACCCGGGAGACAGTGACGTCAGAACAAGGATGCAAGGTCAGTCAGCAGGTTTCCGCTGTCGGCGGCGGCCCCGGGGTCCATTGCCGACAGCAGGTCGGTCAACAGGTCGCCGCTGTCGCCGGCAGTCGTGAGGTCGGCCAGCGAAGTGGTCTCAGCAGCCGCGGCAGTCGACGAGTCGCCGTACGTCTCCAGACGAGGGACGGGAGTACGAAATTTCCGAACAAAACCCAAGAACACCTTGAGTATGTTCTCAACCAGGAGTCCGTCCCGTGCGTTCAAAAGCCACTTCTCGCGGATTGCCGTTTAGGCGCAGCGCCCTAACGTGACGACTGGCATACGAATGCCGTCCCTTGCGCCGCGGTGCCCTGCCCGACCCGGGTGATGAGCACCGATAACGATCGGCTGCCGCGCAGCGCCAATCGGCGGCGTAGCGCATCGGGATCCACCTCGACGCCGCGCACCAGGATCTCGAGCGACCCGCAGTCGAGCGCGCTCAAGGCTTGACGCAATCGTCGCTCGTCGAAGGCCAGCTGCTCGAGCACCTCGAACCCGCGGACGCCGGGTGGAAGCTCGTCGCCGGACAGGTAGGCGATGTGCGCGTCGAGCTGCCACAGCCCGTGCCGCGCCGCGTAGTGACGCACCAAGCCGGCCCGTACCACGGCTCCGTCCGGGTCGACAATCCACCGGCCGGCCGGCTGAACCGGGCAATCGTCGGGCTCGGCGCCGGTGATCTGCTCGTCGCGGTCCAGAACGCTTGCCCGACGGCGCACACCTGCCTCGGCCAAACCCGCCGACCAGAGGCAGGCCTCACGCACCGAGCCGCGATACGACGTCACCTCGATCTCACCGTCGAACCCGAACTGCGACAGCGCATCGAAATCGATTCCCGGAGCGCATTTCACGACCAAATCCCGGTCACGATAGGCCTCGAAGAGGAGATCCAAAGCCGGTTGGTAGTCACGGGGATGGAAGCGCCGACGCCCGCCACCTCGCCGCGCCGGATCGGCCAGCACCACGGTGTCGCGGGTTACCGGGCGCAACGCGTCGGCGCGAAACAGGTCGACCAGGCCATCGAGATTGTGCCGCGCCATCGCCAGCCGTACCGGATCGAGGTCGCTACCGACCGCGCGGGCCGCCGAGCCGTGCAACGCCGCCAGCTCAGTGCCGACCGAGCACGTTACATCGTGAATCACTCTGCCGCGTAATCGCTTCGAGCGGTGCAGCGCTACCGGTGCGGCACTGGCCTGCTGTAACGCCTCGTCAGTGAACAGCCAGTCGCGGGTGCCGGGCAGCTCGGAGAGCTTGGCGACCGAGCGGCGTCGCAGCAACACCGTCTCCACCAGCAGCGGCGTCCGGTCGCCGAATTGCTTTCGTAGCCTGGCGATCTCGGCGATGCGGTCGGTCAGCCGGAGGGCCTCGACCGCAGCCAGCGCAGTCGAGCCTTCGTCCGACGTCAGATAGGCGACGTCGTCGAGGCTGACATTCAGGACGGCTTGGTCCCGGTGATCTCGACGTTGTAGAACCAGCCCTTCGGCACCATGTGTCGCCACACGTTGCCGTCGGCCCAGCTCAGCGCCTTCCAGCTAGTGAACGCGAAGTTGGCCCACGCCCAGCCCAGCCGCCCCGGTGGCACGGCGTATTCGAAGGTGCGCAGCGGCCAGCCGAGCATCGCCGCGGTGAACTCGACGGTGGCGGTGTCGACCTCGACGGCGCCGGCCCGGGTCGCCATCTTCTCCAATTGGTCCGGGGAAAACGTGTGCAAGTCGACGAGGGCCTCGAGTGCGGCAGCGCGCGAGGACTCGTCGAGCTCGGCCTGCGGGCGCCGCCAGCTTTCCAGCCCGGGCAACTTGGTGACGTTGGTCGCGACGCGCCAAGTCAGGGTCGACAGCGCGCGCGCATAACTGTTCCCGACGGTGGTGGGCTCGCCGGCGAATACGAAGCGACCACCGGGCCGCAGCACCCGAAGCACCTCCCGCAACGTCAGCTCGACATCCGGAATGTGATGCAGCACAGCGTGTCCGACCACCAGGTCAAAGGTGTTGTCCTCGTAGGGGATGCGCTCGGCGTCGGCAACGCGGCCGTCGATGTCCAGCCCCAACGACTGCCCGTTGCGGGTGGCGACTTTGACCATGCCCGGAGACAGATCGGTGACCGATCCGCGTCGGGCCACGCCCGACTGGATCAGGTTCAGCAGGAAAAAGCCACTACCGCAACCCAACTCGAGGGCGTGGCCGTAGGGCAGCCGGTGGATCTCGTCGTCCGGGACGACGCCGTCGAAGCAATCCCGCGCGTAGTCGATGCAGCGCTGGTCATAGGAGATCGACCACTTCTCGTCGTAGTTCTCCGCTTCCCAGTCGTGATAGAGCACCTGGGCCAGCTTGCTGTCGTGCCGGGCGGCCTCGACCTGCTCGGCAGTGGCGTGCGGCTGCGGCGCCGGGTCGGTACTGGTCATGGTCGACCAGCCTATCGGCCGACCGGGCCGGCGGGCACCCTGGCTACGTTCCGGCAGCGCTGACTGTGACGGTGACGGTGCTGGCACCGCTGTTCGAGGCGATCACCAGTTCGGCGGCATTAGGAGCCGAGACGACCTCGCCGCCGGTGACGCTGACCTGGTAGCCGTCCGGGAACTCGACGCTCGGGACCGAGATGGTGGTCTGCGAGCCGGCCGGGAAGCTACCCAGGCCGTCGGCCTCCGCGGTGGAGTAGCTGAACTGGAACGTCCCGTTGTCGAACGAATAGGACTCCGGCGTGCCGGAGACCAGCTGCGGGTACGGCTCGGCGAGGGTGTCCAGGTTGGCGGTATTGATGTTGGCGCCCGTCAGCGGATCGGCCGGGTTGTACACCAGCGACTCCGAACCCGGCGGACTCGCGCTGGTGGTGATGTCGCCCTGGCCCGAGTAGGCCCACTCCGTCCACCCGATCAGGTGTTGGTCGGCTCCTTGCATCGGCGCCAGGATCTGCGCTTGGTCGCTGGTGGCGCCGAACTCGGTCATGAAGGCCGGAATCCCCTGCGCCTCCGCGTATGCCTCGGCATTGCCCACAATGCCGCTGACGCTCGGTATGCACCCCAGCGGGCCGAGGTTGAACTCGCAGTAGTCGTGGAACGACAAGACTGTGTTCGTGGCGTCGACATGACCAAGATCGGTCGGTATGCCCGCATTGGACAGGACGTTGGGTTCGAAGAAAATCGGTGTGCTCGGATCGACGGCCCGGATCGCGTCCGCCCCCTGATCGTAGAAGGGGGTCAGCTGCTGACTGTCGAAGAATGGGTTGCCGAACAGGGTCGGCAGGAACGACGATATGCCCGGCGATGGTTCGTTGATGAGCTCGAATCCGGCCACGTTGGGGTCGCCGTTGAAGGCATTGGCCACGTACTCCAGCATCTGGCTGTAGTTGTTCTCCAGACCAATTCCGTTCGGGGCGTCGGAGTTCGTCCAGAACGACTCCCAAGCCTGCTGCTCTGCGGGATTGAAGAACTCGTTGTACGGGAAGGGCAGCGAGGGGTTGGCCGCCCCGTCGGTCTGCACCGCCCAATCGGGTGCCCCTTCGCCGCCGAACGCGGTGCTGTAGGCGTCCTGATGGAAGTCGATGATGCTGTAGATCCCGTGGTTGCCGAGGGTTTGGACGGTGCTCTCTATCGAGTTCAGGTAGGCGGTGTTGAAGACCCCGGGGTCGGGCTCCAGGTCAGACCAGATCACGCCCACCCGGACTGCGTTGAAACCGTTTTCGGCCAGGAACGCCGCATCGTCGTCGTTGAACCCGCTGGCCAGGGGGTCGCCGGGCGCGATCTTGTAGACCTCGTTGAGCCCATGCAGGGTGACGACTTGCCCGTCGCTGTTGGTGAGGAAGCTGCCGGAAGTCCCGAGCGACAGCAGCGACCCGCCGGGGTCGGCAGGCTGGGTGAGACCCCCAGGCAGGGTTCCGAAGTCGCCGACGGCGCCGTGTTCGCCGAACACACCGGCATTACCGCCGGCCCCGCCGAGGGCAGGCAGGCCGGCAGCCGTGGCACCC
>NZ_JBAPRN010000349.1:0-13148 GCF_049281135.1 Mycobacterium sp. | reverse complement strand
GGGCCGGCACCGCTACCACGAGATCGTCGACCCGGAAGTGGCCACGGTGTTGGAGGCCATCGCAGAGATTGCGCCGCCGGCCCCGGTGTCCGTTGGGGATCAGCAGGCCGCTTGCGCGCTGTCGGAGGCCCGCACCTGTTACGACCACCTGGCCGGACGCCGCGGCGTGCAACTGCGCGACCGGCTGCTGGCCGTCGGAGCGATCCGTCGCCTCGACGACCGCGACCATGAGCTCACCGACCGCGGGCAACATCTGGTCGAACGGCTGGACATCGACCTGGCCGCCCTTCGGGCCAGTCGGCGGGTGTTCGCCCGCTCCTGCGTGGACTGGACTGACCGTCGTATCCACCTGGCCGGGGCGCTACCCGCCGCCATCACCAGCGTGTTCATCGCCCGCGGCTGGCTCAGTGATGCGCCGGGGCGCAGCCTGCATGTCGCCGAGCGCTTCGACGACAAGATCGATGAATGGCTGGCCGCCTGATGGGCAGAGTCAGGCGATTAGGGTAGGTGCCGTGACCCACTATGACGTTGTCGTCCTCGGAGCCGGACCTGGTGGATACGTCGCGGCCATCCGCGCCGCGCAGCTTGGACTGAACACCGCGATCGTCGAACCGAAATACTGGGGCGGAGTCTGCCTCAACGTCGGCTGCATCCCGTCCAAGGCGCTGCTGCGCAATGCCGAACTCGCGCACATCTTCAACAAGGAAGCCGCGGCCTTCGGCATCAGCGGCGAGGTGACCTTCGACTACGGGGTGGCGTTCGACAGGAGCCGCAAGGTGGCCGACGGCCGGGTGGCCGGCGTGCATTTCTTGATGAAGAAGAACAAGATCACCGAGATCCACGGCTACGGCAGGTTCACCGACCCCCACACGCTGGCCGTCGAACTCAACGAGGGCGGCACCGAAACCGTCACCTTCGACAACGTCATCATCGCCACCGGCAGCAGCACCCGTCTGGTTCCCGGTACCTCGTTGTCGAACAACGTTGTCACGTATGAAGAACTGATCCTGTCCCGCGAGCTGCCCGAGTCGATCATCATCGCCGGCGCCGGGGCCATCGGCATCGAGTTCGGCTATGTGCTGAAGAACTACGGCGTCGACGTGACCATCGTCGAGTTCCTGCCGCGCGCGCTGCCCAACGAAGACATCGATGCCTCCAGGGAAATCGAGAAGCAGTTCAAGAAGCTCGGCGTCAAGATCCTCACCGGCACGAAGGTCGAGTCGATCGCCGACGACGGCTCGGTCGTCACGGTGACCGTCAGCAAAGACGGCAAAACCGAAGAGCTCAAGGCTGCGAAAGTCTTGCAGGCCATTGGTTTTGCGCCCAACGTCGAAGGCTTCGGACTTGATGCGGCCGGCGTCGCGCTGACTGATCGCAAGGCGATCGGGGTCACCGACTACATGCTCACCAACGTCGACCACATCTACGCCATCGGCGATGTCACCGGATTGCTGCAATTGGCTCACGTCGCCGAGGCACAGGGCGTGGTGGCAGCCGAAACCATCGGCGGCGCAGAGACTTTGGCTCTCGGTGACTACCGCATGCTGCCACGCGCGACGTTCTGTCAGCCGAACGTGGCGAGCTTCGGACTCACTGAGCAGCAGGCCCGCGACGAGGGCTATGACGTCGTGGTGGCCAAGTTCCCGTTCACGGCCAACGCCAAAGCGCACGGTGTCGGCGACCCGAGTGGCTTCGTGAAGCTGGTCGCTGATGCCAAGCACCTCGAACTGCTGGGCGGGCACCTGGTCGGCCACGATGTGGCCGAGTTGCTGCCTGAGCTGACGTTGGCGCAGAAGTGGGACCTGACCGCAAACGAGTTGGCGCGCAACGTCCATACCCACCCGACGATGTCGGAGGCGTTGCAGGAATGCTTCCACGGCCTGACCGGCCACATGATCAACTTCTGACGCCGATGGCCAGGTCCAGAGCGGTGCGAGCGGAATCGGTTTGGGCCGCGCTCGGCGGTGTGCTGGCCGGTTACGTGCTGTGGCTGGTGGCTTTCTCGATCGGGGACTTCCTGACGACGGCGGGTGTGTGGGGTCCGATCGTGCTGGCGGTGTCGGCGGTTTTTGCGCTGGGCGCGGCGCTGTGGGCTCGGCGGGTGCGGGCGCGGGGAAATCTAACCCTGGCGGCGTTCGCATTCGGGTTGCCGGTTCTGCCGGTCCTGCTGACAGTGTTGGTGCTGGCCGACACCTATCTGTGATCGCCCGGGTGGTCCAGCGGGATCTCCAGGGCCGACATGGTCGCTGCCAGGCAGTCGTATTGCCCCGCCAGTAAGCAGAATTCGATGAGCTGACGCCGGTCGAGGTGATGGGACAGCTGCTGCCACACCTCGGTGCTGATCGAGCGGTTGAGGATGAACTCATCGGTGGCGCGTAGCAGCGTCTGTTGCCGGTCAGTGAGTTCTTCGGCGTTGCCCGCGGCGTTCGGCCAGGCGAAGATCAGCTCCTGCGTGCGATCGTCGAGTCCGCGACGGCGTCCCATCCAGCGGTGGTGCTGCAGCTCGTATTCCGAATCGCGCAGGTGCGCGACGCGCAGGATCACCAGCTCGGTGTCGACCAGCGGTAATCGGCCGCGTAGCAGCACGGCGGAATACGGCATCATCGACAGGAACAGCCGCTTGTGCTGACCCAGCGTGGCGAACAAGTGCATCTTGGGTGCGCGCACGGTGCGGGCCGCCGACTTCGCCAAAACCCAATTGATCGGGCCGAGTTCACGGAAGCCACCTGCCGGGATGCGACCACTGTGCTGGCTCATCGGCCGCTTTCCCCCGCAAGCGGGAGGTGCCCCCACCGCATCGCTGCGCTCTGCATCGTCGCCGGCGGGATCGGTCATGGGTGCTTCACCAAGTACGGCGACACGGTGCTGCGGTGCTCGTCGAGATCGAGTGCCCGCCCCAGCGCGGGGAACGCTCGCTGCGGGCAGTTGTCGCGCTCGCAGACCCGGCAGCCCGCGCCGATCGGTGTGGCGATGTTGCCCGACAAGTCCAGTCCTTCCGAGTAGACGAGCCGGTGGGCATGCCGGAGTTCGCAGCCCAGCCCGATCGCGAAGGTTTTCCCGGGCTGACCATACCGTGATGCGCGCCGTTCGACGGTGCGGGCCACCCACATGTAACTACGTCCGTCCGGCATCTGAGCGATCTGAACCAAGATCTTGCCCGGGTTGGCGAACGTCTCGTAGACGTTCCACAGCGGGCAGGTGCCGCCCGCCGACGAGAAGTGAAAACCGGTGGCGGACTGGCGTTTCGACATGTTGCCGGCGCGGTCGACGCGCACGAACGACAAAGGCACGCCGCGCATCGACGGCCGCTGCAGCGTGGACAGCCGGTGGGCGATGGTCTCGTAGCTCACCGCGTAAAACGCCGACAGCCGCTCGACGTCGTATCGGAAGTTCTCGGCGATTTGGTGGAACTGTCGGTACGGCAGCACCGTCGCGGCAGCGAAGTAGTTGGCCAGCCCAAGCCGGGCCAGCTTGCGGGACTCGTCGCTGGTGAAGCCGCCCTCATCGACCAGACCGTCGATCAGCGCCCCATGTTCCAGGTAGGCCAACTCCGCGGCGAGCTTGAACGCATACTGACCCGACGGCAGGTGTCCGCCGATCTCCAGCGTCCGAGTCTCCGGGTCGAAGCGGTGAAGGACGTTGTCGCCCAGATCGATTCGCTTGATCCGGACATCGTGCACCGACGTCAGCCGGTCGGACAGGTCGCGAACCAGATCGGCGCGGTGCATGCGCATCCGCACCGTGAGCTCCTCGGCCGCCGTGTCCAGCTCGTGCAGGTAGTTCTGCCGCTCGTAGAAGTAGTCGCGCACCTCTTCGTGTGGCATGGTGATCGACCCGCTGCCGCTCCCGTCGGAGAAGCGGTCCTCGGTGGCGGCCGCCAGCTGTGTGGTCGTGAGCCGGTACCGCCGGTGCAGGTTGACCAGAGCCCGCGCCAACGCCGGGTGCGAGCTCACGACGTCGGCCAGCTCGGACTGGTCTACCTCGACGCCGAGGTCGTGGTCGAGCGTGACCTCGCGTAGCTCGGCAAGCAGCCGGGTGTCGTCCTGCGAGGCGAAGAACGTCGCGTCGACGCCGAACACCTCGGTGATTCGCAGTAGCACCGCGACCGTCAGCGGCCGCACGTCGTGCTCGATCTGGTTGAGATAGCTGGGCGAGATGTCGAGCATTTGCGCCAGCGCCGCCTGGCTGATTCCGCGCTCGCCGCGTAGCTGCCGGACGCGCGAGCCAACGAATGTCTTGGCCATCGGGCCAGCGTACCCGCGTTGCGAAGACTGGGTTAGCAAGATTTGCACAGCCTCGCGGATTGGCACCACAGCAAGGTCGTTTGGCATCATTCTGGCTTGGGGGACCTAAGCTAGGCCAGCTACCAGCCACGGAGTTATGTCGTGTTGCGCAGACCGAAGGCCCAGCGTGAGAAGCAGCGGGGAGTGAAACCGTGAGCTTGGACAAAGTGATGATGCCGGTGCCCGACGGGCATCCCGACGTCTTCGACCGGGAGTGGCCGCTGCGCGTCGCCGATATCGACCGCGAAGGCCGGCTTCGCTTCGATGCCGCGGCTCGCCACATCGTGGACATCGGCCAGGATCAGTTGCGCGAGATGGGGTTCGAGGAAACTCATCCGCTCTGGATTGTGCGACGGACCATGATCGACCTGATCCGTCCCATCGAGTTCGGCGACATGTTGCGAATGCGGCGGTGGTGTTCTGGCACCTCGAACCGGTGGTGTGACATGCGGGTCCGCATCGACGGTCGCAAGGGCGGCTTGCTGGAGTCCGAGGCGTTTTGGATCAACTTCAACCGGGACACCCAGACGCCGGCACGCATCTCCGACGACTTTCTCGACGGCCTGCGTAAGACCACCGACGTCGACCGGCTGCGGTGGAGGGCATATTTGAAGGCCGGCAGTCGCGAGGACGCCGCGGAGATCCACGAGTTTCCCGTTCGATTCACAGACATCGACTTTTTCGACCACATGAACAACTCTGTGTACTGGAGCGTCGTCGAGGACTACCTCGCGTCGTACCCGGAGCTGCTGAAGGCGCCGCTGCGGGTGACCATCGAGCACGACGCCGCGGTGGCACTGAGTGACAAGTTGGAGATCATCTCGCACGTCTACCCGCCCGGCGCGACCGATCGCTTCGGCGAGAACCTGGCCGATCGCACTGTTAGAACGCTCACATATGCCGTCGGCGACGAGACCAAAGCACTCGCGGCGATCTTCCCCCTTTAACCGTACGAGCGTTATGCAAACGCCGGTTCTGACCTGCGGATTTAAGTTACCGGCTGGTAGAAACTGAACCGTTTCAGTTCGCGAGCATCTTTGCAAAATTTGCAAAAAACGCCTGATCCCTAGCCAAAATTGGCACGAAAATGAGTGGACCAGCGCTGCTGACCTGTGCCATCTTCGTGTTAGCAAATCAGCAACGATGCTGGGGGCCTTAGCAAGCCTGGAAATTCAGGGTCCTCAGATCACCAACTTTTGAGGAGCAGTGCTATGTCGAGCGTTGGCACGCCGAAGAGCCCCGAGCAGATCCAGAAGGATTGGGACACCAACCCACGCTGGAAGGGCATTACCCGGACCTACACCCCCGCCGACGTGGTGGCGTTGCAGGGTTCGGTCGTCGAGGAGTCCACTCTGGCCCGCCGTGGCGCCGAGGTGCTGTGGAGCCAGTTGCACGACCTCGAATTCGTTAACGCGCTCGGCGCACTGACCGGCAACATGGCCGTCCAGCAGGTTCGTGCCGGCCTGAAGGCCATCTACCTGTCCGGTTGGCAGGTCGCCGGCGACGCGAACCTGTCCGGCCACACCTACCCCGACCAGAGCCTCTACCCGGCCAACTCGGTGCCGCAGGTGGTCCGCCGGATCAACAACGCACTGCTGCGCGCCGACCAGATCGCCAAGGTCGAGGGCGACACCTCCATCGAGAACTGGCTGGCCCCGATCGTCGCCGACGGTGAGGCCGGCTTCGGTGGCGCGCTCAACGTCTACGAGCTGCAGAAAGCGATGATCGCGGCTGGTGTCGCGGGCTCGCACTGGGAGGACCAGCTGGCCTCGGAGAAGAAGTGTGGCCACCTGGGCGGCAAGGTGCTGATCCCGACCCAGCAGCACATCCGCACCCTGACGTCTGCCCGCCTGGCCGCCGACGTGGCTGACGTGCCGACCGTGGTCATCGCCCGCACCGACGCCGAGGCCGCCACGCTGATCACCTCCGACGTCGACGAGCGCGACCGTCCGTTCGTCACCGGTGAGCGCACCGCCGAAGGCTTCTACCGGGTGAAGAACGGCCTCGAGCCCTGCATCGCCCGCGCCAAGGCATACGCGCCGTACTCCGACCTGATCTGGATGGAGACCGGCACCCCGGACCTCGACCTGGCCCGCAAGTTCGCCGAGGGCGTCAAGAGCGAGTTCCCCGACCAGCTGCTGGCCTACAACTGCTCGCCGTCGTTCAACTGGCGCAAGCACCTGGACGACTCGACGATCTCGCGGTTCCAGAAGGAACTCGGCGCGATGGGCTTCAAGTTCCAGTTCATCACGCTGGCCGGCTTCCACGCGCTGAACTACTCGATGTTCGATCTGGCCTACGGCTACGCCCGCAACCAGATGAGCGCCTACGTCGAGCTGCAGGAGCGCGAGTTCGCCGCCGAGGAGCGGGGTTACACCGCCACCAAGCACCAGCGCGAGGTCGGCGCCGGTTACTTCGACCGGATCGCGACCACTGTGGACCCGACGTCGTCGACCACCGCGCTCGCGGGCTCGACCGAAGAAGGTCAGTTCCACTGAGCTGAGCCAACTAAGCCCAGGCCGTAGCCAAAAGCAATCGGCTTGACAGCGCAGGCCCCGCCCGGAAACCCTGGGCGGGGCCTGACGCATATTGAGAGGACAACTTCGACAGTGAGCAATGCGATTGAGCGGGTCGGCGTGGTCGGTGCCGGGCAGATGGGCGCGGGCATCGCCGAGGTATCGGCAAAGGCCGGCGCCGACGTGGTGGTCTTCGAGCCCACCGAGGAGCTGGCCGCCGCGGGCAAGGCCCGGATCGAGGCGTCGCTGGAGCGGGCCGTCAGCAAGGGCAAGCTGCCCGCCGACGAGCGCGACGCGACGCTGGCGCGGCTGCGCTACACCACCAAGCTGTCCGAGCTCGCCGACCGTCAACTGACCATCGAGGCGATCGTCGAGAACGAGGCCGTCAAGGCGAAGGTCTTCGCTGAACTCGACGAGGTCATCACCGATCCGGACGCCGTGCTCGCCTCCAACACCTCGAGCATCCCGATCATGAAAATCGCTGCGGCGACGAAGAATCCGGGCCGCGTGCTGGGTCTGCACTTCTTCAATCCGGTTCCGGTGCTACCGCTCGTCGAGTTGATCAGCACGCTGGTCACCACCGACGATGCTGTGGCGCGCGTTGAACACTTCGCGAGCGATGTGCTCGGCAAGAAGGTGGTGCGCTGCGGCGACCGTTCTGGCTTCGTTGTCAACGCGTTGCTGGTGCCCTACCTACTGTCGGCCATCCGGATGGTCGAGTCGGGTGCCGCGTCGGTGGAAGACGTCGACACCGCCGTCGTTGCCGGACTGTCGCATCCGATGGGTCCGTTGCGGCTTTCCGACCTGATCGGTCTGGACACCATGAAGTTGATCGCCGACGCGATGTACGACGAGCTCAAGGACGCGCATTACGCCCCGCCGCCGCTGCTGCAACGCATGGTCGAGGCCGGTCAGCTCGGCAAGAAATCCGGCAAGGGTTTCTACTCCTACTAGGGTCCGCTGGTTGCGCTGCCGCGATCCCTCCGGTTTTCGGAAGATACCGCCGACACATTAGACTTGCGTCAGCGGTTACTCTTGCTCCTCGGGGGTGGGGCGTAACCTCATTTCCGTGTCGAGCAGACCGGCGCAGTCCCTTGCAATAACTCATTCCGATTCAGGACAAACGGTGTCAGATACCTCTAGCGCAACGCCCAGTGCCCAATCCAAGTGGCTGTCCAAGTCCGCGTCGCAGACTCGCGGCTCGGACAAGAAGGAAGTCCAGTTCCACTACGACATCTCCAATGACTTCTTCCGGCTCTGGCAGGACCCGTCCCAGACGTATAGCTGTGCCTACTTCGAGAAGGACGACTACACGCTCGAGCAGGCGCAGCGCGCCAAGGTCGACCTGTCCCTCGGCAAGCTCGGCCTGAAGCCGGGCATGACGCTGCTCGACATCGGCTGCGGGTGGGGTTCGACGATCATGCGGGCGGTGGAAAAGTACGACGTCAACGTCATTGGATTGACGCTGTCGGAAAACCAGAAGCAGCACATCGAGGATCACTGGTTCGCGAACTCGACCAGCAAACGCAACATGGAAGTCCGTCTGCAGCCGTGGGAGGACTTCGACGAGCCGGTCGATCGGGTGGTGTCAATTGGCGCTTTCGAACACTTCGGCTTCAACAAATACGACGACTACTTCAAAAAGACGCTCAATTTGATGCCTGATGACGGCGTGATGATGCTGCACACGATTATCATTCCAAGCGATGAGGAGATCAAAGAGCGGCAGCTGCCGTTGACGATGTCGCGGGTGCGGTTCATCAAATTCATCATGGACGAGATCTATCCCGGCGGTCGTCTGCCGCTGGCCGCGCAGGTCGAAGACAGTGCGACCAAGGCGGGGTACACGGTGACCAAGAAGCAACCGCTGCGTCCGCATTACGCCCGCACGCTAGACACCTGGGCCAGCAATCTGGAAGCGAAGAAGGACGAGGCCATCGCGGTCACGTCCGAGGAGATCTACGAGCGCTTCCTGAAATACCTGACCGGTTGTGCCGACCTGTTCCGCGAGGGCTACACCGACGTCGTTCAATTCACCTGCGAAAAAGCTCCTGCGTAGCCGGATTGACCAAAGTGCGTTATACAGATCGTTCGCAGCATACGAACCTGGCGACCCGAAGACGGGTCATTTTGAAAGGCCAATCTCAGATGACGGAAAGCGGGTCGGAGGGCTCGTCGAAACTGCGGCCCGCCTATGAGGACGTCCAGGCCCACTACGACACCTCCAACGAATTCTTCGGCCTGTTCCAAGATCCGACGCGCACGTACAGCTGTGCGTACTACGAACGCGATGACATGACGCTGGAAGAGGCGCAGATCGCCAAGATCGACCTCGCACTCGGCAAGCTCGACCTGAAGTCCGGCATGACGCTGCTCGACGTCGGCTGCGGTTGGGCGTCGGTGATGAAGCGCGCGATCGAAAAGTACGACGTGAACGTGGTCGGGCTGACGTTGAGCAAGAACCAGCGCGCTTTGGGCCAGGAGATTCTCGATTCAGTCGACACCGATCGCTCGCGGCGCGTGCTGCTGCGCGGCTGGGAGGAGTTCGACGAGCCGGTCGACCGCATCGTCAGCATCGAAGCATTCGAGGCGTTCCCCAAATCGCGCTACAAGGCCTTCTTCGACCTGTGCTACCGCATCATGCCGAGCGACGGCCGCATGGTATTGCAGACGATCATGGGGCACCCGCTCAAGCGTTGGCCGGAGATGGGCATCCCGATCACCATGAGCGATCTGAAGTTCATGCGGTTCATCGCGGCGGAGATCTTTCCCGGCGGCGCGGTGCCAAGCGACGACGATGTCATCGAATACTCGACCAACGCAGGTTTTTCGGTTGAGCGAACGCAGAAGATGACCGCCCACTACGTCCGGACCCTCGATACCTGGTCGAAGGAACTGGAAGCCGCCCGCGACGAGGCCATCGCGGTGACCTCTGAGGAGGTCTACGACCGATACATGCGCTACCTGATCGGCTGTTCCGATTTCTTCCAGCGCAACGTCTCCGAGGTCGGCCAGTTCACCCTGGTGAAGAGCTAGCGCCCAGGGCTACCCGACATCTGCCAATACACGTGCGAGAAGTCGCCGAAATAGTGGAGTAAACCGGACTGTAGTAGCGCGGCTATCGCCAGGCCCAGCACCAGCAAGGCGCCGGCCAGGCGCACGTGCACCCAGGCCAACGCCGCGTACCACAGCGGCCACACCGGGAAATTGGCCGGCGGCTCATCGGGCGGCGGCCGACGGAAGTATGGCCACTCCTTGACCAGCCGCGGCAGCGCCAGCACGACAATCAGGGCTGGCCACGGCATCGCCTTGGCCAGCACCGCCGCGACCACCAGCAAGTAGAAGCCGACCATCATCGCCAGCGTCACGGCGCGCGCCCGCGCCTCGCCGAAAATCACCGGCAGCGTGTGAATGCCCAGCGGCTCGTCGTAGGGGATCTTGTCGATGTGCTTGCCCATCAACACCGTCGTGCAGAGCAGCCCGTAAGGCAGCGACGCCAACAGCACGGTCCAGCCGACATGGCCGACCGCCGAGTAGTAGGTGCCGCAGACCATCAGCGGGCCCCACACCACAAATACATCGGGTTCACCGAGCCCGCGCTTCTTCAGCCGCACCGGCGGCGCCGTGTAAGCGACGCTGAGGATGAAGCCGGACAAGGCGAACGCGATCACGGGCCAGCCGCGCGCCCAGGTCAGCACGATCAGAATCACCAGATCGGCCAGGTTCACCAGTCCGATCGCGACAAGCAGGGTGCGGCGGCTGACCAAACCCGACAGCACCGGATGCGGGGCATAGAGCGCGCGCGGATAGGTGTTGCTGTCCAGACCGGTCTGAGTGTCGAACAGATCGTTCATCAGGTTATTGACGGTGTGCGCCAACAAGATTCCGATGATCGCGAGAGTGAGCCAGCGCCAATCCAATCCGGGCTGCCCGACCGCCAGCAGCGCTGCGAGCAGACCGGCGAACAACGTCATCGGCAGCACCGCGGCGCGGGTGATGACGAGCCACCGGGTGACGAAGTCGACCGGCCCGTCCGGCGGCGGATTGGTAGTGCGCAGGGCGTACGCCCAGGAGCTGATGCGCGAACGCGCCCTGACATCAGTCATGGGCGCCAACGTAGTCCGCTAGCTGTGCAACGGCGGCACTATCGGCGAGGGGTGCGGTTGGCCGCGGAATTTCTCCAACGAGCCGGCGACCTCGGCGATCCCGCACAGCGCGCTCCAACTCAGCATGGTCAGGTAGTCGATCAGCTCGTCGGCGCTCATTCTCGGGTCCAGCAACCAGGAGTGGGTAGCCAGCTGAACGCCGCCGACGATCATGTAGGCCCACGGCTCCACACCGCCGAGATCCATGCCCTCCGGGCGCATGCGACGGCGCAGCATCACCGCCAGCATGCGGGCGATGATGCGCTCGGAATCGGCGACGACCTTGTTCTTACCGGCGGAGTTGTTGGCCATCACGAACCGGTAGGGCTCCGGTTCGTTCGCGACGGTCTCGACGTAGACCCGGATGACTTCGCGGGTCAGCTCGAAGCCGTCCAGGTTCGTCGACAGCGCCTTGGCCATGTTGGGGATCAGCGTGATTTGCGCGAACCGCATCATCACGGCGGTCGTCAGGTCGTTCTTGTCGACGAAGTAGCGGTAGAGCACGGTCTTGGAGACGCCGATCTCGCCGGCGATCTCGTCCATGCTGACGTACTGGCCGCGGCGCCGAATGGCTTCGATGGTCCCGTCGATCAACTCGTTGCGGCGTTCCACCTTGTGCTGGTGCCATCGTCGCTTCCGGCCGTCTGTTTTTGCCAATCCGGCCGGCACCTGCTGTGCCACTATCGCGGGTTCCTATTCACTCGTTATTCTCGATAGTACGGCTAAATTTCAAGGATTTCTCGCCTGGACCTCAGACAACAGCGTTGTGCCTGCGAGGCGGTAACTGTTACCTCGGAAAACTGGCCGGCTCTCGCGCAGATCCGGCGACCGGCGTCGTCACCGAGCGGCCATTTCGATAGCGGATGATGGTGGGGTGGCAGTCGGACTGAACGGGGGACCCGCTCCGGGACCCAAACACCGGGCCGATCCGCAGCGCCCGCCGACGGCGCAGGCGGACCCCTCCAGGCTGCCGCCCGGGCCGCAGACCAAACCCGCTTCTCTGGCGGAGTCATTCGCCGGGGCAGACCCACAAGCCGATGCCGAGCGCCGGCAGGGACTGCGGCGGATGAAGGTCGTGGCGTTGAGTTTTCTGATCGGCGCCACCGGGGTGTTCCTTGGTTGCCGGTGGGCCCAGTCCGCCGGCTTCACCGAGGCCTGGGTCGGCTACGTCGGAGCCGCCGGGGAGGCCGGCATGGTCGGTGCGCTCGCGGACTGGTTCGCGGTGACCGCCTTGTTCAAGCACCCGTTGGGCATCCCGATCCCGCACACCGCGATCATCAAGCGCAAGAAGGACCAGCTCGGCGAGGGCCTCGGCACCTTCGTGCGGGAGAACTTCCTCTCGCCGGAGGTGGTCGGCACCAAGATCCGCGACGCGCAGATCCCGAGCCGGCTCGGCAAGTGGCTCTCGGAAACGTCGCACGCCGAGCGGGTAGCTGCCGAGTCGGCCACCGTACTGCGGGTGCTGGTGGAACTGCTGCGCGACGACGACGTCCAGCAGGTGATCGACCGGATGATCGTGCGGCGCATCGCCGAGCCGCAGTGGGGCCCTCCGGTGGGACGGGTGCTGTCTACGCTGCTCGCCGAGAACCGGCAGGAGGCTCTGATTCAACTGCTGGCCGACCGGGCCTTTCAGTGGTCGCTGAACGCCGGAGAGGTGATCCAGCGGGTGATCGAGCGGGATTCGCCGACCTGGTCTCCGCGATTCATCGACCATCTCGTCGGCGACCGCATCCACCGCGAGTTGATGGACTTCACAGACAAGGTTCGCCGGAATCCGGAACACGAGCTGCGACGGTCGGCGACCCGTTTCCTCTTCGAATTCGCCGACGATCTGCAGCACGACGACGCGACCATCGCGCGGGCCGAGGCGGTCAAAGAGCAGCTGATGTCGCGCGAGGAAGTCACCAACGCCGCGGCGACGGCCTGGACGACACTCAAGCGGCTGGTGCTCGAAGGGGTCGACGACCCGTCCAGCGCACTGCGTACTCGTGTCACCGACGCGGTGGTGAGTATCGGCGAATCGCTACGAGACGACGCGGAATTACGGGACAAAGTCGATAACTGGATCGTCCGCGGGGCCGAACATCTGGTCAGCCAATATGGGGTAGAGATCACAGCGATTATTACCGACACGATCGAGCGTTGGGACGCCGAGGAGGCCAGCCGGCGCATCGAGCTGCATGTGGGCCGTGACCTGCAGTTTA
>NZ_JBAPRN010000348.1:0-2282 GCF_049281135.1 Mycobacterium sp. | reverse complement strand
GTACTGGTCGCCGAACAACTCGAGTGTGCCGAAGCACGGCAGGGACTGATTGGCGAATAGTTGATTGACCTTCATCGCGGCGAAGCTGCGCCACTGATCCCGCGACTCGACGACCTTCGCCTCGTCGAGCAGGTCCTGCACGGTCTGTTCCAGCGTCGAGCCGGTGAGGGCGGTGCCTACCGCCCAGGAGCCGACCGCCGCCAGCATGATTCGCGCGGGCAAATCCGGTATCGCGCTGAGCCGCGGAGGTAAGCCGCCCAGGTCGGCGATTCTCGCCAGCACCATTGCCGCGTACGCGGCACGCGCCAGCACCGGATCGTGGTACGAGGTGTATCCACTGTCCGCAACACGCTCCGGCAGCGCGGCAGGAGTCCTTGAGGGGTCGGCAGGGGGCTCGTTCCCCCCCTCGGGAGGGGGGGAAGGGGGGTCGGTCCTGGGCTGCGGAGTGGGCTGCGGAGTTGGCCCGGGGGGCAGCGCGGCGGTGGCCAGCCGCATCCGCTCCTGCGCCGTCGAGGCCTGCAGATATTCCAGTGACTGCTCGACGCTGGGAAACGTTACGGGCCCGCGCAAACGGCGATTACGTACTTTGGGCCGGTTGGCGAAATCCAGGAGTTCGTGGTACCAACCAGCCTGGCCGAAACCGGTGGTGCCGGGCAGCAAGATTCCTACGATGCGCAGCACCTTCTCAGGGTTTTCGCCGTGGCCATCCTTGGCGAAGAGGACCGCCTCATCGATCGCGCCGAAAAACGACAATTGGGACTGCAACAGATTCAGCAAGGCCCGACCTCCTGGCTGTTAACGCCGTTAGCATACCGAGGAGCAAGCCGAATGTTTAGTTATCCACCGGAGTTTACGGGAGCGAAATGTGACCGAGCGGGACAATGACGCCAGTGTCTCCGATATTCCGTGGGCGTCGGTCTTTGATCCGGCCTTGAACATACGGGCACTGGGTGAGATTCAGGCTCGTGGGTTTCGGGCCGCTACCGAGGTCGTTAATCGGTTCATTCGACCGGCCGACACCAAATCCGTTGACGACTCAGTCGATAGCACTCAGGCGGCGGGCGATCAGGCCGCGCCGCCGCCGGGCGACCAGGCCACCCCGCCGCCGGATGTCGACCGGGTGTTGCAGCTATGGCAGCGGTTAGCCAGCCAAGCGGTCGAATCGCTGCGTGGCGCAGCGCAACCGCGCGGTGAGGTTGCCTCGGTCGATATTCAACAGGCCACGTCGAGCGGAGCTGTCTCTTTGGTGGCCAGCGAGCCCGGCGCGGTGTCGACCGACGTCTGGCTGCACAACCGCGGTGCCGACGATCTTGGCAAGGTGCGATTGCGCTGTAGCGATTTGTTGGCCCACGACGGCGCCCTGATCGAGTCGGCGTTGGTGCGCTTCGAGCCGGACACCGTGCCGATGGTGGCCCGATGCAGCCGTGGTGTCACGGTAGAGATCGACGTGCCCGACGACACCGCTGCCGGCAACTACCGCGGCACCTTGCTTGCCGATGGTTATCCCGACATCTGGTTGCCAGTCGTGTTACGCGTGCTGCCGCGAAGCTCATGACCAGCACGGCCGACCAAGCCGAATTGATTTCCACCGTCGAAGACCGGCTGCGGCAGGTCGGCAAAGTGGTGCGCCGCTCGATGCTGGACGCGTTGCCTGACGGGGAACCAACGCAATGGCTTTACGCGCCGATGCGGGAATACCCGTCGCGGCCCGGCAAGGCGTTACGGCCGGCGCTGTGCCTGTCCGCAGGCCGGGCCTTCGGCGCCAACCCGCACGATCTGCTCGGCATTGCCGTGGCGATCGAGCTGATGCACAACGCTTTTCTCGTCCATGACGACATCGCGGACGGCAGCGAAATGCGCCGTAACCGACCGACTTTGGCGACCACGTACGGAACTGCCGCGGCGCTCAATGCCGGTGACGGCTTGGCGATCGTGGCCAGCCAGGTGCTGCGCCGGGCCACCCGCCGCCTCGACCGCGATCTGGCCGATCTGGTGTGGGCCGAGTTCGACACGATGGCAATGCGCACCCTCGAGGGGCAGGCGACCGAGATCGGTTGGCAGCTAGACGAAGTGGAGGATCTGGGCCCGGAGGACTACCTGAACTTGATCATGCACAAGACGTGCTGGTACACCACCATCCACCCGCTGCGGGTCGGCGCGATCGTCGGCTCACGCGGCAAGGTGGATCTGGGTCCCTTGGTGCGGTTCGGTTTTCACTTTGGCGCGGCGTTCCAGATTCGCGACGATCTGCTGAACCTGGTCGGTGACGAGCGCATGTATGG
>NZ_JBAPRN010000347.1:0-4962 GCF_049281135.1 Mycobacterium sp. | reverse complement strand
AGGATGGTTCGGCAGATTTCGCGGGTGTGCTCACCGGCCAGCGGGGCCGGCCGCAGCGGCCATTGCGGCAACGTTTCGAAGTGCGCCACCTGCTTGGCGGTGGGCAGCGCCATGGGGAGGTGATCATGCTCGAGTTGGGTGTAGGCCTGGCGTGCCACCAATTGGGGGTTGGTCAGCAGTTCGGGCAGCCGGACCATCGCGCCGGCCGGCACACCCGCCGCTTGGAGCGTCGTCATCACTTCGGTCGGGGACCGAAGCGCGGTCCACGCGGCCAGCGCGCCCTCGGTATCGGTGCGGTTGTCGATGCGCGCCCTGGTCTCGCAGAAGCGGGGGTCTGACGCCATGTCCTCACGTCCGATGGCGCGGCACAGCCGGGCCCAGTCGTCGTCGTCGCGGACGGTGACGACGCACCACTCGTCGTCACCAGCGCACCCGAATACCCCGGATGGCGAGCAATGGGGATCGGAGTTGCCCGGCGCGGTGAGCCCTCCCGGCTCCAGGGCCTCCTTCACGAGCTGGGGACCGACCTGCACGATTGCGGTGTCTGCCTGCGCCACCTCGATCGCGCCGCCGCGGCCAGTGCGGAGCCGCCGGATCAGAGTCGCGAGCACGGTGGTCGCAGCGACTTGGGCAGCGATGTGATCCGGGTAGACGGTCGAGCCGTCACACAGGCCCTCGGAGGTGTCCGAGTAGCGCCAAAACGCCGACACTCCACAGGCAGCCCGGACGAGCGGACCGTAGCCGAGCCGCCTGTTCCACGGACCCGCACTGCCAAATGCGCTCGACTCGGAGACGATGATTCCCGGGTTGATGGCGGAGAGCACGTCATAGCCGAGCCCCATCGACGCCAGCGTGCCGGGTTTGAAGTTGGCGAGCACGATGTCGGCGTCGAGGGCGAGCTTCTTGAACACCGCGATCCCCTCGTCGCTGCGAAGGTTCAATCCGAGGCTGCGGCGGTTTCGGTGCCCCCAGGCCACCGACGCGGCCAACGCCGCGCCGCGCTTGGATTGCCGTAGACCGTCCGGGAAGTTCGAGTTCTCGATCTTGATGACGTCGGCGCCGTTGTCGGCGAATTGCCGACCGACTTCTGCGCCGAACACGATGACTCCGAGGTCGAGGACGCGCAGACCGTCGAACGGTCGGGTTCCGGGAGGGTGTCCGCCGGCGATTCCTAGCCCAGCGCGTCGGGCGCGCCCGAGGACCGCGTCGTCGTGTTGACCGAGTCGTGGTGCCGCCGAACGAAAGCCGACCCGCTCACCGTCGATCCTGCTGTAGCCGTGCGGAATACGAGCCCGTAAGCCCGGAGATATCTCGGCGTCGACGAGCGCCCCGGACTGGAGGAAGTGCTCTGTGCCGAGCACCTCTGCGGGCAGGTTCAGTCCGCCGATCGGAATCCCGCGGGCCGCTCCCTGCGCGATCAACTCGTCGCGCGTGTAGACACTGAACAGCTCGTCGATGAGCGGATTGAGCCGCTCGGCTGCCGCGAAGCGGGCCGGAATCAGGTCGAAGGCGGGGTCGGCGAACTCCTCCGGTTCACCCAGCCATTCGAACATCGCGCGCCACTGGCGCTTCGCAAGCAGACAGATCCGAACCTGACCGTCCGCGCAGCGATGCACCGGGTAGAAATTGGCAGCATCCGGCCTGCCGCGGGGGTAGTCCTCCGAGCGTCCCGCAGCAGCGGAGCCCTGCACACCGAACCCAGGATCGAACCCGTGCACGATGACTTCGAACGCCGAGACGTCGACCGTCTGACCGCGCCCGGTGTGCAGACGGTCGTAGTACGCAAGCAAAGCCGACCACGCCGTGTGCACGCCCACCGCCTCCTCGACGAGGCCGTTGGGTGGCAGCAACGGCACCCTGTCCGGTTCGCCCGAGCGGGACAGCACACCGCTCAGCGCGTACAGCGTCTGTTCAGTGCTCACCCAGTCGCGGTAGGGGCCGGTTTGGCCGAATCCAGTGATCGACACGTAGACCAGCGCCGGGTTGGCGGTCGTCAGGTCCAAGGGGCCGAGCCCAATGTCCCCCAGACTTCCCGGCGACTTCGACTCGATCAAGATGTCGGCGTCCGCAGCTAGCTCGCGTAGTCGATCACGGTCCGCTGGTTCGTCGACGTCCAGGCAGACGCCCAGCTTGTTGGCGTTGCGCAGCGCGAAGGGAATGCTGACGCCTTCGTGGCGCGGTTCGGCGCGGCGCGAAGACGAGCCGGCGGGCCCCTCGACGAGGATGACTTCCGCCCCGAGATCGGCGAGGAATCGTCCGGCGGAATCGCCCAGCCCATCGGTCAGATCGAGAACCCGGACACCGTCCAAGGGTAGTGCCATCGTGTGCTCCGTTTCCGTGTCCACGGGTGTGCGCGGTGATCGGGTGGTGGTGGCGGCGATAAGCGGCTTCGCCCGGTCGCCGCCTAAGACGTTCCGACGTAGATCGACTTCACGGAGTAGTAGGCGGCCAGACCCTCGGGTCCCAATTCCTTGCCGAGGCCGGAGGACTTCACGCCGCCGAACGGTGCATCCAGCGGCAGCGCGTAGTAGTTGACACCGACCGTGCCGCTTTCGATGCGTGAGGCGAGTTCGATTCCGTGCTGCTCGTCGGTGGTCCACACGGCGCCGCCGAGTCCATACTCCGAGGCGTTCGCAATCTTCACCGCGTGGTCCTCGTCGGTATAGCGGGTGATGACCAGGACGGGGCCGAAGATTTCTTCCTGCGCAATGCGTGCTGCGTTGTCGACGTCGGCGAACACCGTCGGCTCGACGAACCAGCCCTGTGGTTGAGACGTGGGAACGCCGCCGCCAGTCGTGATTCGGTAGCCGTCAGCACGGCCGGCCTCGATGTAACCGAGCACGCGCTCACGCTGAGCGGCACTGACGAGCGGCCCGATCTCCGTCGTCTTGTCGAGTGGGTCCCCGACCGCGAGCGCACGAACGGTTTCGGTGACCACCTCGACCACCTCGTCGTAGCGTCGAGCCGGTGCGAGGATGCGGGTGCCCGCGTGGCAGGTCTGGCCGTTGTTGACCAGGGACACCTCCAGCAGGTTCTTGGCGAACTCGTCCATGTCGGCGGACTCGGTGACGATCGAGGCCGACTTTCCTCCAAGTTCGAGCGTCACCGGACGGAGTAGTCGGCCGCACACCTCGGCGATGCCGCGTCCAGCGTTCGTCGACCCGGTGAAGGCAACCTTGTCCACGCCAGGGTGAGCGACGAGATGCGCACCGGCATCTCGGCCACCGGGGACGATGTTGAGGACGCCGTCAGGCAGCCCTGCTTCCGCGGCGGCATCGGCGAATACGAACGCGTCCAAGGCAGTTTCCGGGGATGGTTTCAGCACGACCGTGCATCCAGCGGCCAGCGCTGGCGCGATCTTCATCGCGGCGAGCGACTGGGGATAGTTCCATGGCGTGATGGCTGCGACCACGCCGATCGGTGCGCGGCGAACGAGGGTGTGACCACGAAAGGCGCCGTGTCGCACATCGTCGATCTGCTCGCCGCGGATCAACGTCGCGTAGTAGGACAACATGGCCGCGGGTGCGAAGCCGTTGACTGACTTGGATAGTGAGATGGGCATGCCGTTTTCTCGGCTGACGAGAATCGCGGCTTCGCGGCCGCGCGACTTGAGCGCGGCACCCATGCGGTCCAGCAGATCGGCGCGTTCCGACGCGGTGAACGACGCCCACGGCCCGGTGAGCGCCCGGCGGGCCGCATCGACTGCGGCGTCGACGTCGGCGTTCGACGCGAGCGCGGCACGACCCAGGACCTTCTCGGTGGCGGCTTCGATCACGTCGGTTGCCGTGCTCGACTGGGGCGCGATCCAACGGCCGTCGATGAATAGTTCGGTTCGATCTGCAGTGATCATGAATGAGCCTCTCGGTGAGTGGGTCCGCGGTCGGCGCGGGAGCTTTCGACGGTGATGTCCCTACTGTCCGTCTCGACTCCGGCGTTCGGTGGAGCTCACGCGCCCGCCGTCGATTCAGTGGGCCGGCCCGGAGCGCGGAGTGTCTTCTGACCGGGGTCGACCGCGAAGTTCTCCAGCTGCGCTGCAAACCACCCACCGTCGCGCTGCACCCAGAAGGAACGCAGCCAGATCACGTGGTCGCCGGTGTCATAGACGGTCTCGCCGATCATGCGATCCCCGTCGGCTCGGACGTCCCTGATCTCGTAGGCGGCTACTGCCCTGTGCGGAGTGTCGACATCCACGAATACGGCGGGGATGTTTCCTGCTCCATGTCGGCAAGCGCCGATTTCACGTCACCTGCCACGACGTATCCGACGTGCTTCTCGTAGATGGGACGGAACTGCTCCACCGACATGCGACTCCTCGATTCCCGACCGGACACGGAGCGGCCCAGGAGTTTGACTGCCCTCCATAAACCTTATCTGTTTAGATTACGAAGCTCAAGGCCCTGGCGGGCAACCTTTGGCGCAACTGACGACCGTTGGGTATCGAGACCACCGAATGGGCGCTGAAGTTTGGCATGTGAGGGGGCAGGGCGCGCGGTCCTTGACGCGCTCAGGCGCAAGTCTGCGATCCCGCGAATGACCCTAACCTCAAGAGATTAGATTGAAGTAGAAGGTGAAGTACTGCTGCCAAACTTAGCGACGGCGATGCGGTCGGTCGTCGATGAGGTGGCACGTCCAAAGGTCGATCGAGGTGCGAGGGAGCACGAAACATGACCGAGATCGTGGCCGAAGGCGTCCCAGCCGACCTCGTCGACCTCGTCAAGGAGCACAGCCGAGCGACCATCACGGGTAATCACCAGAAGGTCCTCGACGACTTTCGGCCCGACCGTCTCGGTCAGCTAATCGGCTCATCGAAGCTTCCGCCAAATCTGGTGTCATCACAGCTGCTGCACATCGCTCCTGACGGTGATGGCCTGATCGCCGGGGTGACCCGCTACACCGCCGCCGATGGCACCGAGACCGTGTTGCGGGCGCGGTGGATCAAGATCGACAAGGGGTGGGTCGTCA
>NZ_JBAPRN010000346.1:0-4386 GCF_049281135.1 Mycobacterium sp. | reverse complement strand
CCTCGTCTGTATCGATCGCTACGTCCGGGTCGTGGCTACGGCCGGTCATGATCGCGAACTCATTCCACAGTTCATCGGCGAATTCCGCCCGTCCGGCGAAGAAAAAGTCGAACTTGAGGAGTTCGCGGACGGCCAAGGCTCTCTCCCAACCCGTGCGCTTGGTGGCTCCTGGTGTTCGCACGATCGCCAACAAAGCGAGCTCGGCGATCGCCCTCATCACCAGGACATGGATTGCGCTGTTGCGGTAGACCGCAACGATCAGATGCTGGTCAGCGCCGATCCCCCACACTGTTGCCGGCCCTTCGGAGTAGGAGGTCAGCACACCCGAGCCCACCAAGTCGTGCAGCGTCTGCGATACCGTGGCGCGCTCGGTGAGATCGGCTCCCCCAGCGACGGGCCAGTCGCGGTCGTGCAAATAACGAGCCAGCGGCGCGACTGTGGCGCACACTTCGTCGAGGGTCAGGGCGCGGTCTGCGCCGAGCATCGCGACGCACACCGCCGCCGTCGCGGTCACGGGCGTGGCTTGATTGAGCCGGTGGCAGATTTCCAACGCGATCCGTTCGACCACCTGCCGCTCGTTCAGGTCCTCTGCACGCAACTGAGCCATTCGCTCATACAGCGCGACCGGCGACCCGAAGTTGATGTATATGCGTCCCAAGCGATGCCGCAGGCCGCGCGCGTAGCTGAGTAGCCAGCGCGCATTCTCGGGCTTCTTCGGAAGTCCGCGCGACTCTTCGGTCATCAGTTTTACTTCATGCAGCGGCAACTGGTCGAAAACGATGGAGACCGGTACAGCGAGGGTGCGCTCCGATCGGACCGACTCGACCGCGTCGGTCACATAACGCAGCAACCCGTATCGCGGCGGCCGTAACTTGCCAGTGCGTGACCGGCCGCCCTCGATTGACCAAATGAGGTTGCGACCGCTGGCCACCATCTGGCCAACGAGCGCGCGCAGGGCCAATCGGTATACCGGCACATCCCCCGTCGAGCGTCGCACCGGGATGAAGCCGTTGCGCCGCGCGAACGCACCCAGGGGAAAGAAGTTAAGGTTCGCGCCGGCCAGCCCGAACGTCGGCGAAATGCCTTCCCGCGTAAGGCGTGGCGGAAACGAGAACTGATCCAGGTACGAACGGTGCGAGATCAGGAAGATCAAGGCGTGGTCGCGGTCGAGTTCTCGCAATTTGGCAAGATCGTCGTCGTCGACGACAACTTGGAATCCACGAACCATCCATGAAGACCAGGTCTCCCAGGCCCGCACGACGCCCGGGACATGGGTTGCTGCCATCTCGCGCACGTAGGCAGTCGCCTCAGCCCGCACGTCGGCCACGTCGCGACCCAGCTGCGACGCCAATTCTGCTGTGCTTGTGGAAAATTCGTTGGAACTGAGTAGAGCATCGGCCTCATCCGGAGACTGCGTGGCTGCGGACCTGTTCGCGCGTAGCAGCCGCGCGAGGCGATCCGCCAGCACCGTCATTTCCGCACCGACGCCTTCGCGATCATCTCCGACCAGCGCTCGCCCACCTGGCTGCCCGGCCAATCGTCGAGGGTGTCGACGTAGAGTTGGCGCATTCGCGGCACCCACTCATCGAGATCGGCTTTCGTCCAGTTGACAGTCGGAAGCGGCTCGTGGACAACGACTTCGATCGTGCCTTCCTGAGCCACTTTTGCATTGCGCCACATGATTTCGCCGGCATTGCGGATCACAATCGGAACGATCGGAACTCCGGCGTCGCGAGCCAGGTGAAAGCCCCCCTTTTTGAAAGCCCCGACCCGCGGGCTCAGCGACCGGGTACCTTCTGGCGAAATCGCGATTGAAACGCCCTTGCTCAGCTTGTCGATCGCCGGCTGCATCGCGGAGATGGCCTTCGACGTGTCGGCGCGGTCGAGGAATGCCACGTCGGCCAGAGTGAGTAGCGGTCCTAACACGGGTATCTGCTTCACCTCTGCCTTCGCAACAACGGTAAACCCCCGCTGCACGACGTTGGAGGTGACAAGCGCGTCAATCAGCGCGCTCTGGTGATTGATGAAGAACACGGCCGGCCGGTGCGTGGTGTGCTCCCGGCCGATGACGTCAATCTTGATATTGCCGAATTGGCCTGCGGCCCTGCCGAACAGGGATGTGGCTAGATCCACACCACCGCGGTTATCGTTCGTCAATACTCCGACGATCGCTCCGACGCCCACCGCCGCGGCGAAGCTGCCGTACAACGCTGTCGTCCGGGCCAGCGCCACGGGGTGCAGTCGGCCACGTTTGCCCCGGAACCGCACGACATCCCAGCCGTGCTCCGCGGCGTGTTCGGCCAGGAGCGGCGCCGGGTTGACCGGATGCGGGAATCCAACGGTGTCGAGCATCGCGATGTCCTCATCGCCATCGGCATAGCCGTAGCAGTTTCGCAATGAGATACGTTGCCGTCTAGCGAATTCCTTGACCGCAGCGGCCTTACCATCACCCCACAGCGTACGACCTGCCAGCTCCCCGGTGAGCACGCCTTGCTCGGTTTCGAGCTCGGTGCACAATACGTGCTCGATACCCAGCTCGCGGGCCATCGGTTGCGCCTGCATCCGCGTCGCCGATGTGGCGATCACAACGGTGTGGCCGCGGTTTTGGTGGGCGCGTACCAATCGCCACGCCCCGTAAAACAGCGACCCGGCGATTTCTTGGGTGAAGAGCTGCTCCCCGAGTTCCATCAGGTCGTCTTCGGTGCGGCCCACCCAGCCACGGATTCCTTGCACCAGTAGGTCTTCGAACGCGACTTCGTCGAGGAGCCCCCCGAGTGCGGAACGCAGTGTGCGCACGAACTCATCTGGTCCGAGTTCAAAATTGCGGGCGCGATGAGCGTAAAGCGCGCCGGCCGAGTAGCCGTCAATCAGGGTTCCGTCAAAGTCAAAGAACGCGGCGACTTTCGGACCGTCAGGCGCCATTTTGATCTGCTCGATGAGCTCGTCGACCGTTATCAGCGGCGGCGTAGTGCTGGTCATCTCACATCACGCTGCCGGCGTCGTGAGCTGCCTCGAGGACCCCGTTGTCCTCGACGCACCCCCTGAGCATCCACATCTTGCCTCGGCTCGGACGCAGATTCTCGTCCCGGCGCAGCTGGTGGGCTTACTGCGATTCTCACTTCGCCTCCCCTGCGTCGCCGTGGTGACGGCCGTGCTGCGGGAATGCGGTCTCCGTTGACCGCAAACCCGGCCCCGACACCGCGCCCGCATGCCTGGAGTTTGGGACGGCGGGCACACCGGCACGCTATCGGGGCGGGTAGCTTGCAACAGTCACCTTGGCTCTGGCCATATCACTATGAAGAGTCAAAATCGTGCCGCCAAGAGTATTTGAGCGAAATACCCCTTCTGTGGGGTAGAGAACCGCCCGATGTGGTGACGCGCCCGCTCCGCCAGTTCGGCCACACTCGCTCCATCGGGATCAGCGCAGTTGAATCCGACTTCGACTGGCTCGGGTGTTAATCGCGGACGGAGCCAGTTCGGACCCACCGCCGCCGGAAAGTAAAGGGGCACGGATGCAGATCTCAGCCGCTGTGGTTCAGGAGATCGGTGCGCCGTTCACCCTTACCGAAGTGGAGCTTCAAGATCCAGCCCCCGACGAAGTCGTGGTAGAGATCGCCGGAGCCGGCATCTGTCACACCGACGTCGCCGTGCAGCACGGGCACCTACCGTTTCCGTTACCCGGCGTGCTGGGTCATGAGGGCAGCGGAACCGTGGTGGCGGTCGGTGAGCAGGTAACGACTGTCGCTATTGGCGATCACGTCGCGATCAGTTTCAATAGCTGCGCCGCCTGCCCGGGGTGCAGTAAGGGAGAGCCGGCGTATTGCCATAATTTCCTGGAATACAACTTCAGCGGGGTGCGTCCCGACGGTTCGTCGGGGTTAGCAGCTGGCGGAACGAAATTGGGAGCCAACTTCTTCGGCCAGTCCTCACTGGCGACGCACGCGCTGGCTCACGAGCGCAACGTGGTCAAGCTCCCGCCGGGCGCTCCGCTCGAGCTCGTCGGCCCGCTTGGCTGCGGCATCCAGACCGGGGCCGGCGCAGTCTTCAACTCGATCGACGTACGCCCCGGGACGACCGTGATCGTCGCCGGTGCGGGAGCAGTTGGGCTATCGGCCGTCATGGCGGCCGCAGTTCGTGATGCCTCGTCGATCATCGCGGTCGACCTACACGAGAGCAGGCGGTCGCTCGCTCTCGAACTCGGCGCCACACACGTCGTCGACCCGCAGGCCGGTCCACTGGCCGACCAGATCCGTGAAATCGCCCCCGCGGGGGCCGATTACGCCGTCGACTCCACCGCGGTAACATCCGTCGTAGAGCAGCTGCTTGCGTCCCTTGGGATGCGCGGCATACTCGGGTTAATTGGTGTGCCTGCCGACCCACAGGCCG